>JBLGCL010000028.1:0-19787 GCA_047617305.1 Natronomonas sp.
CGACGGTCCGACCGGAGCGTTTCGCGTCGCTCGGCGACCCAGTCGGGGTCGATTTCGCGGGTCGCGCCCCGATACGCGCCGAGGAGTTCGGCGGCGTCGGCACGGTCATGGCGGGCCTCCGAGAGGCGCTCGAGACCCGGCTCCTCGTCGCCGTGGGGTCCAGCTTCGGTCTCGCCGTCCTCGGCCCGGGACTCGTCGAGGGCCTCGGCCACCTCCTCGCGGTGGTCCCGGAGCCGACGGGTCACCACCCCGTTCAGCACCTCCGGACGCTCCGGCACGGCGTCCAGGAGCTCCCGGGCGCGCTCGGAGTGGCGCTCGGTCATCTCGTCGGTCACCGTCACCGGGAACGCGTCGGGACGGGACGGGGCTCCCTCGCGGCCGATGGCGGCGAGTCGTCCGGCGTCGTAGTCCGGATCCTCGTCGTCCCCGGACCGGATCCCGACGGCCGAACAGCCCGCCAGGGCGGCCATCCCTGCGCCACAGGCGGCCAGCACCGACCGCCTGGACCGGACGCGCCGCGGCCGATCGGTCACCCGTCGTCACCCCCTTCGCGGGCGATGGCCGTTCCCGGGCGGTCGCAGTCGCTTCCCCAGCGGGATCCGAACGAGTTGAAGTCCTCGCCGTCGAACGGCAACCGGATGGCGACGCCGACGACGTCCTCGTCGTCGCTCGCACAGGGGACGTCGGCCGGTCGGAGCGCCCGGCAGAAATCGGCTTCGACGCCGTCCGACTCGCGGTAAACCCCCGTGAGGCGAACTTCGTAGCACGCGCCGACGGTTCGTTCCAGGAGGTACACCGACTCGGCCTCGAGGTCCGTCGCCTTCACGAACGACTGCAGTTTCTCGGCCGGGCCGCCGGACCGGAAGGTGACCCTGTCGCGGTCGTCTTCGCCCGTCATGAAATGCAGGCCCCCGATTCGATCCTCCTCGTGGTCCTCGAGTTCGAAGAGTGACCGGCCCTTCCGGTCCCGGGCGAACGTCACCTCGACGTCAGACACCGGCTCGCCTCGTTGCCGCGGGACTTCGTCCGTACTGCTCGTGCTTCCGGAACACCCTGCGATGGCCAGCACCGCCGCAGAGGTGACTGCCTGGAGGGCGTCCCGTCGGGACCAATCCGACATGTCACCGAACTGTGCAGGCGGACGCAAAGGCCTGTCGATCGGCGAAACGGGCCTCGACGGATAGCAACCGCGGGGCCCGTTGCGTGGAACCAAGGGGGGATCCGGTCGTCCCCGTCAGAACACGCTGTCCGCGGTCGCGGCCCCGACGACGCTGAAGATGGCGCCGACCGAGATGGCCTTGAGGGTCGTCACCGCGACCGTCGTCTCGGAGGGGTCCGTCAGGATTCCCTCCTGTACGAGGAACGTCTCGGGGGCCGTAAACGCCAGCGCGAGGATGACGACGGAGCCGAACGAGACGCCCATCAGCGAGACGAACCGGAGCGGGACGCCGGCGACCTCGGCTTCCCGTTCCGGGTCCCGGTCGGCGTCGGCCTCGTAGAGCGCGCCGTACCCGATGGCGACGACGATGCCGACCGTCACGATCGCGTGGACGGGCGTCATGTTCGCCGCCAGTACCCACACCTCCTCGGTGACGACGAACGGCCCGGCCAGGAGGAACCCCCCGACGAGTTGCTGGGCGGTGTCGGCCAGCTTGTAGCGCTTTCTGGGTCCGACCATGCCGGGACCGTGAATCGGGGCCCGCAAAAGGCTCTCGGATGTTCCGCCGCGACCTGTCGGACAGAACCGTTTTGTCGCCGGCTTCCTACACCCCGGGTATGACCGTCCGGGAGGAGTTCGATCAGTGGGCGGCCGACGGCCGCGACGAGTCGATGGCGGACGAGCACTGGCACACCGCGAAGGAGGTCCTCGCCCGCATGCCGGTCGAACCGGGCGAGGTCGTGCTCGACCTCGGGTCCGGGAGCGGGTACGCCGTCCGCGCGCTGCGCGCCAAGGCCGGGGCCGGGCGGGCCTACGGCCTGGACGCGTCGCCGGAGATGGCGGCCAACGCCGGGACTGCCACCGACGATCCCGACGTCGCGTTCGTCGGGGGCACGTTCACCTCGATCCCGTTCGCGGACGACAGCGTCGATCACGCCTTCTCCATGGAGGCCTTCTACTACGCGGCGGACCCGATCGAGGCGCTCCGGGAACTCCGGCGGGTGCTCCGTCCCGGCGGGACGTTTCACTGCGCGGTCAACTACTTCGAGGAGAACCCCTACTCCCACGACTGGTCGGAGTACATCGCGGTGGACATGACGCTCTGGAGTCGGGCCGAGTACCGCGAGGCGTTCCGCGACGCCGGCTTTTACCTGGCCTGCCAGGACAACGTTCCGGATCGCGAGATCGAGATTCCGCCGGCCGACGACTTCCCGTTGGAGGAATGGGAGACACGCGAGGAGATGGTCGAACGCTACCGCGAACTGGGGACGCTGCTGACGGTCGGCGTCGTCCCGTGAGGGGATCGCGCGCGTCTCCCGGAACCGGACTCCGACACGCCTTTCCTCCGCCACGACCAGGGCCCAGAGGATGACTGCGGACGAGGACTGGCGGACCGTGTTCGGTCACGAGGAGCCCTACGAGCCGCAGGTGGACGGGATCGAGACGGCCGTCGAGACCGCGCGCGATCGCGGGTTCACGGTCCTGGAGGGCGCCTGCGGGACCGGGAAGACGATGCTCGCGCTCACGGCGGGGATCCACCTCGTCCGCGATCCGGACAGCGGCTTCGAACGCGTCCTCGTGCTCACGAGCGTCAAGCAACAGCTCCGCCAGTTCGAGGCCGACCTCCGGACGATCAACGCGAACCTGCCGGACGACTGGTCGCCGGTCTCCGGCCTCACGCTCGTCGGGAAGGCCGACGTCTGCCCGTACAACCGGGAGGGCGCCGGCGGGATCGACGACGGAAACGTGTACGACCGGTGCGAGAGCCTGCGCGAGCACAGCCGGGACCTCACCGGCGAAGGGGGGTCGACGACGGCCCAGTCGCTGGCCGGGCGCGCTCGCAGCCGGCAGGTCGGCCTGGCCGATAGCGGGCGAGGCGGGAGCGCCGCGAACTACCTCGAGACGGCCGGCGAACCGACGCCGTACCCGTCCGAGATGCCCGAGTACGACGACGGCGGGGAGGGGACCGAGTACTGCCCGTTCTACGCAGAATTCCTCGACGCCTTGCCGGCCGACGGCGATCCGGTCGAGGCCGTCCCCTTCGATTTCGAGGACGCCGGCCTGATCGAACCCGACGACCTCGTGGCCCGGTCGGCCGGCCACGGGGCCTGCCCGCACTCGATCATGGGCGCGCTCCTGCCCCACGTCGACGTCGTGGTGGGGAACTACTACCACGCGTTCGATCCGACCACCACGGCTGCGTTCACCGCGCCGCTGCTGGACGAGGACACGTTCGTGATCTGCGACGAGGCGCACATGCTCGAACCGCGGGTGCGCGACCTGGTGAGCGACGGGGTGGCCGACGCCTCCTTGCGGGACGCCGAGGCGGAGTTGACCCGGGTCATCCAGCCGCTCACCTTCGACGAGCGCGGCGACCGGGTCGAGGCGACCGCCGACGCCGACCTGATCCGGGCCGAGTTGTCCGAGGTGGACGTCACCCGCGACGACCTGGAGGCGGTCAGGGCGCTGCTCCGGGACCTCCGGGACGAACTCGACCGCCGGGTGACCGCGTTCCTCGACCGCGAGCACGAGGGCTGGCGGGCGGACCTGACCGAACTCGAAAACGAGGAGATCCCCCTCCGGGACCCGGAACGGCCCCAGCCGGACGCCATCACCGAGTGGGCCGACCGCGAGGGGCACACCGAGGACGTCTGGCGCCGCGCCGAGGCCGTGGGGACGATCGTCGCTCGTATTCTCAACGAGGCCGACGACGAGGAGAAAGGGCGGGCGGTCCCCGGCGTCGGACGGACGCTGACCGCCTGGCGGCAGTGCGACTACGAGACGTTCTTCCGTGAGATCGAACTCGACCGCACCTGGGACGACGCCGAACCGCCGGACTCCTGGCGGCGGGCCTACACCGCCCGCCTCTCGCTGCACAACTGCGTCCCCGGCGACGCCATCGGCGACCGCCTCGCCGAGTTCGGCGGCGGGGTGCTGATGAGCGCGACGCTGGCCCCGCTCGACGTCTTCGCCGAGGTGACCGGACTCCGCCACCTCGAACGCGAGGCCGGGCGGCCGATCAGCGAGCGGACCTACGGCCTGCACTTCCCCGCCGGGAACCGCGAGAGCTTCGCGGTCGCCGCGCCGAAGTTCACGTACGACAATCGCGGCCCGCCGGCGACCAAGACCGGCCGGGGGGATCCGGGCGAGGAAAACGAGACCCGCCGCGTCTACGCCGACGCGATCCGGACGGTCGCCCGGTCGCCGGGGAACGTCCTCGTCGGGATGCCCAGTTACGCGGAGGCCGAATGGGCTGCGGCGGCGCTCCGGGAAAGCGACGTGAATAAGCGGGTCCTGCTCGACGAGTCCAGCGCCGACGACGTCACCGAGGACCTCAAGGCCGAGTTCTTCGACGGCGACCCGAAGGTGCTGGTGACGAGCCTTCGGGGCACCCTCACGGAGGGCGTCGACTACCAGGGGGATCGCCTCCGGGCCGCGATCGTCTGTGGCGTCCCGATCGTGAACACCGCGAGTCCCCGAACCCGGGCCGTCCGAACGGCCTACGACGAGGCGTTCGGCGACGGGTTCGAGTACGCGCTCACGATCCCCGCCGTCAGGAAGGCCCGCCAGGCGGTCGGCCGGGTCATTCGGGGCCCCGAGGAGGTCGGCGTTCGGGTGCTCGTCGACGAACGGTACGCCCGCGACGGCTGGGACTCGGTTCGGGAGTACGTCCCCGAGAGCGAGTCGTTCCAGCCGGTGAGTCCGGACATGCTGTCCTATGGGTTGGATCGGTTCTGGGACGATCGGCCGTAGGTGGGCCCGCTCTCCGTTCAGGTGCCGCCGTCGGGGAGGACGTCGCCCGTCGCAGTCGTCGGGCCGTCCGCCGCCGGGAGCGACTCCACGAGTTCGGCTTCCGTGACAGGGCGTCGATCGTGCAGTCCGAGGTCCCGGGCAATCCGCACCGGTGTCGGCGGCTGGAGGTTCGCCCGCGACAGCAACTCGTCGTCGTAAAACACCTCCCGTGGCGTTCCGCGCCCGAGGTCGTTGCCGTCGTGCATGACACAGACACGATCGGCGAGTTCGGCGGCGACGTCGAGGTCGTGCGTCGAGAACACGACGCTGATGCCACCCTCGTTGATCTCCCGAAGCCGATCGGCGACCATCCTCGAACGGTCGGGGTCGAGTCCGGCGAACGGTTCGTCGAGCACGATCACGCTGGGTTCGAGCACCAGGACCCCCGCAAGACCGACCAGGCGCTTCTCGCCCCCGCTCAGGTAGTGGGGGACGCGGTCCTCGAGGTGTGCGGCGTCGACGGCAGCGAGCGCCTCCCGAGCGCGTTCGATCGCCTCGTCGCCGGTGACGCCGCGGTTGTGCAACCCGAAGGTCACGTCGTCGAGCACCGTCGGCGCGACCAGTTGGGTGTCGCCGTCCTGGAAGACGAACCCGACCTCGGACCGCGCGTACTCGCGGTTGCCCTTCGTGATTTCGGTCCCATCGACCACCAGTTGTCCCTCGTCGGGGACCAGCGTGGCGTTGAGGTGTTCGAGACACGTCGACTTGCCGGCGCCGTTGCCGCCGACGACCGCGACGATCTCCGCCGGGTACACGTCGAACTCGATGTCGTGGACGCCGACGGTCCCGTCGGGGTAGGTGTGGGACCGACACTCCAGTTCGATCAGCGGGGCGTCGGAGTCGGACGCGGTCCCGTGGCTCATGATGCGACCCCCCAGACGAGGACGAGTTCGTAGCCGACGACGAGAAGGTAGGCGCCGACGACGAACGCGATTTCGTGGATCGGCGGTCGGGGGATCGACCGTTCGAGGCGCAGATCGCCGTCGTAGCCACGTGCCCGCATGGAGACGACGAGCCGTTCGGACCGTTCGATCGCGGTCAGCATCGTCATGCCCATGATCCGGGCGTACAGCCGCCGGTTGGCCCAGAACTCCGAGAGCGTCGCCCCGCGGGACCGCGCGGCCTTGACCAGGTCCTCCAGCGTCTCGAGCATGACGAACGTGAACCGGTAGGTGAGCAGGGCCACCTGGTCGATCGGTCGCGGGAGGAGCCGATCGATCACGGTCGCCACGTCGGCGTAGGCCGTCGTCATCGTCGCCGCCAGAACGAACGTGACGACCGTCAGCGATCGCGCGGCCAGTTCCAGGACGAGCGCCGCACCGGCCCAGGTGATCGAGAACGTCCCGAGCGGCGTGGGGACGCCGGTGCCGATCGGCGTGCCAGGTTCCATCACGAGCAGCGGCCCGCCGATGGAGACGACGAACAGCAGCGGGAGCGTGTACCACCCGGCGAGCCGTCGGAGGGGAAGCCCGGCGAGCCAGTAGGCGGCCAGGACGGCACCGTACAGCGTACCGAGGGGAGCCACGCCGTCGACCACCGTCACGGCGAGGACGAGCGCGCCCAGCACGCCGACCTTGGTCCAGGGGTTGACCCGGTGGAGCGGGCCGTCGTGGCGCTCGGCGTAGGCGGTCATCAGCCGCGGGTCAGGGACGTGATTGGAGAGGGCGGCCATCGCTTATCGCGAAACCTCCGTCCCGTCGCCGGCTCCGTTTCTGTCGACGTAGACGTACAGACCGATCGCGACGATCGTCAGCAGCGCCAGGAGGCCGAGCCACTCGAGCACCATGCCGCCCTGTCGGATCGGGCCAGCGATGACGATGCCGCGCTCGAGCTCGAGGAGTGGACCGCCGCTGTTCCGTGTCCCGCGCTGGATCGTTTTCGCGAACCGTTTGCCGTACGGTATCGCCCCGCCGGTCGCGGTGAACCCCCACAGGCCGAGCCCCGTGAAGGCGACGAGGAGCCCCAGGAGGCCGCCGTACTGTTTCCAGCGCTCCATCAGGCGCTCACCCCTGTGGATTCGGACCGCTCGGCCTCGGAACTCTCGCCGATCAGGTCGGGCCGAATCGACGCCAGGAACTGGACGATGAACCCCGTCAACAGCCCCTCGATCACGGCGACGCCGAGGTTCAGCCCGACCATGCCGGCGACGGCGATAGTCAAATCCGAGCGCGGGAGCGCGCTCCCGTTGACGCCGCTGACCACGATGATCGCACCCATGAGGAGGGCGCCGGCCGCGAGGCCGACCGTCGCGGCGCTGGCCGACGCCGGGAAGACGTCCCAGTCGGTACGCCGCAGCCAGCGGAAGCCGTAATAGGCCCCGACGGCCTCGGTCGCGTTGACCAGGGTGTTCGCCCCGAGGAGGCCGATCGCGCCGTGACCAAGCGCTGCGGAGAAGACGTTCACGACCAGTGCGATGATCGTCCCGAGTAGCGGACCGGCAAGGATGCCGACCAGGGCGGTGAAGTTCATGTGAACGCCGCCCCACACCGGGATGTTCAACTGGAAGATCGCGAAACTCGCCGCGGCGGCGATGCCCGCGAGGGCGATCCGGTTCGGATCGACCCCGTTGTTACGGATACGGTACGTAACGATGCCGATCAGTGCCACTCCGAGCCCCGTCCACAGGGCGAGCGCCCAGAGCGGGAACGAGCCTTCGCCGAGGTGAATGTGTGCCATCTCGATATTAACACAGAATTAGATTCTAATAAATCTGATTATCAGAGAGTCTAGAGTTAATAAATTATTTATTATATATTGGAGTATTGTGTTAACCGCGAATATCCATCCCGACCGGCGAACTACCCACGAGACTGGATGGAGGAGGGGTGTGGGAATCGGGGGGCGGTGGCCTGTGCCCGCCCGTCAGCGTGAACGACGTCGATCCGTATCGACGACCGTCGTCGATAGTGCTTTGCGGTCACACGGCGTACCGGAGCCATGGATCGAGCGTGGCTTGCAGCGTTCGCGGGGCTCCTTTCCGCGGGGATGCCGCCCGATCGGGTCGGACGGAGCGTACCCAGCAAGAGCCACGCTCGGCGGCAGTGGTTCCTTCGCCTGCTCGCCGTCCTGCTGTTGCTTTCCTCGGGTATCGCGATCGGGTGGGCGATCGGGACCGTTCTCTGATCGGGTCCCCCGATGACCGCGATCAGCCAGTCTCGACCACGTGAACGTCCGCCGGATCGAACCCGAGCACGAGTCGGTCGTCCTCCAGCACCTCCGGCAGTCGGACGACGACGGTTCGCCCGCCCCACTCGCCGTGAACGCGGACGACCTCGCCGAGGAACTCCCGGTAGCGGACGTCGACGGTCAGTCGGTTCGTGGCCGCTCCCGGAGTCAGGTCGGCCGGGCGCACGCAGAAGGTGACCTGGTCGCCCTCCCGAAGGGGCTGGCGTTCGGCCCCGGGTTCGACCGCCGGCAGGAGCCACTCGGCGTCACCGACGGCGACCCGGGGCGGGGAGGTGTCGGCGCCGGCGGTATCGGATTCGACCACCTGCCCGGTGAACACGTTGTTCTCGCCGACGAACCGGGCGACGAACTCGGTATTCGGCCGCCGGTAGACGTTCTGAGGGGACCCGACCTGCTCGATCCGGCCGTCGTTCATGACGGCAACGCGGTCCGAGACGGCCAGCGCCTCGGCCTGGTCGTGGGTGACGTAGACGGTCGTGATGTCGAGTTCCTGCTGGATCTCCCGGACGGTTCGGCGAAGTGATTCCCGAAGGCGGGCGTCGAGAGCGCTCATGGGTTCGTCGAGCAGAAGCACCTCGGGACCCGGCGCGAGTGCCCGGGCCAGCGCCACCCGCTGTCGTTGTCCTCCGGAGAGCGCTTCGGGATCGCGGTCCTGGAACCCCGCCAGGTCGACCAGCTCGAGCAGGTTCGAGATTCGCTCCTCGTCGGTCACCTCGCCGGGTGGGTCGCGAAAGCGCAGGCCGTATCCGACGTTCTCGCCCACGGGCATGTGCGGGAACAGCGCGTAGTTCTGGAAGACGATGCCCACGTCCCGGTCCTCCGGCGGGACGCCGGCCATCTCGCGGTCGCCGAAGCGCACCTGCCCGTCGGTCGGGTCTTCGAATCCCGCAATCAGGCGGAGGGTCGTGGTCTTGCCACACCCCGAGGGGCCGACCAGGGTGAAGAACTCCCCCTCGCGAACGTCGGCGTCGATCGCTTCGAGGGCGGTCGTCGACCCGTATTCCTTCGCGAGGCCGTCGAGGTGAAGGTCGACCATCGTTACATCCCCCCGCGACCGCGTTCGCGCTCGAAGTGGCCGCCGAGGCGGTCGATGACGACGAAACTCGCGGCCGTGACGAGGAGCATGACCGTCCCCATCGCGCTGGCGGGCCCGAGGGTTCGGCTCCCGAGGTAGCGTTCGACGGCGACCGGCATGGTGTAGCTGGTCGTCCCCTCCGCCAAAATCACTGTCGAGTTGAACTCGCCGATCGAGATGGCAACGGCGAAGGCCGCCCCGGCAACGACGCCCGAGGCGACCAGCGGGAGCTCGACGTCGAGCAGAGCCCTGGCCCGGGTCGCACCCAGGCTCCGGGCCGACTCGACGGTCGCCCGGTCGACCCGCGCCAGCAGCGGGGAGACGTTTCGGACGACGAATGGGTAGGCCGCGACGGCGTGGGCCGCGACGATCGCTACCGGCCCCGTGAGCTGGAGCCGTTCGGGCGGGTGAATCACGAGAGTGATCGCGACCGGGTCCGGGAGCGGGATCCGGAACGGCCCCGGCAGGGGAACGCCGAAGACCAACTGGAGCAGGCCGATCCCGGAGATGATTCCGCTGACCGCCAGCGGTGCCATCGCCATCGATTGCCAGAAACGACCCCAGCGATGACGCTGGGTCACCACCGAGATCGTCACGCCCATCGGGACCGCGACGGCGACCGTTCCGGCGGCAAAGAGCAGGGAATTGCGGACCGCCGGGAGCGGTTTCGTCTGGAACCCGGCACCGGTCGTCTGGCGCTCGATCAGGAAGCGATACCAGCGGAGCGTGAACCCGCCGCCCCCGGAGACGCTCTCGATCACCATGCTCGCCAGGGGGCCGACGAACACGACGAGGACGACCACGCCGTAGCCCACGATCGCCAGCCGCCGCCCCGTGAGGAACGATCGAAGCGACGGGACGAGCGGGTCCCGTTCCGGCGGGGTTCCGGCCCCCAGCTCGGCTTGGCGGGCCTCGTACCGGAGGTAGGCGTAGGTGAGGACCAGCGAGACGGTCGTCTCGACGACCGCGAGGGCGGCGGCCTCGGCGAGTTCGAGTTGCTGGACGCGCCGGTAGACCCACACCTCGACGGTCGCCAGTTGCAGGCCGCCCAGCGCCAGGACGATCGGGAAGGTCATGAACGTGAAGACGAAGGTGAGGAGGGCACCGGTCAGGATCGCCGGCAGCAACTGCGGAACGATCACGTCCCTGAACGCGCGCAGGGGGCTCGCCCCGAGACTTCGGGCCGTCTCGACCGCCCGGGCGTCGACGCTTTCCCAGGCGGCCGTCGTCACCCGAGTCACCAGCGGCGCGTTGTAGAAGGCGTGCGCGAGCAGCACGATCTTCAAAGAGAACAGGATGTCGATCGTCGGCAGACCGACTGCCCGGAGGACGTCGTTGAGCGTCCCGTTCGTCCCGAACATGGCGACGAAGCCGATCGCGACCATGATCCCCGGGAGGACGAACGGGAGGATGGTGAGCGAGCGCAGGAAGCGACGCCCACGGAACGAGAACCGGGAGAGAATCCACGCCCCCGGCAGTCCCAGCAGAACGCTGAGGATCGTCGAGAGGGTCGCCTGGTAGCCCGTAAAGCCGATCAGGCCGAGGCGGGCCGACGGCATGACGAGGTGCGGCCAGGGCAGCGGGGTCACGGAGCCCAGGACGACGAGCGGACGCACGATGATCCGGACCCCCGTGACGTACCCCCATACCGCGCCGAGATGGTGTCCAACCGCCAGCGGATTGGCCAGGACGTCCGCGAGAGCGCCGGTGTAGAAGGGATCGAGGAGGACGTCGGCGACCGGGGCGAGGGTCAACCGTCCCCGGGAGACGACGGCCTCGCGAAGAACGAGACCGACCGGGAAGTAGAAGACCACCAGGACGACGAGGGCGGTCGCGACGCTCGCCAGTTCGAGGCCGTGGCGTTCGAGCCACCGTTCGGCGACGGCCGGACCGTTCCGCTTCCTCCGCCGCATCGGGCCGGGTTCCTCACCGTCCCCGTCGGACTCGCTCGACACGGTTACCCGTGCCTCCCGACGATCACTTGCTGGCGATCTGGCGCGCCCACTCGTCGACCCACGTCTCGACGTTGCCTTTCAATTCGTCGTAGGTAAACGTCACCGGTTCGTCCGGCGTGTAGGCGTATTTCTCGAACTCTGCCGGCATATCGGCGTGGTCGGTGGCCGGGTACTGGACGTTCAACACCGGGAGTTTCGACTGGACCGGCTTCGAGAGCATGAAGTCGACGAAGGCCCGGGCGAGGTCCGGTTCGTCGGTCGTCTCGAAGACGGCCATTCCCTCCGGGTTAGCGTAGCCCTGGTCGTTCAGGAACCCGACCTGGTGGCGCTTCATGTTCTGGTCGTACCGGTTGGCGTATACCTGGTCGGTCGAGTACGAGACGACCATCGGACGCTGGCCGTCGCCGTAGGCGGCGTAGGCCTTGTCCCAGTTCTCGAGGATGCGCACGTCGTTGTCGATCAGCCGTTGCCAGTAGTCGAGGTACTGGTCCTCGCCGAGGGTGTGAATCGTCCACAGCAGGAAGGCCTTGCCCGTGTCGCTCGTCTGGGCGTTCTCGGCGAGGAGCGTCCCTTCGTACTCGGGTTTCGCGAGCGCCTCGAAGGTTCCCGGTGCCGAGACCGTGCGCTCGTCGTAGACCAGGCTGATGTACCCGGTGTCGTAGGGCAGTGCCCGCCCCTTCGGATCTACCTTCAGTTCCGGAATGACGTGACCCGCGTTGTCGAGCCGTTTCTCGTCGATCCGACGGAACAGTCGTTTTCCGGACAGTTTATCGTCGATCCTGATGAGTTCGTCCGTGTTGAGGCCGACGTAGACGTCGGCGTCGATCCCGGCACCCTGGCGGCGACGCTGGAGGTAGTAGTTGATCCCGCTGTTCGGCGTCTCGTACTTCAGCGTCGCGTTGGGGTACCGTTCCTCGAACGCCTCTTTGAGCCACGCGCCCGGACTCGAACTCGGCGAACTGACGAACGCGCTGTAAGTGGCGACCCGGAGGGTCCCCTCCAGGTCGGGGTCCGGCGTGGCCGTCGGCGTCGATTCCGCGGTCGTCTCCCCGCGCGTTTCGGTGGCCGTCCCCGTCCCAGACGTCGTCGTCTCGCTCTCCGTCGGACTACCTCCGGAGGTCGTCGTCTCGCCGCCACCGCTCTCGGTCGTCACGCACCCGGCGAGAGCGATTCCCGTGACCCCAGTGCCGACGCTCCTGAGGAAGGTTCGTCGATCCATTACCGGGTAGTTACACCTGGTGATATTATGTCTCTTGCGTTCTCGGTTGGGATTTCCACGACTCGACGCGCTCCCGATCCGGGAGAACCTTGATACCGGTCGGGTCCTCAGGAACGGGGCATGTACGGTATCGGGTCGGAGACGGGACGGGAGGAAACGCGGGCCTTTCTCGGCGAGCACGGGCACGGCATCCTGTCGCTCGCCAGGGAGGGAACCAGCTACGGGATTCCGCTCTCGTACGGCTACGACGAGGGGCAACATCGCTGCATCTTCCAGCTCCTGTCGGTGGAAGACAGCCGAAAAGAGCAGTTCCTGGAGGCCACCGAGCAGGCGACGCTGACGGTGTACGACTACGGTAGCGAGGACGGATCCTGGCAGAGCGCGATCGCGACCGGGGCGATCGTCGAACTGCCGGACGAGGCAGTGTCGAACCGTGCGGCGGCCATCTTCTTCCGGCGGGCCGCCGACACTGCCGCGACCGTCCGGGAATCTTCCGACGCGGGGCCGGACCGACGATGGTACGCGCTGGAAGTCGATTCGCTCTCGGGCCGCGAGGCCGAGGGGTCACCGGAGCGGTGACGTCGATCGTGGAAAAGGGGCCGAACGACCGCGAGGTGAACAGTTAGAGGGATCCTGCAGATCGCTAGACGATGACCGACCCACCGGACGCGACGACGGGTAGCGAGTACGTACTGTCGGCGCTCGGCCGCGAGGACGTCTCCCGGCTGTTCGGGATCGTCGGGGAGGGGAACGCCCATCCGATCGATCGGACGATCCACCGATGGGCCGAATACACCTGGGCTCGCCACGAGGCCGTCGCCGTGACGATGGCCGACGGCGACGCCAGGCGGTCCGGTCGGTCGCGGACCTCGACGTCCTCGACTCGTTCCTCGAAAACGACTCGGAGTTCCCGCTGGTCCTCGACGCCCGGACGATTCCCGAAGTCACTCGGCCCGGATTCCCGCCGTATTGGGGGCTCCGTCGGGGCAGGCAGCGCCTACTCCTCGCCCGTCTCGATCGGCGCCCGGACGAGGTTGCCCCACTCGGTCCAGGAGCCGTCGTAGTTGCGCACGTCGTCGTAGCCCAGCAGCTGGTGGAGAACGAACCACTCGATGGACGAGCGCTCGCCCACCCGGCAGTAGGTGATCGTCGACTCGTCGCCGTCGACGCCGTGATCGGAGTAAAGCTGACGGAGTTCCTCGGCGCTCTTGAACCGGCCGTCCTCCTGGAGCACCTGGGCGATGGGGACGTTCGTCGCGCCGGGGATGTGGCCGCCGCGCTGGGCGGTCTCCTGCATGCCCTCCGGCGCGATCACCTCGCCCGTGAACTCCTCCGGCGAGCGCACGTCGACGACGGGCAGGCCGCTCTCGATGGCCTTGTCGACGTCGTCCTTGTACGCGCGGATGCCCTCGAAGGGGCCTCGCGCCTCGTAGTCGACCGACGGGAAGTCCGGTTCCTCTTCGGTCAGCGGATAGTCCTCCTCCACCCAGTAGTCCTTCCCCCCGTCGAGGACGCGGGCGTCCTCGTGCCCGTAGTACTTGAACTCCCAGTAGGCGAACAGCGCGAACCAGTTCGGTATCCAGCCGTCGCCGTAGAAGACGACGGTCGAGTCCTCCGTGATGCCGTGTTCGCCGACCAGAGCCTCGAAGTCGTCCTTCTCGAGGACATCGCGCCGGACCTCGTCGGAGAGGTCCTCGTCCCACTGGAGGCCGATCGCGCCGGGCGCGTGGCCCTGGTCGTAGCGCGACGGGAAGTCCTCCTCGGGACTCTCGGGGCTGTTTACTTCGACGAGGCGGTACTCGGGGTCGTCGCTCCGGAACTCGTCGAGGTGATTCTCGACCCAGTCCGCAGAGACGAGTACGTCCGATTCGTTGTCACTCATGGTAGCAACGGATACCGGGGCCCTAGCATATTAAGCGTCTCGCTTTTGACAACCAATGAAGACGTTCCCGCCGATCCGCGCCGAAAACCGGAATCGGTGATCAGGTGCCGTCAGCAGGGTTCGATGGTTCCCGGTCGGTTGCCGCTCCGTCGGGGACCCTTCGTCCGGCGCGTCCTCGTCGGTACGGCATAGGCAAAGCCAGGTGCGGTAATCCCGACTGTTCCTGCCGCGACGACCGTGGGGGTAAGGAGAACGGACGACTTCCGATCCTTGAGTCCGTCACTCCGGTGGCGCGTCGCCCCGGTCGCTTCCCGAATCGCCGGCGCCCGGCGAGGAGCCGTCCGCTCCCGTCCCTTCGCTTTCTCCGTTCGCCGGTTCGCCTTCGGTCTCCGGCGTGCGTGCGACCACCGCCACGGCGCCACACTCCGGACAGTCCTCCCGGTCGGCGTACACGAGTTCGCCGCACTCGCTACACTCGTACTCGGCCTCGTCCTTCGCGACGTCCTCGACCTCCTGCTTGAACCGCTCCACCCGTTTCCCGACGTCGCGAAAGAACTTCATCAGCGAACCTCGACGACCTCGACGTCGAACTCGAGGGTTTCGCCCGCCAGTTCGTGGTTGAAGTCGATCCGCACCGTTTCCTCGTCCACGTCGACCACCTCGCCGAAGGCGCCGTCCTGGGTCTCGACGTAGGTCCCTTCCGTCGGTTCCTCGCCCACCATCTGCGCGAACTCGTCCGCGTCCTCCTCGACGATCCGGTCCTCAGACGGCTGACCGTAGCCCTTCTCGGGTGGCACCTCGACCGTGATTTCGTTGCCCTCCTCGAGGCCGATGAGGGCCTCCTCGACGCCCTCGATGAGCTGGCCGTCGCCGATATCGACGGTGATCGGGTCGTACTCGCGATCGGGATCCTCATCCGACAGCCCCGACTCCTCGGCGACCGCCTCGCGCGAGGTATCGAAAACGCTGCCGTCCGTCCGTCGCCCGGTATACTCCATCGTTACCGTGTCGCCCTGAGAGATTTCCATACGTCACCGAGTCGATCGAGCGGGAAAAAAACTCGGATGTTCGGAGTCGATCCGCATCGATCCGCGGGGAAGGTTCATGCTCCGGCCGGACGACGGATACGCATGGTCGACGTCCGCTTCGAGGTCCTTTGTAACGGGCGGGTCGACCTCCCGGCACTGGCCGCGACCGGTCGACGACCGGCCCCGTTCACCCCCGGCGCCGAGTTCTGGACGGACCCGTACCGCTCCGAGCGACTGCTGGAGGCCCACCTCGACGAAACGCACGGCGCCGCCAGTCGGCCGCCCGACCGGATCGACGCGGACTTCGGCACGTTCGGGCCCGAGGACCGTCGGACCGTCCTCGACCGGGTCCGGACGGCGCTGGGCGACGACGGCTACTTCGCCTTCGACGTGTTGCCGACGGGGGCGTTGCCGGACGCCGAGCGGAAAACCGAATGGAAGCTCCGGGGCGAAGCCGGGGAATTCTGGCGGCCGGACCCCCACCTGGTGCTCTCGGCGTCGGCCGCCGGTCCGGAGACGGCCGTGGCGCTCGATCAGCACCTCGTCGTCGAACCGGACGGCGCGGCCACGATCTACCGGTTCTGGCAACAGCACTACTCCCCGGAATCGACCGAGACACTGTTGTCGTCGTGCGGGTTCGATCTGGAGGGGCCGTTCCCCGACCTCCAGGGTGGATCGGGGCCGGGCGTCGAAGACGAAGAACTGCTGGGCGTCGTGGCAACCGTCACGAGTCAGTGAGGTCACGGTCGGGCTCCGGATCCGGACGATCGTTCCCGATCACGGTCGGGTTCGTGGCGCGCACGACCGCCCGTCGGTCATGGGGGCGGAGTCCGTCCATCCCGCCAATGCATCGGCGAGCGTTCCTGGCGGCGATCGGCGGCGGGGCCGCTCTCGGACTCTCGGGCTGTGCCGGACTGGACGATCCCCCGGGCCGCGGCTCGGTGACGTCGACCGGGTCGATCGCGGGGACGAACCGTGGCTCCGGCGCGGGCCCGGAGCCCACCGCGGAGCCCGACCGAGTGTCCTCGCTCGCCGGCCGGGAGCTTCCGATCCCGTCTTCGGCGCTGATCGTCGCGGCGCCGGGCGACGCCATCCCGGCGATCACCGACCCCGCCTTCGCGGCCGACTGGACCGATATCGAGATCGAACGCGACGAGGGAACGGTCGGTCGACCGCGCCTGGCACCGAACGACGGCGTGATTGGGGTCGTCCGGAACGGCGAGGCCCGCGCCTATCCGATCCGGGTGCTGGCCAAACACGAAATCGTCAACGACGCGTTCCACGGCCCGTTGCTCGTGACCTACTGTCCGCTCTGTGCCAGCGGGATGACGGCGGTCCGTCGGGTGGGCGGCGAAGTCACCACCTTCGAGGTCACGGGGAAGCTCTGGAAGTCGAACCTCGTCCTGTCCGACCGGACGACCGGGAGTTACTGGAGCCAGCTCTACGCCACCGCAATACGCGGGCAGGCGACGGGGCAGCGGCTATCGCTGCGCCCCTCGTCGTTGACGACCTGGGGCGAGTGGGAGCGGGCCTATCCGGACGGGCAGGTCCTCCTGCCCCCGCCACGCTCAAATACGGTCGTGGGGCCGGTGGCGTTCGAGTACCCGCGGTCGTTCGTGGCCAGCTACGAGGAGACGCGCCGGGAGAGCGCCGAGGCCAACCGTGGCGGGCTCCACCCGAAGACCATCGTGCTCGGGATCGCGACCGAGGCGGCCGCCAAGGCCTACCCCCTGTCGGCGGTCCTCGAGGCGGGCGTGATCGAGGACCGAGTCGGGGACCGTCCGGTCGTCATCACGACCGGGCCGGACGACGCGCTGTTCGGGTACGACCGTCGCGTCGGCGACGAGGTGCTCTCGTTCTCCCCGGACGGCCCCCGACACCTCCGGGCCGGCGGCTCGCGCTGGCGACGCGTCTCGGGCGTCGCGGTCGACGGGCCCTACGCCGGCACCAGGCTCGACCAGGCGAGCGACCTGTCGCCGCTGTTCTGGATCATCTGGCAGGAACGCCACCCGGGGACGTCGGTGTACGGCGGGTGGGGCACCAGTGAAACGACCGGCGGCGGTTGAACGCGACCGGAATCACGCGAGATCGATCGCCGAAGAAAGGGAGGGGTCGGCTTCCGGACGACTCACACGCCGTCGAACGCCGACGGATACGACACCCGGCCTTCGGCGGCCTCGAGCGCGCCGGGCGTCAACTCGCACACCTGGAAGTCCGGGTCCGGGAGGTCGAGGGAGTTCTCGACCCCGGCCGGAACCGCCGGTTCGAACCCGAACTGGCCGTAGAAGTCGGGGTCGCCGTGGAGGAAGACGAGGTCGTAACCCTCGCGGTGGGCGTTCTCGAGGCCGGCCCGAACGAGGTCGCCCCCGATTCCCTCTCCCTGCCGGCCCGGGTGGACGGCGACCGGGGCGAGCGTCAGGGCGGCGGGCCAGGCGTCGAGGAGGCCGGTTTCGGTGAGGAGGACCTGTCCGACGACGCCGTCCTCACCATCTTCCCCGTCCCGGGCGACCAGCGCGCATTCCGGAACGAACCCGTCCGAGTCGCGGAGGGCCTCGACGAGGTCGGCCTCCGCAGGAGTGTCGAAGGCCGCCTCGACGACCCGCCGGACCCCGGGGACGTCGGCGGGGCGTTCGGGTTCGATCGTGACCATCGACGACCCCGTCACGCCGGGGAGATATGAACGCGTCGGCGATTCTACGGGCACGGGAGGCGTTGGAATCCGATCGAGAGCGACGGCCGTCACCGCCAGGCCGCCACTCATCACCGCCCGGGTACCCCTTCTCACGACCTGGGCACTCCTTCTCACCGCCAGGGTGCCCCGTCGAAGTCCACCAGCCGTCGCGTTCGATCGATTCCGTCGATTCGAGCGATTTCGGCGTCGGTCAGCGACAGCTCTTGCGACGCGAGGTTCTCGCGGATGTGGGCCTCGCTCGTGGCCTTCGGGCTGGCGACGACGTCCTTCGAGCACAACCAGGCGAGACTCACCTGCGCCGGTGACGCCCCGCGGTCATCGGCGATTTCGACGAGTTCGGGCACCTCGGTCACGGTCCCTTTGGCGAGCGGCGAGTAGGCGACCAGCGTGTGATCGTGTGTTCCGGCGAGTGCCCGGAGTTCGTCCTGGTGGAGGAGGGGATGGCACTCGACCTGGTGGGCGGCGAGCGGCGCGTCGAGGTGGGCGAGCGCCTCGTTCAGCAGGTCGGGCGTGAAGTTCGAGAGGCCGACCCGTCGGATCAGGCCCCGAGCGTACAGTTCGTCGAACGCCGCGAGGGTGTCCTCGGGCTCGTAGGCTCGGATTGGCCAGTGGATGTACAGCAGGTCGATGGCGTCCACTCCGAGCCGATCAGCACTCTCCAGGGCGTGTTCGATCGCGTCGTCGTACCCGAGGTGCTTCGAGTGGACCTTCGTCGCCACGAGGACGTCCTCGCGGTCGACGTCGGCCGCCTCGATGGCCTCGCCGATCGCACGCTCGTTCTCGTACATTTCGGCGGTGTCGACGTGACGATACCCCAGATTCAGTGCCGTCTCGACGCTCCTCCTGCAGACCTCGGGCTCCATGTCGTACGTTCCGATGCCGATCGGTGGGAGTCGGTCGTTCGTCATGCGCCGGTCCTCAGGCGTCCTCCGCCGCGGGGGCGGTCGGTTCGAGACGGAGCGATCGTTCGATGGCGTCGGCAAACCGATCGACCGCTCCGTCGGCGCGTTCGAGACCGAGGAACGGTTCGATCAGTTCGAGTTCGATCAGCCGGAACTCGCCGTCGCGTTCGATGCCGTCGACGCGGGCGTAGGGGAGGCTGGTCGGGTCGATGCCGAGAATGTCGCTCGCCTGCTGGAGGGTCGCCCGTCCCTGTTCGACGATCGACCCTGGCGGGTCGTAGGGTTCCGTCGTCCCGCCGAAGTTCGGGTGTGCCCGGAAGTCATCCGGGGCGGGAACGTAGTTGGACGCGTGGCTGAATTCCCCGCCGAAGAAGACGAACGAACGCTCGCCGTCCCGGATCTCCGGCGCGAACGCCTGCACCAGCACGTCGCCCGATCCCCGGAGGTCGTCGAATCGATCCTGGTGGTCGCTCGCCTCGTCGATCGACGTGCGCCATGTCCCGACCGAACTGGTGCCGACGGCGGGTTTCACGACGGCCCGATCCCAGCCACCATCGCGCAGGATGCCTTCGAGTTCGACGTCGACTTCGGCGTCCTCGATCCAGGCCGTCTCGAGCGTCGGTACGCCGGCGTCGGCCAGGTCGCGGAGGTAGGACTTGTGTACGTTCCACCGGACGACGTCGGCCGGGTTGCGGAGGATCACGCCGGCACCTTCGAGGTGGTCGATCCATTCACGGAACGCGTCAACGTCCTCGTGATAGTTCCAGCACGACCGCAGGAGGGCGGCGTCGAAGGTGGCCCACTCGACGTCGGGGTCCGACCAGACGGCAGGGGTTGCCTCGAAACGACGGTCTCGGAGAGCGGCCAGCACGGCCCGTCCGTCCGCCGTCAACTCCG
>JBLGCL010000029.1:0-19746 GCA_047617305.1 Natronomonas sp.
CGTAGTACGACTCCGGTTTCGCCGGCGCCTCGTAGAGGCCCGGAACGGACACGATCGCGGGCCGGCCCAGGACGTTCACGCGCTTGTGCCAGCGCCCGTCGTGATCGCCCCAGGTGCCGACCGCGCGATCGAGGATCGGGACGTGCAGGTGGTCCGGGGACCGTTCGCCGTCCGGGATGACGGCGCCGAGGGCACGCTGGGCCGCGAGGCCGTCGTACAGTACGCCGCCGCCACGCTCGGGGTCCTCCAGGACCCGTTCCTCGTACCTGACGACGCCCAGCATCGCGTTGCCCGTCTCCCGGTCGTACGGATCGAGGACGCGAGCGTCGGCGAACCGCTCCGGAAGGTCGTCGGATCGGTGAACCTCGAGGAAGCGGTCACGAACCTCGACCGTCGCCTCGATCCGCTCCGCGAGCCATCGGGCGACGTCCTCGGCGTCGGCGAATGTCGTCGGTGCGCGGTACAGGGTAACCCTCTCGATCATGATCGGACGCTGGGGGTCGGGATCCGGCGTCGCCGGGCGGCGTCAGTCGTCCGCCGGACTCGCGCGGCTCGTCATGTCGACGGGTTCCGCGTCGACGCCGAGTTCGTCGATGGCGGCCTGGGCGGCGCGCTTCCCCGAGAGGAGCATCGCACCGAACGTCGGCCCCATTCGCGGGAGGCCGTACGTGGTCGCCGTGGCCATGCCGGTGACGATGAGGCCGTCGTGGGCGAGACCGGTGTGTTCGACGACGGCGTCCTCGGACTTGCCGACCCACATCGAGTCGTGGCCGGGCGAGTCGTGGCCGGGAGCGCCGTAACTGTCCTCGTCGGTCTGATCCATGCCGGTCGCGCTCGCCTTCGCGTCCTGGATGCCGGGGGCGTCGAGGACGCCGCGCTCGTCGAGTTTCGTGACGGCCATCGCGTCGTGGCCGGTGGCGTCGATCACCAGGTCCGCCTCGACCGCGATCGGGTCGACGCAGGTGATCTCGCGGGGGAGCGAGTGGACCGGCGTCCAGTTCATCACGATGCCGCCCACCCGGTGGTCCTCGCGGATGACGATGTCGGTGAACTCGGTCATGTTCTGCATCTTCGCCCCGGCGTCGCAGGCGGCCTTGATGAGGCCCGAACAGGCCTCCGGACCGTTGGCGACGTAGAGCCCCTCGCTGTCCTTCGACTGCTTGTAATCGACGTCGAGGTCGTCGAGGACGTGCTGGGCCGGGTCCCGGACGGTCACCTTGTTCATCAGGAACCCGCCGAGCCAGAAGCCGCCGCCCAGGTAGTTGTTCTTCTCGACGACCATCGTCTTCACGCCGCGGTCGGACAGTTCCTTGCTCGCCATCAGGCCGGACGGCCCCCCACCGACGACGATCACGTCGCTGTCCGAGAAATCCATGAACTCCTCCGTCCACTCCTGGCCGATCGCCCGCGTGACGTCCGCCTCGCCGACGTCGCTGAACTGGTCGAAGTCGTTCGAGTCGCTCATACTACTACGTGGTACCACCCTGTAGCGGCAAAGGCGTTGTGGTTCCCAAAGGCTGGACGCGCGGCTCCGCCGGCCGCTTCGCGGGAAAACACGACGTGGTGCTCCGACCCGCCTCAGGAACCCCGTCCTTCGAACGTGCTCATGGACAGGCCGGCGTAGATCGGACACTGCTGGGTTACAGCAGTGACGAGTAGTACTGCGCCGACGATGACGAGCACGGCACCCGCCACCAGACCGACCGTGCCGGTCGCTTCCCAACCGATCGCGGCGAACCCGGCGATCCCGACTGCGGCGAGGACGATTCCGATCACGATTCGTGCGTACCGGTCAGTACTGCCGACGTTTCGCTCCATGCCCACCAATAACACTGTCAGCAATATAAAATTTCGTGACGCGTCCACGACGGTTGGTCGATCCAGGCCCCGGCGTCGCGACCGCTCGAGCGGTCGGGCCTACAACCCTTCCCGGATCGTCCGTTCCGCGTCCGCGAGCGCCCAGTCCCGATCGAACCCGTCGACGATCGTTCGGAGTTCTTCCTCCGAAGCGTCGGCCAGTTCCCTCGCGTGCTCGGTGACGTTCGGCACCGCCCGGATGATGTTGTCCACGATGGGGATGGCGGCCACCCGTGCCGACCTGGACTTCGGATTCAGGTCGATCACGATCTCGGTCTTGCCCATCCCACCCAATGCTTCCGCACGGTCGCCGTCCTCGAGGGGCACCAGCACGACGTCCGCCTCGTAGATACCGTCGGCGTCGACCTTGGCGCGTTCGTGAGAGAGACCGGGGATCCGGGCGTCCGCGGCGAGTCCCTTGACGTCCTCCGCACCGTGCTCCTCGAGGTGGTCGACGATCGCGTGCATCCGTTCTTCGGTCCGGTTGAAGAGGTTCACCTCGAGGTCCGCCCCGACGACGTCGGCCAGCTCGATCGACTCGCCCGGAACGAGTGCCGCCACGTTGCCGTTGATCGAGAGCACGGGGTGCTCGGCCAGCAGCAACTGGGCGGCCGCCGCCCGTTCGGCGGCGTCGGCGCTCTCGATCGTCCCTTCGCCGAGGAGGTAATCGAAGGTCTCGCCTCGCCCCTCCGCGATGAGACCCTGCCTGCTCGTGATGCCCTTGTCGACCCCCTCCTCGATCCGGTGGCGGGTCAGGAGCGACTCGTACCGCGGGTGGTCCTCGGGAACGTCGACTTCGTCGCTCATGCAGGGGGGAAGAAGGGGAGGACCCCTAAACCTCTCGTCCCCGGGCGGGGACGGTCACTCGGTGAACCGGATCCAGCCGTCCGGGGCCAGTTCCTTGACCTCCTCCATGGCGTCGCGAGCCTCGGTCCGGGTTTCATGCACCTGGATGCTCTCGGCCAGCGGGCTGCCGTTCTCGTCGACGAGATGCCAGCGCCAGCCGCCCATCTCGGCGTGGAGTTCGAACGTCGCCGAGTCGATCTCCAGGACGCTGGCGCCCCGGATCAGGTCGCGGACGTCCTCGATGGCATCGGCGGCAGCCGCCCGGTCCTCGTAGGCGTTCTCCGCGCTGGCGACGGTCGACCGGTCCGCGTCGATGAGTCGCCAACGCCACGTCTCGTCGGCGTCCCGAAACAGCTCATAGGACGCGACGCCGAAGTCCACCTCGCCGGCGCCGGGCATGCGTTCGCGAACGTCGTCCAGTGCCGATTCGGCCCGCTCCCGGTTGGGTTCGCTCGACGGGGCCGTCGCCAGCACGTTACGGTCCTCGTCGATGAGCCGCCAGCGCCAGTTCCCGTCGGTCCGGTGCAGCCAGACGACGGCCTCCTGGATGGTGAACACGGGGGCTGCGGAGACGTTGTCCTGGATCAGGGAGATCGTATCGATCGCTTCGTCCTGCGTCTCGGAGGACTGGACGCCGTCGGCGACGACGTTTCGCTGTCGGTCCAGAACCTCGAACGACCAGCCGCCGTTCCCGGCCATGCGGACGAACACGTCGCCCACGACGAACGAGCCCGCTTCGGACGCGGGCTGCCTGACCGTCTCGATCGCGTTCTCGAGGTCGTCGCGGGTCGGCTCCGGGCCGGCGTCGTCCGCCACGATCGTCCCGTCGGTCAGGAGGTACCGCCAGTGCCAGTCGTCGCCGTCGGTGTAGGCCTGGAACGCCGGTTCGTCCATCGTCCGGATCCTGGCCTCGAGGTGATCGACCAGGTCGTTCAGTGCCGATCTGGCGTCCCCGCGGGAGGGATGGGTTTCCGGCCCTTCGGCGACCATCTTGCCGGCCTCGTCGATGAGGCGCCAGCCCCACCCGCCATCGCCCTCGACGTCGCGGTAGAGTTCGAACGCGGCGGTGTCGATCTCCAGGAGTTCGGCGTCCGGCGCCTGTTCCTTGAGGGTCGTCATCGCCTGCGTCGCCTCGCTCCGGGAGGCGTGTTCCTCGCCGCTGTCGGCGAGGACGGTCCCGTCCTCGTCGATGAGCCGCCACCGCCACTCGCCGGTGTCGGCCTCGTACACCTGGAAGGCGGACTCCTCGAACTCGATGAGGTCGGCCTCCGCCGCCTGGCTGCGGACCCGCTCGATGGCGTCCCGCGCGGCCTCCGGCGTCTCGTGGGGGTCCGTGCTATCGGCGATGACGTGCCGATCGTCCGTGACCAGCCGCCAGTTCCAGACCCGTTCCTCCGCTCCCTCCCCGGGATAGACCTCGTAGTCGGCGTCGTCGATCTCGATGACCGCCGCCTCGGTAGCTCCGTCCGAGAAGGCGTCGATCGTCGATTCCGCGCCGGCCTGCTCCGGCAGTTGCTCGTGCTCGGTCGCGACGACCCGTTCGGTTTCGTCGACGAGGCGCCACGCCCACCCATCGCCGGTCTCGTAGAGTTCGTACGACGGGTCCTCGGCGACCGTGATCGCCGCGTCCCCCAGAGCCATCCGCACCCCGTCGGCGGCCGATTCCGCCTGACGTCGTCCCGCGAACGTCTCGGAACTCCGGACGAGTTCGTCGTCGTCGTCGTCGAGCACCCGCCAGACCCAGCCGTCGTCCACCTCGAGCAACTCGACGCCGACAGTTTCGATCCCGAGGATCCTGGCATCGGCGATCCGGTCCGCCGCCTCGGTGGCCGCCGTTTCGGCGGCCTCCTGCGCGTCGAACGTCGTGGGGCCTTCGGCGATCGACGTGCGGTTCTCGTCGAGCAACTCCCAGTACCAGTCGTCCCGGTTCTCGTAGAAGTTGAACGCCGCGCCCTCGATGTGCACCACGTCGGCGTCCGCGCCGTGGTCCTTGAGGAAACTGACGGACTCCTCGGCGCCGTCGCGTTCCCGGAACTCGCCGCCGCTCTCGGCCACGACGCTCCCGTCGTCGCGCATCAGCATCCATCGCCAGTGTCCGCCCTCGTTCTGGTACATTCGGAACGCCGCCGTCGTTATCTCCAGCAGGCTCGCGCTGCCGATCTGCCCCTTCAGGCGTTCGATCGCCGACTCGGCGTCGGGCCGGGTCAGGGCGCTCGAGTCGCTCTCGGCCACCGCCTCCTGGGTGACGATCCGCCACGTCCAGTCGCCGTCCTCGTCCCGGAACACGGCAAACAGGGCGTCGCGGAGGGAGTCACCGAGAAAGATCGGCGGTTCCTCCGTGATACCTTCCTCCTCGACGAACATCCCTTTCCGGCCGGTCACCACCGGAACCAGCGCCGTGACGCCCGCCAGAATCGCGATGCCGAGGGTGTAGAGCGAAATCACGAACGGACTCTGGTCCGGTCCCGTCCCGCCGGGCCAGTTTACGGGATACACGACGGTGAAGCCGACGACCCCGACGACGGCGGCACCCAGTCCGACCACGCTCGCCTGGATCCCCCGGCGTCGGACCGGGAGCATGAGAACGATGCCGAAGACGCCGATCGCCAACCCGGTCGCGGCGACCGAGATAGTAATCTCCCGTTGGCCGAACTGTGTCCCCGGCGTTGACGCAGGGCCGAGGAGATAAGACAACACTCCGATCAGACCGACCAGATACCCGACGGCGAAGATCCAGTACCCATAAACGTCCTTCGCGGAATCCGGCTCTCCGACGTATTGTTCGTATAGCTGAAACAACCGATCGTTGAAAGTTTCGAGCCTGGACATGCGCCACCAGGTAGCACATCACCGGTGATGGTAATAAGAGTCATCCAACCCCAAATGCCGAGGGAGCGCGTATCCGATCCGGGTTATCGGAGGGCGGCCCCGGCCGGATGGGTCGCACACACCCGGGGATCGTATCCCGCGTCGGTGAGGCCCCGGCCGAGAGCGAAGACCGTCTCCCCCAACATCGCCATCGACGCTTCGCCACCGGCCGCGTTTACCGACGCTATCGCCTCACGGACGCGCGGCGTCAGCAGTTCGGCTTCACGGGCGAACCGCCTGGATGCGTAGATAAAACTCGCCAGCGTCGGCTCGCTGACCACCCGCGAGAGCGCCCTCTCGCCCGCCTCCGTGATCGTCCCGGGATCGTCCTCCAGCACGTCCGGGGTCGACAGGTCGCCGAACGTCACGTATTCCACCCGGACTCGCCTTGGGATGCCGTCGAGTTCGTTGTCGTGAGGGTCGCCCGGCTCGAGCCGAATCGGAATCCCGCCCCGGGCCTGCGCGACCACGTCGCCCAGACCGGTCCCGGACTGTACTTCCGCCCCGTGTGCGATGGAGACCACTTCGTTCTCCGAGAGTCGCCGGTCGAACTCGACGTTCGCCGCCAGCGCGGTCCCGAGCGCCATCGCCCCCGAGACGCCGAAGCCCGATCCGAGGGGAATCTCGGATTCGGCCGTCACCGTCGCGGTCACGTTCAGGGTCTCCAGCACGCGCTCGACCGCCTCCATCTCGATGCTGGCCCCGTCGAGATAGCAGGCTGATTCCTCTGCTGGCTGGACGGTCACCGTGACGCCGTCCGTCAGGGTCAACCCACACCCCCGCGAGCCGGCTTTCGTCGGATCGTCGTCCCGCTCGACGGTGAAGAAGCCGGTGACGTGGCCCGGGACGAACGCCTGCGTTCCCTCGTCGGTCATGCCGCAACCTGTGACGCCGAAACGCTAAGCCTTTGTGACCGCCGGCCGGACGACGGGTCGTCGGGCCCGCAAAACCGCTTCGAACGTTCCGGGCGCTCGTCAGGTTTTCGCCCTACGGGCTCAAACGCTGGCGATCCCGGGGGAAGAGAACGGCTTCCCGGATGTTCTCCAGTCCGAGCATCGTCATGACGACGCGCTCGGCGCCCATTCCCCAGCCGGCGTGGGGCGGCATGCCGTACTTGAACATCTTGGTGTAGTACTCGAACTGGTCGGGGTCGAGGCCCTGCTGCTTGAACCCCTCGATCAGGGGACCGTGTCGGTGTTCGCGCTGGCCACCCGAGACCAGTTCCATCCGCGGGTGGTTCAGGTCGAACCCGGTGGAAACCTCGGGGTCGTCGTCGGAGTCCTTGATGTAGAACGGCTTGACCTCGCTGGGCCAGTCGGTGACGAAGTAGTGCCCGCCCACGTCGTCGCCGAGCGCCTTCTCGGCCTCGGTGGAGAGGTCGTCGCCCCAGACAAGCTGGGTGTCGAGTTCCCCGGTGGCGTTGACCCGCTCGATGGCCTCCCGGTACGTCAGGCGCGGGAACCCGGTGTCGGGGACCGAGAACACCTCGGCCAGATCGAGCACCTCGAGCTGGTCCTGACAGTTCCCCTCGACCGCCTCGTAGGCCGCCACGAGGACGTCTTCGGCGACGTCCATCGCGTCCCCGTGGTCGTGGAACGCCCCCTCGAAGTCGATGGAGGTCGCCTCGTTGAGATGGCGGGGCGTGTTGTGCTCCTCCGCGCGGAAGATCGGGCCGATCTCGAAGACCTTCTCCAGTCCGGAGCCGGCCATCAGCTGCTTGAACAGCTGTGGACTCTGGTTCATGAACGCCTCCCGGCCGAAGTAGGTGATCGGGAACAGTTCGGTGCCCCCCTCGGTCCCCGTCGCGACGACCTTCGGCGTGTTGATCTCGCTGCAACCCAGATCGCGGAACCGCTCGCGGATCGCCTGGAGGACCTCCCCCCGGATCTCGAAAATGGCCTTGACCTCGGGCTTGCGGAGGTCGAGCGTCCGGTTGTCCAACCGCGTGGGGAGTTCGGCGTCGACCTTCCCCGAGGGGTCGAGCGGGAGTTCGGGATCCGCGGGCGCGATGACCTCGACCGACTCCGGAACCACTTCCACGCCGGTCGGGGCGCGCTCCTCCTCCTCGACGCCGCCGGTGACGGCGACGACGCTCTCGCGACCGACCTCCGTCCCCGTCTCGACGAGCTCGTCGTCCATCTCCTCCTTCTCGAACTTGACCTGGATCCGGCCGGTCGTGTCCCTCACGATGAGAAAGGCGATGCCACCGAGGTCTCGGATTTCGTGTGCCCAGCCGGCGATCGTCACCGTCTCGCCGGGCTCGGCGTCCGCGACGTACGTTCTGTCGTCCAGCATACCCGGCCGTTCTTGAGGCGGGCTCATAAATACAGCCTTTCGGACCCGTGGTATGGTCTGGCGTAATCTCGTGCGGGCGACCACGACAGCATCCTCTTCGATCCGCCGTCGTTGCGTGCCCGGTGGAGGCGTCGGCACGGATCGAAACTGACCGGGGGCCACCGACCACGGTTGGACAACGGCCACTTCAATCTCCCGCGTACGCCGCTCGTTCCATCCCCGGTGGCCTCGCGTCTCCCCCGTGCTCCGCTGTCCGTCGACGGGTTACCGCCTCCCATCCCGGCGTGTCGACGTCGGAAAGCGAACGCGAACGATCGCGCTCCCCTCAGGAGCGCGATCGGGCGGCGTCCTTGGCGCCCTCGACCGTTTCGCGGACCGCGTCGACGCCCTCCTCGTGGACGAGGTCGCCGACGACGATCACGTCCGCGTGCTCCGCCATGGTACGGGCGGACTCGTAGTCGTGGATGCCGCCGCCGTAAAACAGGGTCGACTCGTCGGTGGCCTCGGCGGCAGCTGCGACTTTTTCCGGATCACCGAACGTCCCCGAGTACTCCACGTAGACGATTTCCTGGCCGAACATCCGCTCGGCGACGCGAGCGTACGCCGCGACGTCGTCGGCGCTCTGGTCGCAATCCGCCTTCGTTAGTTTCGCGGCGGAAGCCTCGGGGTTCATGACGATGTACGCCTCCAGGGTCGTCTTGTCCCACGGTATCCCGTCGTCCAACCGGACCCACTCCTTGTGAGCGCCGACCGTCCAGAACAGATCACCCGCGTTGAAAACCGTCGGCACGAGATAGCCGTCGAGGTCGTCGTCGTCGACGACAACCGTCGGGTCGTTCGGCTCCTGAAACAGGGGGACGTCGTACTTCTTACAGGCGTCGATGACCTGGCGGGTCTTGTCGGCGGTCACGTCGAGCGTTCCGCCGATCTCGATGGCGTCGGTCCCCGTCTCGAGGACGTCCTCGAACGACTCGTCCTCGACGAGATCCTTGTCGGGGTCGACCTTTACGATGTGATCCCAGTTATCCCACGGTGCAGTCATTACCCGAGGGAACCCCGGGAGGAGGTAAAAATGTCGCGAAAGCCCTCACGCCACGGTATTACGTTGCACGAACTTTCGAGACCACACGAGGGTTAACCGTGACCGAAGAGAGAAGGAGCATGCACGGTAAGACGGTGGCGACCCTGGTAGTGACCGTCCTCGTTCTCCTGGCCGGATGCGGTGCCGGGGGCGGGAATGGGACGACGCCGACCGCCACGGACGTATCTGGCGACGAAACACCGACGGCCACGCCTGCGGACGACGGATCGACGGCGACGACAAGACCCCCGACGACCACGAGGCCCGAAACTCCGGCGGGTGACGTCGTCCCGGGCGTCTCCGCGGAACGGGTCAACGCGACGAAACTCTTCGCTACCCACCGGCAGGTAGTGAACCGGAGCACCGCAGTCGAACAGGTGGTCGACGTTCGAAACGACGGACCCGGGCTGAAACACCAGACCATCTCGGTCGAATTCGGCGCCTTCGACGAGAGCAGGCGCTCGTTCAAGGTAGTCAACGAGACGGACGAGGAAACGCGGACCTGGTGGTTGAACCCCGAAAGAAGCGAACTCGCACTCCAGGTCGATAACGAGACGGGAACGAAGTACATCTCGGCCAGAAACGATCCGGGAACGATGTTCGGAGCCGTGTACGTCATCGGGGCCTATTACCAGCTCCCGGGGACGGTGCTCCAGCAGGGGACCTACGAGTACACGGGCAACGTGACACGGGACGGAGAGACGTACCTTCGCCTGGAGGCGACCGGCCTCTCCCAGTCTCGCTTCAGCGGAGGGGACGGGTCGGGTTCCGGATCGTCCCTCGTCAGTGACGAAGCGGAAACCCCCACTGACCTGAGTGGGACCGTCCTCGTCACCCCGGAGGGTGCGATCCACTCGATGGACCTCTCGTTGAGTTACGAGGAGGACGGCTCGACGCACAGCCGGACCTTCGAATTCACGCTCGATCGGGGGGACTCGCTCGAACTGACGACCCCCTCCTGGCTGACCGATCTGCCGGAGGCTAGCGGCACCTACCAGAACGACGGCACCGTCTACGCCGTCGAATATTCGAGCGGGTCGACGATCCCAGAAGGAACCGAGATCACGATCAAGAGCGGGTATTCCGCGCTCGGAACGGCCACCCTCCCCGAGTCCGTCGAGCCGGGTGAAACGATGTACGTCTACGCCACGGGCGGACCCAATCAGAACACGACGGTCCACGTGTCGGTCGGATCCGAACCAGACGTTCCGTCGAACGCGATGCAACTCGAGGGAAACCGGATCGTGCTCTCGGCAACGTTCGGTGACGTCCAATTCTCGATCGGTCCGGACCGGACCGAGACGGTGAACTAACCGGCCGCCTCGGTCGTCTCAGGCTTCTGCTCGCGTTCGATTGCGGGCCTCGTCCTGCCATTCGCGAACGCGGTCCTCGCTCACGCCGTCGACTCGCGCGGCGACCTCCTCTGGGTCCGCGTCCGCGAGGTCGTCGAGACTGTCCACGCCAGCGTCGCCGAGTTTTTCCGCCGTCTTCGAGCCGACCCCGTCGAGGGATTCGAGATCGGTCCCCGAGTCGTTCTCGCGTTCCTTGTACTCCCGGTAGTTGCAGATCGGGCAGCCGAGTTCCCACGGGTCGTCGTCGCCGTCGTGGACTTCGAGGTGCGGGAGGCCGTGCTCATCGCAGACCTCGTCGGTTACCTCGATCTCACCACGCCGCGGGAGCGGTAACGAGTACTCGCAATCGGGATACCGGGTACAGCCGACGAGTCGCGACCCGGTCTGGAGGGTCTTGATCGCGAGTTCGCCGCCATGTTCGTCCCCACACTCCGGACACGATCCGATGACGGGGCCCTCGCCGGCCTCGTCGGCCTTGCACTGCGGGCAGCCGTGGACGAACGTCCCCCGGCCGGCGAGCATCTTGACGTGGCGGAGGTCGTGCTTCTCGCAGGTTTCGTCGAGGATGAGCGGCTTCCCCGTCGGCGGGAGCGGGAGCGTGTACTCGCAGTCCGGGTAGCCGTCGCACCCGACGAAGTAGGAGCCACGGCGGCTCCGGCGAACGAGGAGGTCGTTCCGGCCGCACTCGGGACAGGGCCCGAGCGTCTTGTCCGCCTTGAGGCTCTCCTGGAGGTGATCGCCGATCTCGTCGCGGTGGGCGGCCAGGTTCTCGAAGATTTCGGCGAGCATTTCGCGCGACTCTTCGGTGACGTCGTCGAGCGTGGCCTCGCCGTTCGCGATGGCCGACATGTCCGCCGCCAGTTGCGCGGTCATTTCGTCGGAAACGACGAGGTCGGCGAACTCCTCGGCGGCCTCGACGACGGCCATCGCCAGTTGCGTGGGTCGAGGCGGGTCGCCCTCGACGTAACCCCGGTCGTAGAGTTTCTGGATGATGTCGTGGCGGGTCGCCTTCGTCCCGAGCCCCAGGTCCTCCATCGTCTCGATGAGTCGCGACTGACCGTAGCGTCGCGGGGGCTGGGTCTCCTTTTCGTCGAGGGTAACGTCCGTCACCGAGAGGGTCTCGCCCTCTTCGACGTCGGGCACGTAGTTCTCGCTGGTATTGAAGTACGGGTAAACGGCATGGTAGCCGCGTTCGAGGAGGCGCTTGCCGTTGGCCTTCAGCGAGTGGCCGTCCACGCTGGCGACGACCTTGAGGTGTTCCCACGTCGCCGGTTCGGCCACGGTCGCGAAGAACCGCCGGACGATCAACTCGTAGACCTCCCACTCGTCCTCCGAGAGTTCGGTCCGTGGCGGGAGTTCGCCCGTCGGGTGGATCGGCGGGTGGTCGGTCGTCTCCTCGTCGCCCTCGGTCGGGTCGAGCGGGGTATCCTCGAGGAGCGACTCGGCGTCCTCGCCGAAGGTGCGATGATCGACGAACGCGTCCAGCAATTCCTCGGGATCGAGGTCCTCGGGATACACCGTGTTGTCGGTCCGGGGGTAGGTGACGTACCCGGCCGTGTAGAGATCCTCGGCGATGCTCATCGCGCGCTGGGCCGAGTAGCCCAGGCTGCCGGCGGCCCTGATGAACTGCGTCGTGTTGAACGGGGCCGGCGGCCGGTCGGTCCGGGTGCGCCGAGAAACGCGGTCGACGGTGGCGACGTCGAACTCCCGGAGCGTCTCGAAGATGAACTGGGCCTGGTCGCCGTCCCAGACGCGTTCGGCCTCGTTGTCGTCCTCGTCGCGGTAGAAGTACTGGGCCTCGAACTGGTCGCCGTTCTTTGCGAGGTCGGCGAACAGTTCCCAGTAGGTCTCTGGTTCGAACGCCTGGATCTCGCGTTCGCGATCGACCAACAGTTTCAGCGTCGGACTCTGGACCCGGCCGACCGAGATGAAGTCGTCACCCAGCTGGCGGGCTGACAGCGAAAGGAATCGCGTCAGGGCAGCCCCCCAGACGAGGTCGATGATCTGGCGGGCCTCGCCGGCCGCCGCGAGGTCGAAGTCGATCTCGTCCGGGTCGGCGAAGGCCGATTCGACCTCGTTCTCGGTGATGGAGGAGAACCGGACGCGGTCGACCGGGACGTCCGCGTTGACGTCGCGAACGATTTCGTAGGCCTCCTTCCCGATGAGTTCGCCCTCGCGGTCGTAGTCGGTCGCGATGGTGACGCGCTCGGCCGTCCGGGCCAGCGTCCGGAGCGTCCGGACGATGTTCTCGCGACTCGGCCGCTTCTCGACGTCGGCGTCGATGAGTTCGACCGGTTCGACGTCCCGCCAGTCGTTGTACTCCGGCGGGAAGTCGACCTCGACGACGTGACCCGACAGGCCGACGCAGCGCTTGCCGCCCCACCGGTAGACGTTCACGCCGTTCTTGCGCTCGGCGTCGGCGGACCCGCCGCTCAGGATGTCCGCGATCCGCCGCGCAGCGTTGTCTTTCTCCGTGATTATCAGTTCCACGCGGTACCACCTCCGGGGCGGGCTCGATCGGTCATCGTTCGGGGGTGAAGCGAACGCTCTACGTAAACCTTACGACCAAACCGCAAGACAGCGCGGGTGTGCGCGTATGCGCGAAGCGTGACAGTGCCCGCGTGCACTTCCCGTCGACACGCGTCAGGTGAGCCAGTCGACGACCCGTTCGACCCCCAGCACCGTCCGGGTGATCACGTCGGAGGCCCCGGTCCCGGGGGCCCCTCCAGGTGGCGTGCATCGGCAGTTCCGACCTTCCGGACGACGCTCCGTTCCCGGTCGGTTCCGACGTCGGTCCGGCCCCGGTAGGCCACCGCCTGCAACTGCGGATCCGAATCCTTTCAGACGACGTGAACCCGGTCGTCAGTGACGTTCCGCGCGGGACTGAACGACGCGAATTGGTCCACGAGGGGGTCGTCCGTGATCGAGAAGACGAGGTGGGTGGCGTTCTCGGCGGCGACCGTAACGTTCGCGCGCCTGACCGCCGGGGCGTACTTCGCCAGGGACGTGGCACCGTCGTCGTAGACGTATCCTCCGCCGACGACCCGCCGCCACGACCCGTTACCCATTCGCTGGTACTTGACGATTCGCGTGCCGAAAACCGGTACGAATAGGTTGACGGGAGCGTCCACTCCCCCGACGCGAGGGCGTCGGGATAGCTCCGGACACGAACCTCGCCGTCCGAGTGTTCGAGGGCCATCGTTCCAGCACGTGATCTCGGCCGTCGATCTGTGCGAGGGCATCGGCCGCCACCGTGGCGGGTACGTCGTCGGTGTCGATCGTGGGGCCCCCAGTCAGGGGGAGCTGGACCGACGAGGAACCCCGCAACGAGCAGGACCAGCAGCAGGAGCCACCCGATCGAGACGAGCGTCGCCAGTACCGTGGCGGTCCGGCGAAGGACGGTTCGCCACCAGCCGCGAGGCAAGGACCCGGTCACTGGACGTCCCTCCGTCGGTCGATGAGCCTGGCGAACAGTCCTGGGATCGCGATCACTGCAACGACTGGAACGAGGAGGCGTTCGAAGTTCCCCTGCCGGATCGCGTACACGCCGAGGTCGAGCCTGTAGAGGACGGTCCGTGGCAAGGGGGGTAGGTTCCGAGCGGCCGATCGACGTCGACCGAACCGTGGTCCGAGAACCGGTAGGTCGTGGGCGAACGATAGCCGGCCGCGTCACCCGGGTCGCCATCCTCCGAGACCGGCGGGTTCCAGTATCGCATGACCGCCCGCGTCGGCCGGTCCGTTTCCTTGTCGACGTGGATGGTGAGGTTGGCAGTGGAGGTGGCCGTGGGCGGTATCGTCTTGCCGCCGAACCCATCGAACCCGAGCGCCGAGGAGCGACCCGGATACGCCACGCGAACGGCCACGCTGGCGTTCGTGACCCGGACGACGTACGTGGTGTCGCTAGATTCCGGTCGCGATCCCATCCCGGATCCCTCCGCGTCGCCACGGCGTCCGGGGTGTATCGCTGCCCGACGGGTGATGCGACGAAGTATCGAACCGCCGGCCCGTCGCCGTCCTCGACCAGCACCGGCAGCCGAGTTCGGGCCGGGGGTCGACGGGCACCGTCGTCGATCTCGACGTGTTGGCGAACCGACGTCACGGGGTCGCCGTCCCATGGACCGCCCGATTCAACGACCCGGACGTCGTAGACGTACTCTCCCGTTCGCAGGTCGTGACCCACGTGAGCCGCGACCTCGTCCGGGGAATCGTCGTAACCGGTCGGGTGAGCGTCGGCCCGTGGCGGGGTGTAGTAACTCGCGGCAGAGACGGACGCGAGAACCCAATTACCGCGAGAAACGTCGCCATCCCCGCCACGTTCACCCACGGACGATCCGTCGTCGCACGTCGGCGGAGATCGAGCCTCCCGTGAAATTCGTTGTTGTCGAGACGGGCCGCCCGGACCAAGTCATACGTTATCATACCGAACATTACTACTGTCGGCGGCCCCAATCCCGCACACATGTCTCCGAAAGAAGGTGTCCTCCTGCTGTTGCTCCTCGGCGTGGGGATAGTGGGGGTACTGGCGTACACCGACGTCTACCCGCCGGATTTGGGGAGGGATCGGGTATCTGGTGCCGGGTCGGACGAAATTACCGAGGAGACCCTCTTCGAGGACACCGCCCTCGATGAAACCGTTCCGACGCCACCGGAACGGTCGGTCGGATCCCCCGAGGGCTTCCCACCCGGCCTCACCCGGGATCGCGTCGTCAACCCGTTCGTCCTGGGTCGGGCCCATCGAGAGGCGCTCCTCGGTGCTGGCTCCTGGACCCAGCACACGCGGACGGTCGTGTTCCTGAACGCGACGGCGTCCGTGTCCGCGACCGAGACGGCGATGGTCATCGACGGCGGCGACGTGGCCGTGGGCAGTTTCGCCGCGACCGACCAAAACCGGACGGAATTCGACCTGTTCGGGCCCGATACGGAATTCTGGGTGAACGAAACGGCGGCGTACGTTCGGTTCACGGAATCGAACCGGACGAGCGCGATCGAGCGAGACGAACGGTATCCGGTTCCCTTCGAGGTCGGATCGACCGAATGGCGGACGATCTATCGCCTCTTCGGTCAGACGAACACCTCGTTCGAGGGAGTGGTCGAACGCAGGGAGGAGATCTTCTATCGGGTCGTCGCAACCAAGGCCTGGTACAACGAGTCGCCGTATGGGGATATCCGTGACCTGACCATTACGGCCCTGGTTTCACCGGACGGGTTTGTCAGAGAATACGTTGCGACGTTCGTTCGGCCGGCCTGGGGCCAGGAAACGCGCGTGGTCGTTCACGTCGAATATTCGACCGTCGGAACGACGACGGTCGACCGGCCGGACTGGCTTCCGACGGGTTCGGCAAACGTGACTGAGGCCCCCAATACTGCGTCGGGGGCGACGGTCCAGTCAGTCGGGACGCTGTCGTCGGCCGACGGATCGGCCCAGTCCTCCCCATGGCCGACGACGGGTCGTCGAGGCCACCTCCTCGCCGTCGACCCCCCCGGTATCGAGGGATGAACCGAGTTTCCGTCCTCGGAGTCTCCCTCGTGGCACTTCTCTTGCTCGCGGGGACCGCATTGGCGCACGTGCCCGAGTTCCCTCACGACAACGATTCCCCGGAGACGGCCCTGGCCGTCACGAATCCGGCGAAGTCGTGGGTCTTCTACGACCACGTCCCGACCGACGGAGCGGCGTACTACTCGGTCGATCTCGAATCGGGTGACCGCATCCTCCTCGAACTCTTCACGCCACGCACGGGCGATTTCACCCCATCGCTCGTCCTGATGAGCCCCGCCATCGACAGGCGCGACGGGGTACCGGGCGACGTCACGGTACCGGAGGGATACGGCGCGCGGGTGATCCACGGTGACCGATCGGAAGAGGCGGCGTACGAACCGTTCACGCCGGCGGCGTTCTACTCGACGGTTTCCTACGATCGTCCCGTCGACGAGGCCGGGCCCTACCTCGTCGCCGTTTACGGCCCCGAACGACGGAGCGGCCCGGTCGGCGTCGTGGTCGGGTACGAGGAGTCGTTCTCCGTGGCGGAGTACCTGACCGTGCCGATCGATCGCCACCGGATCCACCTGTGGGAAGGACAGTCGCCGGCACTGGTCCTGGGTCCCGGGCTGCTCGTCCTCCTGGGCGGGTTCGGCACGCTCGTCCCTCGACTTTCGGGACCGCGAGTGACGATCCGTACCGCGCTCGGGATCGCCGGCCTCCTGTTTCTCGCCGGGGCGACGGGGACGGCAGTCCAGACCGGGATCGCGCTGGCGAAATCCGACCCGGTTCCCGGCGGCGTCCTTACGCTCGCGTTCGTTCTGGTCCCGGCCGGGATCGGGGCGTGGCTGCTCCAACTGGCACTGGACGAGAACCGCCCGTCGACCAGAAGAACGCGGGCGACCCTCGTTGCGGCCGGTGTCCTGGGCTTGGTCACCTGGGGCGGCATTCTGGTCGGTCCGGCGGTCACGATCCTGGTCGCAGTCCTACCCTGGGGTTGGTTGCCCTGACGGGAATCGGAAAGAACCCCGGTCGTCCGATCGCCGATCAGACGTGCTCGTCGAGGAAGTCGACGATGGCCTCGAACTCCTCGATCAGGTTCGACCGCGTGGTGGTGTGGTGCCCCTCGTCCTCGAAGATCAGCGTCTCGACGGGGACCCCGCGCTCCTCGAGCGCCGCGGCGATCTGTTCGGCCTCGCCGACCGGAACTCGGGGATCGTTCGCTCCGTGCTGGATGAACAGCGGGCACTGGATCTCGTCGACGTCGTGGATGGGGCTGATCTCCGCGAACAGGTCGCGGTCCTCCTCCAGCGACCCGTACTCGGCCTCGCGGTGGCTCCGGCGCCAGTCGCCGGTGTTCTCGAGGAAGGTCTCGAAGTCGGCGATGCCGACGAAGTCGACGGCGGCGGCCCACAGGTCCGGGTACTGGGTGATCGAGGAGAGGACCATGAACCCGCCGTAGGAGCGGCCGTAGGCGACGATCCGGTCGGGATCGACGGCCTCCTGCTCGGTCAGCCACCCGACGCCGTGCTTGATATCGCGCACGGAGTCGAGACGGTTCTCGACGTCGTCCAGGCCGGCGTACTCCCGACCGTACCCGGTCGAACCCCGAACGTTGGGCTCGAAGACGGCGTAGCCCCGGTTCAGGAAGTACTGCTTGACCGGGTAGAACCACGGCCGGCGCTGGTGTTCCGGACCGCCGTGGATGTCGACGATGACCGGGGTTTCGCCGGCATCCGCGTCCGCCGGGGGGGTCCAGTAGGCCGGGATCTCCCGCCCGTCGAAGGTCTCGAAGTGCACGACCTCCGGCTCCCGGAAGCTTTCGGTCGGGATCCCGCAGGTGCCCCCTCGGGTCCACCGTCGCTGGAGGTCGGTCCCGAACTCGGCGACGGTGATCCCGTAGGGGGTATCCGGTGAGGTGTGAACGAACGCGTAGTGGTTGCCCTCGGCGTCGAAGGTGAGCGCGTCGACCATGCCGTCCACGGTCGGTGCGGTGTTCTCCCGGAACTCCCCCCGGTCGAGGTACCCGGAGTGGAGTTCCGAGTAGCCGTCGACGTTCCGCGAGTAGACGATCCGGCCGGTTCGCCGATCGAGCGCGAGGCCGTCGACGTCCCAATCATCGCTGCCGACGACGGCGTCGATCTCCCCGGTGTCGAGGTCGACGCGACCGAGATACCGATTGTCGGCGCCGTAGTCCGTGACGAGATAGAGCCGGTCGCCGACCGGACCGAAGTGAACGTCCGCGAATAACGACGCCTCGTCCTCGTCGCTCAGCTGCCGACGCTCGCCCGTGTCCGGATCCAGGAGGTAGAGGTCGACGTCGAGGCTGGCCGCGGGTTCCATGATCACGAGCCGATCGTCCGGTCCCCAGGCGTCGACGGTGAGCCAGCCCTCGTCGCCCTCCCAGACGCGGGTCGCCTCGTCGGCCGTCGCGTCGGCCGGCTGGACGTACGCGTCGAACGCCTCGGCGTCGCGCCGGTTCGCGGCGTAGGCGATCCGGTCACCGTCCGGCGACCAGGTGCCCCAGTCGTGCATCGCGTCCGGCTGGTCGGTCAGTTGCGTGATCGAGCCGTCATCGAGATCGTACCGGTACAGCTGGACGCGCTCGTTCCCGCCCTGGTCCATGCCGAAGACGAACGCCGGCTCGGCGGGCGCCGCCTCCACGAACGAGACGCGCTCCTCGTAGGGCGTCAGACGTTCGGGCCAGCCGCCCGGTTCGTCCAGCCGCCAGACCTGTGGCGTCCCGGTGGTGTCGGCCAGAAAGAGGAGGTCCCCGCCCGGCGTGAACGACGGGGACTCGACGGTGTCGATGCTCAGGTACCGCGCCACCTCGTACATGGTTGTCACCCCGATCGGCGAGCGGAAAAGCGTTCAGGTTCGGGAGAGTTCTGGGGGACCGCGGGGCGTGCTCGCCGACTCGCGTCGGATCAGAGAACGCCGAGCAGCGGCGGGAGGAGCGCGAGCACCCAGCCGCCGACGCCGAGGACCCACGGTAGGCGCTCCCCGCGCTCCGCGGCGACGGCGCTCCCGGAGGCGATCAGGCCGATCGCCAGCAGCACCGCGGTCCGGTGGAGGACGAACCGGAGCGGAAGGACAGAGACGTGCATCGCAACCGCGTCAAGGACGAACGCACAGCCGAGGCCTCCGATCGCGCTCGCGAACGCCCAGACGCGGTCGGTACCCCGGCCGAGACGGTGCGCGACGACCGGGAGCCCGAAAACGAGCACGAGGTACAGCGGGGCGGCCACGAGGTGGGGATCGGCTGCCGGCCGTCTCCGTTCGACGGCAATGCCGAGCCACCGGACGCCGAGGTAGAGGCCGAGGAGGGCGAGGCCCGCGGCGATCTCGCGACCGTGCCGATCGACGACTCGCCGTCCGACTCGACGGAACCGATCGGGGACACCGCCGAGGGCGACCGCGATCCCCGGGAAGAGGAACAGCGAGAAGTGCACGACGGACACCCAGGTTCCCCCACCCGGTGCCCCGTGATGATACGGGCGGCGAACGACGCGGTCGACGAAGGGAGCGTCCATGAAATCTCGCTCGACCGTTCGCTGGGCGCTCCCGACGCCGACGACGGTGTGCCGGAGACGGAACCAGTCCCAGTACTCCTCGTGGGCCTGCATCGCGGTCCACTCGCCGCGAGGATCCTCGTACGCCCGGACGTGCGTCCGACTGCCGAAGTACGTCCCGTCGTGGAGCTGGTAGGACTCGGTCAGCCATCGCCCGTCGGTCCCGTCGTCGTCGCCCGACGCGTCGCCGCTGTCTCCGCCATCCTCGCCATCGACGACCACGTACGCGTACCGGGTCGATCCCTGGGCGGGCCGCCAGAGGACGACAGTCGGGTTGCCGGCAGTCTCGTTTCCGTCCTCGACCTCGGCGGCGAACGTCTCCGCACCGGCCCCCTCCTTCTCCGCCGGCGTCTCGGTCCACGCCGGCCCGGTCCGGTTGGTCATCGCCTCGTGAACGTC
>JBLGCL010000030.1:0-19743 GCA_047617305.1 Natronomonas sp.
CAGTCACTGGAACGTGTAAGAACAGGAGATGACGGCGCTGTATCCCCGCCCTACTGCGCTCCTTGTCCGCTTGCGCGGACTGCGATGCTCGTTGAGGACGGGGGCTTAGCGCCTGCATTCAGCTAAAGCTGTGTCAAAGGGAACAGTGATCCAGCGAGATCCAAACTCTAGAGCGCTTTGCGACGCGACCCAGTTCGCTCGAACCGGCGGTCAGTCGGTGTCGGGATCCAGTCAGGCAGGAGCTGGCCTGATCTGCGGAAGTTCGCCCGATCGACGAGTGCATCCGCAGCCGCCATGACGACGTCCTCTCGCCCACGGATATCGACGTCGAGCAGTGCATCTGCGAGGACGTACTGACAGAAGTCGCATCTCTCGGTAGAGATCGATTTGTTCGCGGTCGTCCCATTGGTCGATGTAGGTCGCCGTCGTGTTCACGATCCGGTCGGCGTATCGCTGCATTGCGTCGCGTGTGAACGCCGGCCGCAACGCGGTACGCAATCGCTCCCAGCGGTCACCGGTTGTCGTGGTCACCGCGTGGTCCTCAATGCCGCGGAACGTCTCGCGCTGTGCCCGGCTGATCGTGAACGTCTCGTGGTCGTCGACGAGGATCTGCTTGATGGGTTCAGGGCCCGTAACGAGGTACATCGTCTGCCCCGGGATTTCGAGGCGGACGACATCGCCGAGTGACGACCAGTCCTCGATTGCGCCGATTGGATCTCGGGAGAACGCCAATCCGTTTCCGAGGAGCGGGGCCCCGTCCGGGGTCGGGGGAGTGGCGGTCCCCTCAGACGCCGATGACGATGTAGTCATAGGGTGTTCGTTAGAACGTCGGGGTGTTCAGAACCACGGCGAAGCTCTTCGTTTCTTCTTATATCAATGTGGCTATTGAGGGCGGTGGAATGTCCCGACCCGTCTCCCCCTGATCGTTCTCGGAGGCACCCTCACGATCGAATGATTGCCAGTAGACCGTCTCTCCACCGCGTTCGACGAGTAAATGAACGGTATGTTCGGCATCGTCACGGTTTTCGACTTGGATGCGTCCCAGCTTCGGTGGCGAGTCCAAGAGTGAAGAGACCTGACTACAACCCGCCAGTGATCCAAGGCCGAATACGGCCCCGCTGGTGAGAACTGGTCGACGGGAGACCCGATTAGATGGCCTGTGAGACCTTCGAACGGCGGTCCTGAAAAATCACTGAATCCTCAAATCGACCGCGAACGAAACGCGTCCGCCGGCCGGGGACCTCCCGGGACGAACCCGGGGCTAGCCTGGGCGTTCGACGACGCCGAGTCGGTAGCCCAGCCGGTCGTCGTCGAAAAAGGCGACGCGACCGACGGGCCACGGTTTCGACCCCCGGAGCGGGAACGCGTCGGTTGCCGCGTCCACGTCGTCCGTGCCGAGGAGGACGGCACAGGGCCCCTCCGGCAAACGGTCGAGCCGATCCGCCAGCCACTCGGTCTCGTCAGGCGCCGCCAGCGCCAGGGGCTGTCCCGGGAAGGCGGCGACCGTTCCCAGTCCATCGACCGATTCGCGGAACGGCTCCGGGAGGCGATAGAGGTGACGGAACGTCTGGATGCTCTCTTCGAGATCGCTGACGCCGATGACGACCTGGGCGACCCCGGTCAGCGGGCCATCCTCCATGCCCGGCGTCGGCGAGACGCGATAGGAAAGCGGGGTCCGATCCTCGATGGCAAAGGGGAGCGCCAGGCGATCTTCGGGCGTCCCGAACTCCGCGCGATCCCACTCGGCCAGCGACCCGTCGTCGCGCTCCCGGGCGCCGTAGAGCGGCCCCCGGACCGGATGCCCCCGGTCGAGGACACGCTTGCATTCGGCCACGACATCCGGGACCCGAATGCACCAGGCTGCCGGCCCGGCGTCCGCGGCGATGTGCTCGGGCCAGAAGTCGTGCTCGCCGGGGGCGCGCTCGGCGATGAGTTCGACGTACGACCGGTCCTCGAAGCCGAGAACCGACATGTGCGTGACGCCGTTGTCGTGGACGCCGCCGTACTCGGGGGTGAGACCGAGTCGCTCGAAGACGCCAGTGATCTCGTCGAGGTCGTGCCACGCGAACGGGACGTGGTCGACGGTGAGGTCCATGGTCACCGCGTCGCACGCCGGGTGGTTGAACCCTCGGGTGGCAGACCCAGGGGCCCCGGATCGAACCGCGTTACCACCGGGGGAGCCGACGACCCGGAGCTTGAATCGGGATCGACCTCACCCCCCCGAGTCGGTCGAGGCAGCGGCGCGTGGTGAGGTCTGCCCCTAATGGTGAAGAGTGTGTAGCCGCATGGACCCCATCAGGGGGAGAGACCGTGACGACTCGATCTAGCGGCCAGGAACGGAGGACGGACCGTGAGTGACACCGACGAGGATCCGTGCTGTCCGGAGTGTGGCGAACCGATCGGACAGACGGCGACCTACTGTATGCACTGTTCGGCCGACCTCACCGAGGAACGGGCGGCCGCCGACGCCGACGATGACGGCGTGTGGGATGGCGCCGAAGCCACGACCGGGGAGGCGACCGACGGAACTGCCATGCCCAGCGCGACGTCGGACGAATCCGGGGAAACGATCGCGGAGACCGCAACGGCGACCATGGACACCGTCGGTATCAACGCCGGCGCCGCTGGCGGGGAGACCGAGCAACTCCTGGCGCCGGACGGACTCCTCGACAATACCCTGACCGTCCTGGTCGGCATCGTCGGCGGCATCGTCGTGGGGGTGATCGGGACGGTCGTCCTGCTGGTCGTCACCGGAAGCGGGTGGGCCGTCCTCCTCGGACTGTTCGCGTGGCTCGGTGCCACGGCGTATCTCGTCCGACGGCCGACGGTTCAGGAGGCCGTGGCGAAAAGCGGGTACGCGACGGCCGCCGTCCTGCTGGCCGTCCCCGTGATCGCCCTCAGCCCGGTCGTGGGCGTGGACGGCGGTCTCCAGGAACGTGGCGGCCTCTTCGTCGTGCTGGCCTTTTTCGTGGGACTGCCGGCCGGAATCGCCGCTGCGTTCGGGTGGGTTGCCTCGCGTTTCGTTTCGGACGAGGGGAGCGGGAGCGAGAACTGAGCACCCGCCGTTCGATTGACTCGGCGCGACCGCCCCCGGATTGGTGGCGGCCGTCGCCCTATACGTCCGGCGACCGGACTCCCGGCCCTGATCGCGTCAGTCGCTCAGCTCCTCGATCAGTTCCTCGGCGCGGTCCTGCCGGACGGCGTCCTCCTCGACCATGCGCTCGGCGACCTCGTCGACGAGGTCCTTTGGCGCGCCGGCCTGGATGGCGATGTTCTTCGCGTGGAGGCTCATGTGGCCCTGCTGGATGCCCTCGCTGGCGAGCGCCCGGAGCGCCGAGAGGTTCTGCGCGAGGCCGACGGCAGCGAAGACCCCGGCGAGTTCCTCGGTCGAATCGACGTCGAGGATCTCCATCGCGGCCTGGGCGGCGGGCTGGAGCTGGGTCGCGCCGCCGACGGTACCGATCTGGATCGGGACCTCGATCGAACAGGAGAGGTCACCGTTCTCGTCCACCTCGAACGTCGACAGCGAGCCGTAGCCGTCGCCCAGCGAGGCGTAGGCGTGGGCGCCGGCCTCGATCGCCCGCCAGTCGTTGAACGTGGCCGTCGTGACGGCGTCGATGCCGTTCATGATGCCCTTGTTGTGCGTCGCGGCCCGGTAGGGGTCGGCCTCGGCGAAGGCCCAGGCGTCGACGATGCGGTCGCGGATCTCCTCACCGGAGAGGCCACTGCCCTTGCCTTCGAGCTGTTCGGGCTCGATCGTACACGACGCCCGCGCGAGGCGGTGGTCGGCCAGGTTCGAGAGGATCCGGAGTTCGACCTCGCCTCCGGTAATCTCCTCGATGTCGGGCGCGAGCGCCTCGGCCATCCCGTTGACGGCGTTGGCGCCCATCGCGTCCTGTACGTTGACGATCAGATGGGTGACGACCATCTCGCCGCGTGGCGAGTCGATGACCCGGACCTCGACCTCCTCGCAGCCGCCGCCGTGTTCGACGAGGACGGGATCCTGCTCGTCGGCCTTCGCCTTGAGTTCCTCCTGCGCTTCGAGGATGCGAAGCCGCGCCGCCTGCGGGTCCTCGACGTCGACCGCCTGTATCTGGGCGATCATGCGCGGGCCGCTGACGCTGGTGGTGAACCCGCCGGTGGGCCGGGCGAGGCTGGCCGCGTAGGAGGCGGCCGCGACGACGCTGGTCTCCTCGACCGCCATCGGGATCAGTCTGTCCTCGCCGTCGATCACGAAGTTCGTCGCGATCGAGAGCGGGTACTCCAGCGTCCCGACGACGTTCTCGCTCAGCGTGTCGGCCCGGCGTTCGTCCAGCGCCGGCTCCGCCATCGCCGCGACCTCCTCGTCGGTGAGGTCGGCGAACTCCTTGACCTTCTCGCGGCGCTCGTCCATGCTCAGCTTGTAGAATCCGGAAATGTCCGATCCCATGGGGGAGTCTTTCACGGGTGCGACGCTTAAGAATAGTGGAAACGTGCTTCCACGTTCGTCGATAGGAACGGAGTAGGCGTCGATTACCGCCCGGAACCGCGACTCACGGGCGTCGTCATGCAGTGGAATCCGCCGGCACCGTTCGTGAGTGCGCCGGTCGGAAGCCCCTCGCCGCCGGGGAGCACCGTCACGCCGCGCTCCTTCAGCGCCTCGATGGTCGGGTTGTTCTCCGGCCGGTACTCGCCGTCCTCGTCGGGTTCGTACAGGGGGACGATCTCGCCGTCGTCGACCGCGACGAAGTTCGTCGGCCACCGTTCCGCCCAGTCGGCCCCGATCACGTCGTAGCCCTTCCCGTCGAGGTATTCGAGGAGCGTCGGGGTCCGCGTCTTTCGGTAGCTGCCGCCCCGGCGCTCGTAGACGTCCACCGTGGCGGCCTCCGCGAGTTCCTCGAACGCGACGGCGAGCCCTTCGGCCGCGACGTTGAACCAGCCGAGCAGGTGCATCAGGCGCGATTCGCCGCCCCGACCGCGCCGGATCTGGCGTTCCGTCTCCAGCGGTGCCCGCACCAGACCGAACTCGTCGTAGCCGACCGCACCGGCCTCCAGGAGGGAGCGGCCGGCGTCGTAACTCGTCCGGATCACTTCCTCCTCACCGTCGACGAGGGCCGAGACGCCCAGCAGGGCGAACTCGCCCATGGGCATGAACTCCCCGCCCTCGATCGGGCCGACGGCCGCCTCGTGGACGACCTCGGCACCGATCCCCTCCCAGGCCTCGCGGACGATCGGGATCTCCGGCTGGCGGACCGGCTTGGCCATCGAGCACAGGATCGGCCCCTTGTCGCCCAGGATCGTGGTGTCCCGCTGGAAGTAGATGTTCGAGATCGGGCGCTCGACGTGGACGCTGCTGGCCGCGTCGGGGTGGCGCTCGAGGCGCGCGCGGGAGAGGGCGAGCCCCAGTTTCTCGTGGGGTCCGAGGGCGGAAAGGGTCGCCTCGAGGTCGACGGCGGCGTCCTCGGGGATCGTGACGTACTCGCGCACCAATTCGTCGAGGACGCCCGCGGTCGCGAGGTCGTCGGCGAGGGTGTGCACCTCTACGCCGGCGGACTCGTAGGTCTCGATCAGGCGCTCGTGTTCGCGGCGGGCGCGTTCGGGTGCCATGGGCCCCTCGAAGAGGTTCGCTTCGGGGTCCAGGGCGCCGCTCCACAGTTCCGGGCCCGGCGTGTGGACCCGGACCGCGTTCAGGGGGTCGAACTCGGCTCGCGCCGTGTACTCGGGCATACGTCTCCCTTGACCCGGATGCGCCATATCCGCTTGGATGGTCCCGATATCGCTCGGGAGCGAAGGGCCCCGAATCCGGGGGCGGCCCGACCGGGAAACTCGACCGTCGGCACGAGCCCCCGAGTGAATGCACCTATTATTTTTACCCCTCGTTTGCGAGGGTCGATTCTGGGGGAGGACACGAATGCACTACTTCGTCACTGGGGGGACAGGGTTCATCGGCTCACATCTGGTCGAGCGACTGGTCGCCGACGGACATCGCCTGACCGTCCTGACCAGGTCCCGATCGAACGTCGCCGATCTGCCGGACGCCGTGACGGTCGTGGAGGGGGACATCACCGACAAAGAAAGCATGCGCGAGGGAATGGACGGCGTCGACGGAGTGTTCCATCTCGCGGCCTGGTTCCAGATCGGTCCGGGACCGTGGAACGAGGCGAAGGCCGAACGGATCAACGTCGACGGGACCCGGAACGTCCTGGAGTTGATGGACGAACTCGACGTTCCGAAGGGCGTCTACGCGAGCACCGTGGGCGTGTACGGAAACACCGGCGGCGAAACGGTCGACGAGTCCTACCGGTCGCCGAACGACTTCCCGTCGGTCTACCAGGAGACGAAGTGGCGGGCACACTACGAGGTCGCGGAGCCGATGATCGACGACGGCCTCCCGCTCGTGATCACGACGCTCGGGGCGATTTACGGCCCTCGCGACAAGAATTACGGCGGGACGCCGCGAACCGCGTTCGTCGACTATCTCCACGGCGACCTGCCGATGATCCCCAGCGACTTCGTGTTCTCGTTCGACTACGTCGAGGACACGGCCCGGATGCTCCACAAGGCCATGGCGGAGGGGGAACCGGGCGAGGAGTACATCATCGCGAAGGAACCCCGCAACCTGGTCGAGGTGTTCAGGGTCGCCGAGCGGCTGACGGGGATCGACGGTCCGCGGGCCGTTCCGGGCACCCTCCTTCGCTGGCTGAGCCATCCGATGGCCGGCATCGAGAAATTCACGACGTCGCCGGAAGGCCTGCAGAGCGAGATACTCCGCTTTTTCGACAGCGGCGCTGTTCTGGTCGACAACTCGAAGGCCCAGCGCGAACTCGGGATCCGGCACCGTCCACTGGAGGACGGCGTGCGCGAGTACCTCATCTGGGAACTCGAACAACAGGGGATGGACGCTCGGATCGAACCCGCGCCCACACCCTGAGCAACCCGTCTTCAACGGGTCCGCGTCGCCGACGGAGGCTCTTTCGATCCGAATGGTGGCCCTTTTTGCGGGCCGACGGAGTCCACTCGACCATGACGGACGGGACGCTTCTGGCGTTGCTCGACGGGAACCGCGCCCACACCGAATCGATCCCGGACGACCACTTCTCCGGGGTGCAGGACGCCCAGCACCCCCCCGCGGTGTCGATCTGCTGTTCGGACTCCCGGGTCTCCCAGGAGGGGATGTGGGCCGTCGACGAGCCCGGCTGGCTGTTCACCCCGAGCAACATCGGCAACCAGGCCTGGGACGAGGCGGACGGCGAACTGGTCGTCAACGGCAACCTGCTGTATCCCGTCGCCCACACCGGCACCGACGCCATCGCGGTGGTCGGTCACACGGGCTGTGGGGCGGTCACCGCCACCTACGAGGCGGTCACCGGCGACGGCGCGGACGAACCGCCGGGCATCGCGAAGTGGGTGCGGCTGCTCACCCCCGTCGTCGAGGAGGGGCTCGCGAGCGACGCCGTCGACGACGAGGCCGACGACGAGGTGGTCGTGAACCAGTTGGTGGAGTACAACGTCGACGCCCAGGTCGAGTTCCTGCGCGAGGCCGACGAAGTGCCCGACGACGCGGCCGTATACGGGTTCGTGTACGACTTCCAGCGGATCTACGGCGACGATCCCGGCCGGACCTACCTCGTCAACCTCGACGGCGAAACCGATCCGGACGCGATCGCCGAGGCGCTCCCCGTGGAATACGAGTCCTTCGTGGGGCGTTTGCTCGAGTGAGGCGCTGCCGCCATCGCGAGCCATGTGCTAACGATACCCGAACCACGACCGAATATCAAGCCCTTTGTCGGCGCTTTCCCGAGAGTAAGTATGGCCACGAAGGAGCCGTCAGAAGCGAACCTGAATCGCGTCATGGTCAGGGGACGTAGTCGGAGTCCGAAACGGATGGCGATCGAGACGGGCGGGGCCGAGCTCGTCGTCGGGGACGACGCCAGTCCGCTCGATCACCTCCTCGCGGCGTTCGCCGGTTGCATCAACGCGACCGGTTACAAGGTCGCCGACGAAATGGGAATCGAGATCGGCGACCTCGAAGTGTCCGTTGGCGGCGAGTACGACCCGGCCGTGTTCATGGGCGAGGAGTCCGACGAACGCGCCGGGTTCCAGGAATTCGACGTGGAGGTGAACGTGGACGCGGACGCCGACCGCGAGACCCTGGAGTCCTGGCTCGACGCGGTCGAAGAACGGTGTCCCGTGAGCGACAATCTGCAGGCTGAGACGCCCGCGTCGTTGACGCTCGAAGACTGAGCCATCGGCCGCCAGCGTTTGCCGTCCGTTCCCGCCGACCGGTAATCGGGCGCCGCCATTATTGTCCGGCGGCGACCTTTCCCGGACGATGCCGTTCGATCGACAGCCATCACACCCGACGGTTTTGGCGGACGGGGGCCTCGAACCGGAATCGGTCGTCTCGCTTCCCGAACCGGACGGGGAAGGCGAGATGACGGTCACGCGAGCGATCCGCCACCGGCGGTCCCGGCGGGAACTGGAGCCGAAGCCGATTGACGAGGGCGCGTTCTCCAAACTGCTCTGGGCGGCCCAGGGGATCACCGACGACGAGGCGGGGTTCCGGGCCGTCCCGAGCGCGGGCGCGACGTTCCCGCTCGACCTCTACACGGTCGTGGGCGAACCCGGCGTCGAGTTCCTCGAACCGGGCGTCTACCGGTACCGACCGGCGGAGCACGAACTCGGCCTGCTGCAGGAAGAGGACGTCCAGGCCGAACTCCGGGAGGCGACCTACGACCAGGCGTGGGTGGAGGCCGCTGCCGTCGACCTCGTCGTCTGTGCCGTCGACGAACGGACGACCGGGGAGTACGGGGACCGCGGCGCCGACCGGTACGTCCCGATGGAGGCCGGCCACCTCTCCCAGAACGTCTACCTCCAGGCCGAGGCACTGGACCTGGCGACGGTCGCCGTGGGCGCGTTCGAAGACGACGCCGTCCGCGAGACGGTCGGCGCGCCGGCCGACCAGCGTCCGCTGTACGTGTTGCCCGTCGGCCACCCCGCGTGATCCGGTTTCGGGATGCGACGTCCGGGATGGACGCCGGACGTCGGCCGAAATACAGCCCCGTGTTACCGTTCATCGCGGCTTTCGGCCCGTAACGGAAGGGTTATCCGTGGGCGCCGACTTCGGACGAGTGCAATGGCAACTGGTACGGTCGATTTCTTCAACGACACGGGCGGTTACGGTTTCATCGACACTGAGGACGCGGACGAGGACGTTTTCTTCCACATGGAGGACGTTGGCGGCCCGGACCTCGAGGAAGGACAGGAAGTCGAATTCGACATCGAGCAGGCCGAGAAGGGGCCGCGGGCGACTAACCTGACTCGTCTGTAAGGCTTCTCCGTCGCGGTATCGGCACAGAAACGCCGTTTTACGGTACTACGTGGGGAGCGGCAGCGCTATCCGGCGATCCTTGCTGAGCGTCCTCGACCGATCGAGGCACGGCGACCGGAATCCCGCCGGAATGGACGGATAGCGAGGGCCTAATATTGTAATATTGTCGCAACTGCAGGACCGGCATTAGCACTGTAACCGAGTAACGACAGGCTTTAAACACCCGAGTGGGTTAGAGTATTGTACATGGCGTTCATTTCCGAGGACGATCGTCCCGAAGTCAAAGAGCAGCTCGAAGGAATCGAAGACGACGTCACGATCCACCTGTTCACGGAGGACGACTGCCAGTACTGCGAGGAGACCGTCGAACTCAACGAGGAACTCGTCGCGTTCCACGACGACCTCTCGCTCGAACAGCACGACCTCCGTGGCGACGTCGCCGAGGAGTGGGGCGCCGACAAGTACGACGGCGGCCCGGTCGCGATCATCTCACGCGACGGCCCGAGCAACGTGCGCTACTACGGCATCCCGTCGGGCCACGAGTTCCCGAGCTACCTCGAGGACATCGTCGAGGTGTCCAGGGGCGAGACCAGCCTGGACGGGGACCTGGCCTCCGAACTCGAAGCGATCGACGAGGAGGTCACCATCACCGTGTTCGTGACGCCGACGTGCCCCCACTGCCCACGAGCGGTTCGCACGGCCCACTCGTTCGCCATGGCGAACGACAACATCACCGGCGAGATGGTCGAGTCCCAGGAGTTCATGGAGCTCTCCCAGGAGTACGGCGTCCGGTCGGTGCCCCAGATCAACGTCAACGGCGACGCCAACCAGTTCACCGGCGCGCTCCCGCCGGAGCAGTTCCTCGAACAGGTCAAGGCCGCGCTGTAGGCGCTCTCGAGCGGTCAGCTGTCCGAATAGTTGTTCTCGCGCCACTCCCGCCGAAGCAACCCGTACCAGATCGTGTCGTGGTACTCGCCGCGGTACCAGGACCCTTCGCGACGGCGCCCTTCCTGCTCGAAACCCAGCGACTCCAGCAGCGCCGCCGATCCGTCGTTGAAGCTCCCGCACCGAGCGCTCACGCGGCGCAGGTTGAGGTCCTCGAAAGCGTACTCGACCATCGTGGCGGCGGCGTCGGAGCCGTACCCCTGCCCGTGAAATTCGGGCGCGAGGTAGTACGCGAGTTCCGCGTCCCGCGACCGGGCCGTCTCGCCAGGGCCGTACTGTGACGTGGTCAGCGAGACGATGCCCATGGGCTCCTCGTCGCCGCAGATCAGGCAGTGGACGTCGCCCTCCACCGAGACGACGGTCTCGAAGAACTCCGTCCCCTGTTCGCCGTTCATCGGTTCCGCCCCGAGCGCGGGCCGCCACACCTCGGGGTCGTTCATGCAACGCTGGACGAACTCGATGTCCGTTTCTTCGACTGGCCGGAGGGCTACCTCGTCACCCTCCAGAAAGACGGGGCCGGGCATGTTCCCGCGATTCCGGTCCAGCGGTATATGTTTTGTTTCCTTTCGCAGGGACGTCCGTCGTGACGACCCGGGACGGCACTCCATCGGACGTTGTATCGTTCTTGATATAACGTGCGACCGTTCAGGTGGATATTTCACGACGCCACCCGAAACCACGAGCTATGCCAGCAGATACCGCAGACTCGACCGACGGCGTCCCGGAGATGAAACATCTGCTCCGGGTGAACCTCACCGACGAAACCGTCGAGACCGTGACCGTCCCGAAGGAGTGGCGCGACCGGTTCCTCTCGGGGAAGGGCCTGGCTGCGGCCTACCTGCTCGAGGAGCTCGAACCGGGCGTCGACCCGCTCTCGCCCGAGAACGAGCTGTTCTTCATGTTCGGGCCGATGTCCGCCGTGGCCCCGGGGACGTCCCGCTACGCGGCCGTCACGAAGTCGCCGCTGACGGGGACGTTCGTCGACTCCTACTCCGGCGGCCACTTCCCGGCGCGGTGTCGGTTCGCCCTGCCGTCCTACCTGGGCATCGCCTTCGAGGGCGAGGCCGACCACCCGGTCTACCTCGAGATCGACGACGGCGACCTGAGCATCGAGGACGCGACCGACCTCTGGGGGATGCGAACCGACGAAACCGCCCGCCAGTTCCCGGACGAGGACACCAAGGTCGCGGCGATCGGCCCGGCCGGCGAGAACGGCGTCCGGTTCGCGACAATCACCAGCGACGAGGGCACCCACCACGCGGGGCGTGGCGGCGTCGGTACCGTCATGGGCTCGAAGAACCTCAAGGCGGTCGTCGCCCGCGCCACCGAGGGGATCGAGACGCCCGACCGGGACCTGACGGTCGAGCACACCAAGCGCCTCGGCTCCGGCGACGACGTCGAGTGGGCCCGCGAAGGGGGCACCCAGCTGATCGTCGACTGGACGAGCGAGGTGGGCGCGATCCCGAACCGCCACTGGACGCGGGGCACGCCCCTTGACGTCGACGACCTCAACATCGACGCCTTCGAGCCCGCCCACGTCGACACCGACTCCTGTTACGCCTGCCCGGTCGCCTGCGGCCACGTCACCCAGTTCGAGGACTCGGGCGTCGAGGGCGCGTACCCCGACGCACAGGTCGGCTGGGGGCCGGAGTACGAGACCATCGGCATGATGGGCTCGAACACCGGCATCGAGGACGTTACCGGCGTGACCGAGCTGGCCAACGACGCCGACACGCTCGGTATGGACACGATCTCGCTGGGCAACGTCGTCTCGTTCACGATGGAGTGCGCCGAGGAGGGCCTGATCGACTACGACATCGCGTTCGGCGACGCCGAGGCCGCGGTCGACCTGGTCGAGAAGATCGCCCACCGCGACGGTATCGGCGAGGACCTCGGGCTGGGCGTGGCCGAGGCCGCCGAGCGACTGGCCGACGGTCACCCCGACGCCCGCGAGGCCGCGGTCGAGGTCAAGGGGATGGAGCCCCCGGCGTACGACCCCCGCGCCTCCTACAGCATGGGCCTGGCCTACGCGACCGCCGACCGGGGCGCCTGCCACCAGCGCGCGTTCCCCATCGGCACCGACGCGCTCGGTAGCGAGCGCGATCCGCTGGACACCGAGGGCCACGCCGAGGCCGTCGTCGAGGGGCAGAACGAGGGGGCGCTCCTGTTCAGCATGGTGACCTGTGACTTCACCGGCTACGACTACGAGCGCTCCGCCGAGTGGCTGAACGCGATGGGCTACGACGTCGACGAGGACGACCTGGAGACCGTCGGCGAGCGCGCCTACAACATGACACGGCTGTTCAACGTCCGCGAGGGCTTCGACCGCGAGGACGACGAACTCCCCGAACGCATGACCAAGCCCCTCCAGGCCGGGGGGCCGGCCGACGGGAGCCGTCTCACCCGGGAGGACTTCGAGACGATGCTCGAGGAGTACTACGACCTGCGCGACTGGACCCGGGAGGGCCGTCCCTCGGAGGAGAAACTGGAGGAACTCGACATCGCCGAGTTCGCGGCCGACTGATCGGACGCGAGTTTTCAGGTGGTTTCTCGTATCGCTCCGCCACCAGGGAACCATTCCAATCCAATTTGAAACCGGTACGCCTATATCCGAAGCCGTTCTAATTTTATTTGGAATGGTCTCACCGATCGACCTCCTCGTACCGGTCGTCCGCGCCGGGATCGACGAGACCCTGTCGTACCTGACGCTGCACGTCCTGACGTGCCTGGTACCGGCGTTTTTCATTGCCGGCGGCATCTCGGCGCTGCTGTCGGACCGGTTCGTGACGAAGTACCTGGGGGCGGACGCGAACAAGCTCCAGGCGTACAGCATCGCGTCGGTCTCGGGCGTGGCCCTGGCGGTATGTAGCTGTACGATCCTGCCGATGTTCGCGGGACTGTACAAGAAAGGCGCGGGCATCGGCCCGGCGACGGCGTTCCTGTTCTCCGGGCCGGCGATCAACGTGCTGGCCATCGTGTTCACCGCGGGCGTCCTCGGCCTCCCGCTCGGGGGCGCCAGGGCGTTCTTCGCGGTGGCGATGGCCGGAATCATCGGCCTGACGATGGCGTTCGTGTTCGGTGAAAGCGACGAGTCAGAGAGACCCGACGGTTCGAAGGCGGTGACCGACGGTGGTACTACCTCGGCAGCGACGGTAACCGAGGCCGAGCATCCGGGCTGGGTGACGGCGACGTTCTTCGGGAGCATGGTCGCGATCCTCCTGATCGCCGCCTCCGGGCTCCTCTCGCTGCCCGTCAAGATGGGCCTCCTTGCACCGCTGTTCGCGGTCCTGGGCTACCTGCTGTGGGCCCACTTCGCTCGCGAAGAGATCGACCAGTGGTTGGAGGAGACGTGGTTCTTCACTCGGGCGATCTTCCCGCTGTTGCTCGTCGGGACGTTCGTCATCGGCGTCATCGGCGCGATCGCGGCACTGGCCCAGGGGATGGTACCCCTCGAACAGGTGACGTACGGCGGCGAAACCTTCGCCGCCCACCAGGTCGCGCCCGGCCTGTTGACGAAAGGGATCTTCGGCGAGACGAACCTGCTGTCGGCGGGCCTCGCGTCGGTCATCGGCGCGATCCTGTACATGCCGACCCTGCTCGAGGTGCCGATCGTCGGCTCCCTGTTCGGCTACACGCAGGGCATGATGGCCGACGGCCCCGCGCTGGCGCTGTTGCTGGCCGGCCCGTCGCTGTCGCTCCCGAACATGATCGTCATCTGGCGGACGATCGGCACGAAGCGGACGGCGCTGTACATCGGTCTCGTGGCGGTCGCCGCCACGTTTGCCGGCCTCGTGTGGGGAACGCTGGTGTAGGCGTATCGATCACGAATCGACGGAACTCGACAGAAACGCTCCGATCAAACCAAAACCCGTCCCTAACCGAAACTCAACACGATCCATGAACATCGAAGTCATCGGCCCTGGTTGCCCCAGGTGCGAAAAGACGGCAAAGCGCGTGAAAACGGCACTCGAGCGGATCGATGGCGGCCTCGACGCCGAAATCTCGAAAGTGGAGGACCAGACGGAGATCATCGAGCGTGGCGTGATGCACACGCCCGCCGTCGCGGTCGACGGCGAAGTCAGGACGGAGGGCGAGGTCCCGTCCGTCGATCAGCTCGTCGAGGTCCTCCAGTCGGCGTAGGGGCCGAACGCCCCAGGCCGGCACCCGACCATTGAATTGCCCCCGTCCCGTAGGAACGCCCGGTATCGCATGGCCACGGAAGCGAACGAGTTCCGGGTCGACCCGGAGACGATGACCGAACTCGAAGGGATCGTCGAGCGGGCCGACCCCGAGCCCTCCCTCGGCATCTTCAAAGCCCTCGCCGACGAGCGTCGCATCCTCATCATGCGGTTGCTCGGCGAGTCCGACCTCTGCGTCTGCGACCTCGTCGCGATCTTCGACGTCGAGTACTCGAAGCTCTCCTACCACCTCCAGGTGCTCAAGGACGCCGGCCTCGTCACGGCCGACCGGGACGGGAACTACGTGACCTACGCGCCGACCGAGCGCGGCGACGAGGTCATCGGGATCGTTCGGAATCTCTGTTGTTGAGGGCGCCAACGAAGCTATTCCGGACCCGCCGATAGCGCCGATAGCGGCCAGCATGGCCGGGCCTGCAAGGTTTAGGAGGATGTCGAACCACTCCACGTCCATGGACGTCGAACTCGACACCGTCCCGCTCGGACGCACCGGCACGACAGTCAGCGAACTCGCCTTCGGCACGTGGCGCTTCGGCCGCGAGAACGCCGAGGGCGACCTCGAGATCGGCGAGCAGCGCGCCTACGAACTGCTCTCGGCCTACGAGGACGCCGGCGGGTTCTACATCGACACTGCCGACGTCTACGGCGGCGGCAAGTCGGAGCGATGGATCGGCAACTGGCTGGCCGACCGCGACCGCGAGGACTTCGTGATCGCCAGCAAGATCTACTGGCCCACCCGGGAGGACGATCCGAACGGCCGCGGCCTCTCGCGCAAACACCTGCGACGCCAGATCGACGAGATCCTGGAGCGCCTCGGGACCGACTACGTCGACCTCCTGTACGTCCACCGCTGGGACGACGACACGCCCGCCCGCGAGTTCATGCGCACCCTGAACGAGTTCGTCCGCGACGGGAAGGTCAACTACCTGGGCACTTCCACCCTCGCCCCCAACGCCTGGAAGGTCGCCAAGGCCAACGAGATCGCCCGCCAGGAGGGCTACGAGCCGTTCAAAGTCGCCCAGCCCCGGTACAACCTGGTCGACCGCGAGATCGAGGGTAACTACGTCGAGATGTCCGAGGACTACGGGATCGGCATCTGTCCCTGGAGCCCGCTGGGCCAGGGCTTCCTGACCGGGAAGTACGAGCGCGACGGCGAGGTCCCCGAGGACTCGACGGCCGCGACCGAGCGCTTCCGCGAGAACTACCTCACCGAGGAGAACTTCGACGTCCTCGACGTCGTCCACGAGGTCGCCGACGAGGTCGACGCCACGCCCGCGACGGTCGCGCTGGCCTGGCTCCAGCACCATCCCCAGGTGACCGCGCCGCTGATCGGCGCCCGAACGGTCGAACAACTCGACGAGAACCTCGGCGCGGCCGAGGTCGATCTGACCGACGAGCAGTTCGAGCGCCTGGCCGAGGCCAAGGAAGCGCCGCTGTCGTTCTGAGACGGAGCGGCGAAACGGGGCGTAAGGACCTCCGAGACGCTCACGCGAGTAGCAGCGGGAGCATCAGCAGGACGCCCCCGACCGCGCCGGCGGTCAGTTCCCGATACCCGCCACCGTCCAGGGCCTCGCCGAGTTCGAGCGCCTCCGGAACGAATTCGGCGAAGACCAGGTAGACCATCGCCCCGGCGGCGAAGCCGAAGCCGAACGGGAGGAACGCGTGAGCCCACTCGACGAACGCGAACGCGACGACCGCTCCGACGGGTTGCGGGAGCGAGGAGGCTACCGCTGCGCCGACCATTCGCCACTCGCCGACTCCCATCGATCGGAGCGGAATGGAGATGGCGACGCCCTCCGGGACGTTGTGGATCGAGATGGCCATCGTCATGAACACCGCCAGCACGGGGACGGCGAGTCCGAACAGTTCGACGCCGCCCGCCAGTCCGAGATCGGCGAACGAGACGCCGATAGCGACGCCCTCGGGGAACGAGTGGACGGTCAGGATTCCCAGGATCAACACGAGCGTGCGGAGGTCGCTGTCGGCGACGGCCGCCGACACGAGCGGTTCGTCCCCCGCTTCGGACGGTTCGGCGGTGGACTCGCCCGGAGAATCGACCGTGGGCTGACCGCCATCCGGCCGGTGGCTCGCGTTGTTCCCGTCGGTCCTCGACACCCCGGTGGTCTCCCCGGCCGATGCTCCGTCGAAATCGAGTCGATCGAGGAGGGCGTCGGAGACGACCACGAGGACGACGCCGACTCCAATCCCGATCAGGAGGAGCGTCGGGAATCCGGTGGTGGCCGCCAGTCCTTCCGCGATCAGTCCGAACGCCGACGCCGCGAGCATGATACCGGAAGCGACGCCCCACAGGGCGACGTTCCAGCGCTCGCTAATGTCGTCGAACAGGAAGAACGGGACCGCACCAAGCCCCGTGGCTAGCGCCGTGACCAAGCCTGCCCCGAAGACGAAGGCGAGTTCGCCGACGCTCACCACGCCATCCACCTCCGTCGACCGATCCGTCGGGCGAATTTGGCGATCATGTCCGTATCCATGGGTACGTCCGTAAGCCAATAAAAGTTCCCTTTTAGAAAATTCTAGTTTAGATATTAGAAACTATTCTTTCCTATACCCGGTTCAGACGGAGGCAAGCGTCAGTCCGCTGAATATTTGATCACCCTCGGCCAATGCGTTGGCCGTTCGCCTCGGAACCCATCCGTTCGAATTTGGAAAATCGGTACTCGTCCCGGGGGTGTCACGGGAACGGGTGGCGTATCGTCGATCGATGTCGGGCGACTCCGCTTGTTATCGGACCGACCGGCATGACCGTGATTTCCGAAGACCACCTAGTTCGACGAATCCGATCCCCAACGAAACCGTCACTTGCTCCGAAACGGCAACACGGCGTGGAAACGTGAAACGCCGAGAGAACGGTGAAGCGTCGTAGGTGGCGAACGCCGTCGACTCCGCCGATCCGGTTTCGGACGGATGCGGACCGAAAAACGAAACGGCGGTCGACTCGGCGGGTCGGAACGACTCGTTCGACGGGGATTACGATCAGGCGATCCGGTAGCGATGCTCCAGGGGTTCGGTGGCGAACGCGATCACGAGGTGGAGGAGCACGGCGACCGTCAGCAAACCGACGTTCCACCATGAAGAGTCGTCGTAGATCACGTCGATCGACCACGGCTTCTCGAAGAACGGCCGGAAGGGTTCGAGGGGCTGGGCGATGTCCGGCGCCGAGAGCGTGTCGGCGAACAGGTGGCTGAGTCCGCCGACGAGAACTGCCCCGGCGACGAACACGAACGCGCTACCGGCGGTGAGCCGCTTGCTTTTGAGCCAGCGGCCGACCGGCCCGGTTCGGGTCGGGGCAACGAACGCACCGACGGCCACGGCCAGGGCGACGACGAAAACCACGGTGTGGTCACGCCATGGAGGTGTACCGTCGCCGGGAACGCTTTTCCGATCCAGAGGTCGATGTCCGGCAACAGCGCCGCCGGGCTGGCGAGCGCGATGAACGCGAGGCTGACTCGACCGTTCCAGAAGAACCACGCCGGAACCGTCCACAGCAGTGCCGTTGGGACGTGGCCCATTACGTCGACCGTCGGTGTCGGTCGTTCGGCACGCCTCCGGACAACGACGCGGCTTGTCATTGCAAGTCAGTGGGCTACGTCGGTCGAAACGCCCTCAGTCGGCGCCTTCGCCCACTCTCCGGAGGCTGCCCGGACGGTCGCGACGGGCACGAACTGATCGAGGAACGGCACCAACGGGTCGGACCACGGAGGGGTTGAATCGGTCGAGTGATCGGGTCTACTGCTAGGGTGTACGATCGGATAAACCACCCGTGCATACCCCGCAGAACGCTTTCTCCGTCGGTCGCCCTTCGTTCGAACGAAGGACGCTCATGCCGAGGCTCGACCGAGTATCGTTTACGCCGCTCCGGTCCCTCGGTGGGATCCTCGGACTCTCGGTCGAGGGGCGCCTTCGCTTTCCGGACGACCGCGTCGGTCGAACGGTCCGCATCGGCGATCGGACCGACACCGTGTTCCGGGAACTGCGCCGGGATTCGCCGCCGGTCGAGGGAAGGGACGGCGCGGTCTTCCTGGTCACCTTCCGACTCGAGCGCGTGTCGCCGGCGATAAGCCAGCGGTTTTCGGTCCTTCCGATCCCGTTTTTCGCCGGGGTGCCGGGATCGTGGAGCAAACTCTGGCTCCTGGACGAGTGCGCCGGGGTGTACGAGTGGGCGTCCGCGACCGCGGCCGAAGGGTACCGGAACTCCTTCGCGATGCGGTTCATGACCGCCCGGGCAGTTCCGGGTTCCGTCTCCCCGAGGGAAGTCCCGGACGCGAACCGGGACGACGTTGTCGAGTGGATCCCTGCCGCGGAGGTCTCCGGAGAGACGCCCCGGGGTCGCGGAACGAGCCGTTGCTAGCGTCGGGTGTCGACCGTTTCCGCGTGAATCCTCCACACGCCGTCGCTGGCGATGGCTTCCCCGCTTCGAAGGGTTTATCCTTTCAGTCCGACTCAGACTCGCGTAATAACCATGTCAGAGAAGCCTGCCTCCATGTACCGGCATATCGACAAGCCGGCCTACACCCGTCGGGAGTACATCACGGGCATCCCGGGCTCGAAGATCGCACAGCACAAGATGGGCGACGCGGACGCCGACCCCGAGGACTACCCCGTCCAGATCAGCCTCGCCCTCGAGGAGGAGTGCCAGATCCGACACGGGTCGCTCGAGGCCTCGCGCCTGTCGGCCAACCGCTACATGCTCAAGAACGCCGGCGAGAACAACTACAAGATGATCCTCCGGAAGTTCCCCCACCACGTCCTGCGCGAGAACAAGCAGGCGACCGGCGCCGGGGCCGACCGCGTCTCCGACGGGATGCGCCAGTCGTTCGGCAAGATCGTCGGGACCGCCGCCCGCGTCCGGAAGGGCGACCGGCTCTTCACCGCCTGGTGCAGCGTCGAGGACGCCGACTACGTCAAGGAGGCGTTCCGCCGCGCCTACAACAAGATCTCGCCGCCCGCCCGGATCGTCGTCGAGCGCGGCGAGGAAAAGCTCATCGCGTAACCCGTCGCCCCCTTTTTCCCGTTCCCACTCGATTCGTTCACATGATCACGCTCGCGGTCGTCAACCGCGCGGAGACGTACGAGCGAATCGCGGCGCCGCTCGGGGAGCGGGGGATCGAACTCGAACACGTCCCCGCAACGGAACGGACGTTCCAACTGTCCGGCGACGCGGCAGCAGGGATCGAGCCCGGCTCGATCGACGTCGGCTTCGTGTACCCCAGCCGGCTCATGGAGGGGGCCGTCCTCGACGCCGCCCTCGACGTCCCGTGGGTGAACGGCCGG
>JBLGCL010000031.1:0-19727 GCA_047617305.1 Natronomonas sp.
GACCGCAGGAGGGCGGCGTCGAAGGTGGCCCACTCGACGTCGGGGTCCGACCAGACGGCAGGGGTTGCCTCGAAACGACGGTCTCGGAGAGCGGCCAGCACGGCCCGTCCGTCCGCCGTCAACTCCGGCCGGTGGTCGCCGGTGACGACAGCGACGTTTGTGACGTCGGTCACGATTTCACACAGGTGTCGGCCCTACTAATTTTCTCGCTGAATCCTCTTTTTGTAACTATTCTGGGGATTACTCCGCGGTGCAACGCTACCGTGGTGGACGGTACCGCCCGTTCCGGATGACTTAACCGTGCCACCGAGCTAGACACGGCAATGAGTGAAGAAGAAGGCCGTCGGAACCTGCGGATGCCTTCCGACGACGAGCTGTTCGCGGTCGTCACCCACCACGACGGTGGCAACCACGTTCGAGTACAGTGCGAGGACGGCGAGGAGCGGATGGGGCGGATCCCCGGCCGGATGAAGTACCGGACCTGGATCAACGAGGGCGACGTCGTCCTCGTGGAACCCTGGGACTGGCAGGACGAGAAGGCCAACATCGAGTGGCGATACTCGGGCCAGGACGCCGACCAGCTGCGCCGGGAAGGCCACATCGACTAACGCCGGGTTCTGGCCGCGCCGACTTTTTGAACGGTCGTTCGCTCCGGATTGCGCACTCGTTCGACGCCGGTTACGGACCCGGAAGCGGCGGCTGACCCCGGTAACCGACCAATACTTATGCAGATACCCCGCGTTCGTTATCCCTTGGACACCATGACAAGTGTTACCGAATTACGATCGATGTACGAGGACATGGTAACGGCGCGCCGCTACGAGGAACGCCTCCAGGAGGAGTACCTGGAGGGAAAACAACCCGCGTTCGACATCTCCGCCGGGCCGATCCCCGGCGAACTCCACCTCGCCGCCGGCCACGAGGCGTCGGGCGCCGGCGTCTGCATTCACCTGCGGGACGACGACACCGTCACCGCCCCGCACCGGCCCCACCACGTCGCCATCGCGAAGGGCGTCGACCTGAAGCGCATGACGGCGGAGATCTTCGGTCGCGAGACCGGCCTCGGCAAGGGGAAAGGGGGTCACATGCACCTCTTCGACCCCGACGTGAACTTCGCGTGTAGCGGGATCATCGCCCAGGGCGTTCCGCCCGCAGTTGGCGCCGGGTTGGCTGCCAAGAAGCGCAATACGGGCAGCGTGGCCGTCGCGTTCCTCGGGGAAGGCGCGATCGACCAGGGCGGCTTCCTCGAGTCGCTCAACCTCGCGAGCGTGCAAAACCTTCCGGTCGTGTTCGTGATCGAGGACAACGACTGGGCGATCAGCATGCCCAAGGACCGGGTGACGGACGTGGAGGACGGTTCGAAGCGTGCCGGCGGGTTCGACCTGCCGGGCGTCCGCGTGGACTACGACGACGCCGTCGCCGTCTACGAGGCCGCCGAGGAGGCGGTGGAGCGCGCCCGGAACGGGAACGGGCCGACGCTGCTGGAGGTCCAGGTCCACCGACGGATGGGTCACTTCATGGGCGATCCGCAGGCCTACCGCTCCGAGGAGGACGTCGAGCGGGCCGAGCAACTCGATCCGATCCCAAAGCTCGAGGACGACCTCCGGAAGCACGGCGTCGACGACGAGACCATCGCCGAGATCCGGGACCGCGCCCACGATCGGGTCGAAGAGGCGATCGAGTGGGCGAAAGACCAGCCCGAACCGGCCCCGGAGGACGCCTACGAGGACGTGTTCACGAACCCACCGTCCGGCGTCGCGGAGCAACCACCGACCACCGACCCCACTGGAGGTGACGACTGATGTCCCAGGAAGCGCAGGCGGACGAACGGGAACTGACGATGAGCCGGGCGATGGTCGGGGCCATCGCGCACGAGATGCGCGAGGACGACGAGGTGTTCGTCATGGGCGAGGACGTCGCCGACTACGGCGGCATCTTCGACAGCACGGAAGGGCTGCTCGAGGAGTTCGGCCACGACCGGATCATGGACGTGCCGATCTCGGAGACGAGCTTCATCGGCGCCGGCGTGGGCGCCGCACAGGCCGGGATGCGCCCCATCGTCGAACTCATGTTCGCCGATTTCTTCGGCGTCACGATGGACCAGATCTACAACAACATGGCGAAGAACACCTACATGTCGGGCGGGTCGGTCAGCGTTCCGATGACGCTGATGACGGCCGTGGGCGGCACGTACAACGACGCCGCCCAGCACTCCCAGACGCTCTACGGCACCTTCGCACACCTGCCCGGGATGAAGGTCGTCGTCCCCTCGAACGCCCACGACGCGAAGGGCCTGATGCACAACGCGATCCGCGACGACGACCCCGTCGTCTACATGTTCCACAAGCGCCTGATGGGACTCGGGTGGATGCCGGCCCCCGAGGGTCCGAAGACGGGCGTCCCGGACGAACCGTACGCGATCCCGTTCGGCGAGGCCGACGTCAAGCGCGAGGGCGAGGACGCGACCGTCGTCACGCTCGGCCTGCACGTCCACCGCGCGCTGGAGGCCGCCGAGGAACTCGCCGACGAGGGGATCGACGCCGAGGTGATCGACCTCCGGACGCTCGTTCCGCTCGACACGGACGCGGTCATCGAGTCGGTGCGAAAGACCGGGCGCCTGGTCGTCGTCGACGAGGACTACCGGTCGTTCGGCGTGACGGGCGAGGTCGTCGCCCGGGCGACGGAGGAAGCGCTCGCCGACCTCGACGCCGTCGAGCGAGTGGCGATGCCGGACGTCCCGATCCCGTACGCCCGCCCGCTGGAAAACGAGGTCAACCCGGGCGTCGACGACGTCGCCGACGCGGTCCGCTCGGTCCAGGAATGAGCGACGAGACCGTCGCCGTCGACTCCGCGGACTACTGGCCGGAGGGGTCCGAGGACGTCGACGAGGGGATCGTCGCCAACTGGTTCGTCCGGGCGGGAACCCGGGTCGACGAGGGCGAGACGCTCTGCGAGATGCAGGTCGAGAAGGTGAGCGTCGACGTCCCGGCGCCGGCCAGCGGCGAGGTGAGCGAGATCCTCGTCGACGAAGGCAACGACTTCACGCGAGGGGAGCCGCTGGCCCGGATCCGTTCGGCGTGATCGGGCCGACCGTTTCTCCTTCCCCTTCGGACGACGCTCGCCGTGGCGTCAGTCCTAACCGCGTCCGGCCGAAGGTCACGACATGCCCAAAATCCGCCCCGAGGAACTCGACGACCGACGTTCGGCGGGCGACGTCTTCGTCCTGGACATCCGCCCCGAGGAACTATTCCGGGAGGATCACGTCGAGGGGAGTCACAACGTTCCGGTCTATCACGACCTCCGGAGCGGCGACACCGACACACTGGCAGGCTCCCTCGACGAGATCCCCTCCGAGGACGAGGTCGTCGTGGTCTGCAAGGTCGGGATGGTCTCCCGCCGGGCGACGAGTTTCCTCCGGGACCAGGGGTACGACGCCACGACCCTCGCCGGCGGAATGCGGGGCTGGCGCGGCTACGAGAACGACACGCTCTGGTATCGGGCGACGTCGACGGTTCGCCGTCTGTTGCCGTAGTCCCGTCAGGGCGCCGGCACCGGCGAGTCGGCGTCGCGGGCCCGTTCGAGCAGTTCCGCCCGCTCGTCCTCGTTCATCGGCTCGAAGGCCCCCGCAGCGTCGAGGATCGGCGGGACGAGTTCGGGGTCGCCGGCGTTCGTGATCGACGTGACGTCGTGCGAGAGCGCGAAACGCAGGCAGTCCTCGAGTTCCGCCGCCGTTTCGTAGGGCTCGTATCAGGTCTCGTACGGCCGGTCCTCGGCGGACAGGTCGTCGGGCCACGGTCCCTTCGCGAACGCCTTGATGCACAGGGTCCCCAGCCCCTTCTGGTTCGCCAACCCGACGACCGACCGGTAGTCGTGCTCCGGACCGTCCTTGGCGGCGAGGGTGTAGTTGAACGGGAACATGACCGTTTCGAGTTCGGGCATCCGGCGGACGGCCTCGCGGATCAGCGCCGGGTCGCCGTGGCTGGTCAGGCCCACGTGATCGATCAGCCCCTCCTCCTTCGCCTCCAGGAACGCCTGGAGCGCGCCCGGGTCGTCGCTCTGGGCCATCTCGGGCGTGTACTCGCCCGTGATCGCTTCGAGTTCGTCGTAGCGGGTGACCGCGTGGAACTGGTAGAGGTCGAGAGTGTCGACGCCCAGGCGGTCGAGCGACCGGTGGAGTTCGCCCCACGCACCGGCGTAAGTTCGCTCCTGAGTCTTGCACCCGAGGAAGACCTCGTCCCGCCGCTCCCCGAGTTTCGGCGCGAGTTTCCGTTCCGCGTCGCCGTAGGTCGGCGCCACGTCCACGTGGTTGACGCCGGCGTCGAGGGCCGAATCGACCATCTCGTTCGCCGCGGGCTGATCGAGGTAGTTCAGTGCGATGGCGCCGAACGTGAGGACGCTCGATTCATGGCCCGTGTCGCCGAGCGGTCGGGTTTCCATGAGGGATGCAACGGGGTCAAACGCATAAAATCGGTGGCGTGGTGGATCGATCGCGGGCGAAACGGTGACGTCCAGGGTCGCGGGCCACCAGGCCGACGTTCTCAGTTCCCCTGGATGGCGTCGATGACCATCGCCGCCGCGATGATCGGTTCCTTGGGCACGTCGCTGGCGTCGTCGATGGAGATCTCGTAGCGGTCCTTCAGTGAGATCTGTCCCTCGATGGTCCCCACGTGGTCCCCCGACTGGTCGGTGATCTCGTACTTGTGGGGGATGATCGCACCGAACGGAACGTAGTGACGGGCGATCGTCACCAGGGCGCCACGCGAGTTGATCTCCGCGAGCACGGTCCGGTCGTCCGCGTCGCGGATCTTCCACGTGTCCTGGAAGATCGAGAAGTCGTTGTCGAGAACGACGATCTCCTCACCGGTCCCTGCGTCCGACAGGGCGTAATCGCCGGCGACGTCCATGATGCTTGCGGCTTTCACCTCGAAGGCCTCGTTCCCGTCGGCGTCCACGAACGGGAACTGCTCCTTCATCTTGAGCAACTTCTGCTTGCCCCGGAGAACGACGTTCCCGCGGGCGTCGTAGGCCGCGTACTTGTTCCGGATCAGTGACTGTTCGACGGTGTACTCGTCGTCGTGGAGGTCGACGCCGGGGATGTCGTAGTCGGTATCGTTCATCGTCCCCACAGTCGAAGAAACGGTACTTAAACGTGGGGTGCGGGCAGGCCCCCGATCGGTTGCGGGCGACATAGCGAAGCGGCCCCACTGAGAAGGGACGGTCACGATGGAATCGGACGAGGTGACCGATACTGGACCGAAGAAGTCGCCGGAGTGGGGGGACTCGCCGTTCCGGATCGACGTCTCGCCCGTCCGGCGCACGTCCTGGGCGTCGATCGCGCTCGTCGTGGCGTTCAACGCAATCGTCAACCTGCTGGTCTTCCCGAACGAGTCGATCCTCGATGGGGTCTTTCGCCCGACAGCGAGGGCCACCGAGGGACTCGTTCGGCCCACGCTCCTGGTGAACCTCGTCGGACTCGTCGTCGTGGTCTGGGGCGTCATGGTCCGCGGAATCGGCCTCGAACCGCGGGACGTCGGCCTCGATCGACGCCGCCTCCGCCGGGGAATACTGTTCACGCTCGTGCTCTGGCTCGCGATCCAGGTCGTCGGGGCAATCGAGCAGCTGTCGACGACCGGGACCATCGGCGTCGCGGGGTCCTGGACCCCGGCCGGTGCCGGCCCGGCCCTCGGCGCCTTCCTGGCGCAGGCGCTGGGTAACGCCCCGCTCGCGGTGTTCGCCGATACCTCGTTCGCGGCCTGGCTGACCGACCCCGCTATGGTGGTCCTGATCCTCGCCTGGACGCCGATCGTCGGGGCGTTGCGCCGCGTCGAGAACGCTGTCGGGTGGCGTCGAGATACCGGCCCACGAAGGTGATCAGTCTCCCGAATCGTCCTCGTCGCGGAGAAGCGCGTGTCGCAGCGACTCCGGATCCGGTCGGTCGTGCTCGAAGTGGCGCGCCGATTGGAGTTGCGAGTTCACGATCGTGTTCACCTGCTTGCCCCAGTCCTCGTCCGGATGTGTTCTGACGTATTGAGCCCACTCGCGGATTTGGACCACTCGCTGTTCGCGATTGCGGGCGTGTTTCTCATCGAGTCGCTTTGAGTCGCTCATATTCCTCCTCGATGCCGAGTTGGCTGGCGAACCGTTCGAGTTCCCGAGTGTTAAGGGCTTCTTCGGCCACCTCGTAGAGATAGATGGCGTCCTCGAAGTCCTTCTGCGCCCCCATATCGAGTTTGTAAGCGATTTGAAGTTCGATCGACCCGATCAGCAGCGTCCCTTCCGGAAGGTTGACCGCGATGGTGTTCTCGAGTGACGCCCGATCGTACTGGTCGCTGCCGAATTTGAGTTCCACGTTTGGGACCCGATGGTCCTTTTCGGCGACACGGACGGGGCGGTCGTCGGCCAATGTTGCGTACATTTCGTCAAGCGGCATCGCGGAGCCCCAGTATCCCTCATCTCGCAACTCCGAGGCGAGTCGGTTCGCCGTGGCTTCGTCGAAGCGCTCGGTGATCACGTCGATGTCTTCGGTCGCGCGTGCTCGACCGAACAGCACCGCGACGTAGCCACTGACGACCGCGTATCGAACGTCGAGCGCCTCCAGTATTCCGACGACGTCCAGTACCAACCTGTCGAGGTCGTTGGCTGGCTTGTCGATGACGACCTCGCCGTCAGTGAACTCCATGTGCTGTTTTCGTTCGGCATGGTGTGTAAAGACGGGGGTTCGCTTCGATCTCCGCATCGATCCAGGTGTGGCTGCAACCACTGTTCAGTCACCCGGAGCCGATCCTGGATTTTGCCGCCACGACCAGCAGGTCATCGCCCTGGACGGAGGGCGTCCGGTCGTAATCGGCGAACTCGCGGACCACCTTGGCCCCGGTCGCATCGAGGCAGTGGTGTACCGCCTCGCGGTCGACGACCGCGGTCCGCGACGGCTGGACGATCCGGTCGACCTGCTCGCCGTCCTCGTAGGCCTCGTAGATCGGCGTCATCGCGACCGTGTCGTCGTCCCGGATCTCGCGCCCGACGAACCCCCGGTACTCGGTTCCGACCTCGACACCCATCTCGGTAACGGGAATGGCGATCCGGCCGGTGCCGGCCCCCACGTCCAGGACCGGGCCGGCGTCGGTCGCCCCCTTTGCGTATCGGACGAAGAACTCGACGTTGTCATTGGCATCGAACAAGTCATAGTGGTGAATTGCCCGGTCGTATTCGGTGCCGTTCTCGGTGGGCGCCTTCGTTTGATCCACTCAACCCAGCCGCTGTCCCCGCCACGTCGTCCGGTCGTACATTCGGCCGACTTCCTCGCCCTGCTGACGGATCGCTACCGCCGTCGTGAACAGGAAGCCGCCGACCAGGACCGTTCCGACGAGTTCGACGCCGACGACGATGCCGGGATCGACGTCGGTGTAGCGGCCGGCCTGCTGGGCGACGACGACGGCCGCGAACCCCACCAGCGCGGGAACGAAGTGCCTGAGGATGGCCGCGATGGCCGTTCCCTCCGCGTTGCGAACGGTCAGGGCCGCGAACGCGAGCGTGTACGTCACGGCCCCCACGAGGCCGACCGCCTCGACGAGCGCGACAATGCCTCCGGTCCCGGAGAGGTACGCGACCCACCAGGCGAGGATGAACGCGCCGATGACGACGTACCACGCTCACTCCGGGATCGAGAGCGAATCGACGTCCCCACGGTCGAGTTTCACCGTCGCGTACAGGGCCCGCACCCCCACGGCGCTGAACAGGAAGAAAAACAGCGTCGCGCCGATCCGGAACGCGGCGGCGGCCTCCTCGTAGGCCGTCGTCAACTCCGCCAGCCCGGACACGCCGTAGACGATCGCCGCGGCCACGCCGACCGCGAGGTACCACCACCGATCCTCGTACGTCGAGACCAGGACTTCCCGGACGTAGACCGTGAGGTAGTAGACGAGCACGCTCGCCGCGACGATGATCGTCACGAACGCGAGCGTCCGGGCGACTGCGATCGCGGTTTGCGCCTCGGCCCCCATCTGTGCGAGATGCGCCGCTGGCATTGGGAGAGGATTCACCGGCCCGAGACTTGAAACCGACCCCCCTTCGCGGCCGACACTCCGAATTGGTGTTTAATAGCATGGGACAAGTACCGGGAAAGCAGCCCGATCGACGCGGTAGTGACCCCGATCGCGGTCCCGATCAGACTGCCGGGTCGTGTCGTCGGCTCCGTCGTCGCGGTCGCGTCGCTACTGGGGGACGGCGATAAAGGTAGAACTCGCGGTGACGGCGGGACTTCCGTCAGTCGTGACGGTCGTTGTCGACTCTCCGCGGCCGTCCTGGGAATGTCGACTGCGCTGTCGCTCGGCTGACCCGACCGGGGGACGCGGCCGAGATAGAAGCGCCCCGTTCCGCCGGGCTTAACGACCGAGATCCGGCCGCACAGGAAATCGATCGTGGGCCGCCTTTCAACTACCGAGGCCGTCGATAGCGTACCCTCCGTCATCGTCGTCGTCACCGTCGTCGCCGCCCCCGTATCCACCCCCACCGCCACCGTACCCACCGGACTCGCAGGGCAGGTCAGCGGACAGGGAGGCGTCGCCGACGACGATCGCGCCGCACATCGACGACCGGCCGTGGATCGTGCAGTAGTACTCGTAGACGCCGGCGGACTCGAAGGTGTACGAGACGCTCTCGCCGCCGGATATCCCCTGCGAGAAATCCCAGGTCTCGGCGGCGTCGTGGAACTGTGTGCTCGTCACGTCGTGAGCGGCATTGTCCTCGTTCACCCATCGGACGGTCGTTCCGGGGTCGACGAACGCGCGAACCGGGTTGAACGCGAATCCTTCGAGCGCGACCGTCTTCGATTCGGCCGGTTCGGCTGTCATCGTCTCCGTGGTCGTCGTCTCCGTCGTCTCCGTCGTTGTTTCCGTGGTCGTCGTGCGTTCCTCGGTAGTAGGTTCCGGTTCCGTTTGCGTGGACGGCGGTTCGGTTTCCGTCGTCGTTCCGTCTTCCATCGAGTCCTGCGTTTCGTCGGCCGTCGTTTCGGCCGGGACGGTCGACGTCGGTGCCGGGGTCGTCGTTTCCGTGGCCGTCGGGGTGTCGGTGCCGCCGCCGGGTCCGGTTCCGCCGCCGAGACCGCCGTCGGTACACCCGGCCAGGAGGCCGAGGACGCCGGCCGCGGAGGCTCGCCGGAGGAGCGCACGTCGTGTCGGGGCCATGGTGTGTCACTTACTCTCGTGGAAGCTCCCAAGAGGGTTTTCCCGAATCAGTCCGAATTTCGTCCGAAGTGTCGGAGCGGCGAACCGCCGCCGGTCACGTCCAGGTGATCCTCGCGAGGAAGAGCAGGGCGACGAGTTCGAAGCCACAGAGCAGGAACAGGCCCCACTGGTTTCCGGGGGAGACGGCGCCGAACCACGACCGGTAGGTCCGGTCGATCCCGTAGAAGTACAGCCACAGGAGGTTCTCGACGACGAGGAACGCCGCGAAGACGATGAGGCCGAGGGTGTGGGTCGCGCCCACCTCGCGGTAGCTCCGGAGCCAGGTCGCCAGGAGGCCGACGAGGAGCAGGACGTTGATCCCCGCGGCGGCGAGCGCGGCGTCCAGCAGCAGAGTCATTCGTTGTCCCCTTGCGCGACGAGGTTCATATATCTCTTCCAAATTTCGTCCAAGGTTGGGCGCCCGTCGGCGATTCCGCTCGGCGTCGTTCGTGTCGTCACGATCACTCCAGCTCCCCGAAGATCTCCTCGACCACGTCCCAGTGGACGCGACAGCGATCGGTCGGGACGTAGACGGCGCCGTACCCCTCGCCCGCCTGCTCGATCACGCCGTTGTCCACGAGGACCTCGAGGTGATGGCGAACCGTCGTGTAATCCAGGTCCAGGGCCTCCGCGAGTTGGTTGGCGTTCCGTGGGCGCTCGTCGAGTGCGCGGAGGATCCTGGCGCGGTTGGGGCCGCCCCGCGAACTCGCGAGCACGTACCACAGGACGCCCTCCATGCGGCGGTGGTCGCTCGCAGTGCATGTAAACGCACCGTCGGTTCAGCCGTCGTCGCCTCCAGCCACGCGGGCCTATCGGGCGAGCGAGGGCAGGGGGCCGTCCCGTTGCCGTTCGGCGGGATCAGTCGCTCTGGATCCGCGGCGCCAGCATGTACGTGACGTGGCCCTGGCCCTCGGCGATCTCGAAGTGCATCTTGACCGGGAACTCCTCCCCGAGGTCGACGGTCACTTCGGCGTCGCTCGGGATGGCCTTGTTCATGTCCTTGAGGTAGTCCAGGCTGTACAGCGAGTGGGCCGGGGCCACGGTGACGTCGATGAGGTCCTCGCGGCCGAGTTCGAAGTGCACGTCGTCGGTGTCGCCCTGCGCGTCGACGTAGAAGTGTTCGTCGGTGTCGTCGACGCCCAGGGCGATGTGGTCGGACACCATGTCGGCCGCCGTCACCGCGCGGTTCACGTCCCGTCCTTCGAGGACGATCTCGGCGGGTAGATCGAGGTCGGGGATGTCGGGCTCCTGGCGGATCGAGTCGGGATCGATGAGCGCCAGCGTGTACTCGAGCCCGTCGATCTGGATGTGCAGTTTGCGGGTCTCCTCGTCGAGTTCGAGTTCGACGAGCTGGTCCGAGTCGGCCATGCCCGCGATGTTCTCGAGCCGGGAGAGGTTGACGCCGATGACGCCGCCGTCGGCCTCGTAGGACTCGAAGGCGTCGGCCGAGAGCGAGAGGTCGACCATCCCCACGTTCGCCGGATCGACGGCGCGGATCTCGAAGCCCTGTTCGGTGAGGTGGATCTTGCACTCGTCCACCAGCACGCTAATAGCGTCGAGCGCCGATGAAAGGGTGTCCGCGCTCACGATGGCCCTGAACATGTTGCTTCGGGTTACGAAAGCGGGGATAAAAAAGGCACCCTTTTGAACCACCCGTTTCGACGGATACGCCCCCGAATGTGCATTCGAGTGGTGACATCCGTCTCGACGATCTCCCCCCGACCAGAATCAGCACACTCGTTCCCCTCGGTGGTCTAAGAGGACTATCGACGCCTCGTTCACTGGGGACTGGGACGAGTAGAGATTGACTCTCGGGCAGTCCCGAAGTGGCCACCTCGACCGACGACCCCGATTCCTGCTGCCGGTGGTTGAAATATTTTTGAACGAATATGGGCCTTTAGCCCAAATATCGTACCACTATGTTCGATAGATGCCCGATTTTCCTCATGAATATATTACAAATGCGGTCATTTCCTCGGTCTCGATCGCGCTGCCGATGCTGTTCGACGTTCCGCCGACCGACGTGGCGTCCCCGTCGCTCCGTCGCGTTCTCTCCCGGGTCGCCGGGACCGCCGAGACGCTCGCCGTCCAGTCCGCGGGTGAGGTGCCCGACGACGTGGACCCGTCGACGGTCGTCCCCCTGAGCGATCCCGAGGACGCGGCGGACGGGCTTCCCCCGTCCGTCGACGACCCGCCGATCGTGGCCGTCGACGGCTGGGCCCCGGCGGCAGTCGGGACGGTCCGGGAGACCGCCCCGGACTCCGTCGTCGCCGTTCGGGTGACCGTGGGGCCGGACGCTTTGGACGCCACGGCCGCGGCCGACGACACGACGCTGGCCCGGATCATCGACCTCGTTCGGGAAGCACGGGCGAACCGGACGGCGATCGAGCGGTACGTCGACTGGCTGGCCGCCTACTACACGCCGGCCATCGTCGGCCTCGCCGTCCTCGTCGCGACCGTCCCGCCGCTGGCGCTCGGCGGCGCCTGGAACCCGTGGCTGGTGCGCGGGCTCACGCTCGTCGTCATCGCCTGTCCCTGTGCGTTCGTCATCTCGACGCCGGTAAGCGGCTTCTCAGCGATTACCAGCGGCGCCAAGCAGGGCGTTCTCGTGACGGGTGGTCGCTACCTCGAAGCACTCGCCATGGTCGACGCCGTCGCGTTCGACAGGACCGGGACGCTCACCACCGCCGAGTTGACCGTGACCGACGTGATTCCCGCACCCGACGTGGACGAAACGGAGCTTCTGGGCGTCGTCAGGGGCATCGAAACGCGGAGCGACCACCCGATCGCCGCGGCGATCGTCGAGCACGCCGAGGAACGGGGCGTCGCTCCCGCCGAGGTGACGGACTTCGAGTCGATGGCCGGCCGTGGCGTTCGGGCGACCGTCGAGGGTGAGACGTACCGCATCGGACGGCCGGAGCTGTTCGACCGACCGGGCGGCGAGGACGGCGTCGCGACCGACGGTGGCGCCGCTGCCCGGACGGCCACAGAGGGCGTGCCGTTCGACACGAGTCGGATCGGGGAGTTAGGACAGAGGGAACAACGGTCGTCCTCGTCGGTCGTGACGACCGGATCAGTGGAGCGATCGCCCTCGCGGACGAGCCCCGCGGCGACGCCGAGCGGGCGGTCGAACGGCTGCAGACGATGGGCGTCGAGACGGTGATGCTCACCGGGGACGACGAGGCGGCAGCCCGGGGGGTCGCCGACGACCTGGGGATCGACGACGTGCGGGCGGGGCTGCTCCCCGACGAGAAGGTCGACGCAGTGGACGAACTCGAATCGGATCGAACGGTGGCGATGGTCGGCGACGGCGTCATCGACGCGCCCGCCCTCGCGACGGCGACGGTCGCCGCGGCGATGGGGGCCGCGGGGACGGACACCGCCATCGAGACGGCCGACGTCGCGCTCATGGCGGACGACCTCGGCCGACTCCCGTACGCGTTCTCCCTGGCCCGATCGGGGCGGGGGGTCATCAAGCAGAACGTGTGGGGGAGCCTGCTCGTCGAGACGACGCTCGCCGTCGCGGCGCCGCTCGGACTGATCGGCCCGGTGCTAGCCGTTTTGCTCGGGGACGCGGGGCTGACGCTCGGCGTCACCGGGAACGCGCTTCGATTGGCGCGACTGGGACCGGACTGATTCGACGGATACGCAGGAACTGGTTGGGGCGCTCGCCCGGCGTCGAACACCGCAGGCAAGGGCTGTCGTCGCCCGCCCAGTTCACGTTCGAGGAGCCACGGGCCGGGTACTCGTGGCTACCGTACTCGGTCGTCCCGCGGGGTACTGCACGGTGCCCCTCGGCAACGACCTCCGGCGGGTATGCCTGGGGGCGATCCAGCGCCGTTCACAGATCGCGCGCAATCGAGACAGCCTCGACCACCCCGCGGCCGGCCGGCGACGGAGTAGTCCCCCGCCCCCGAGCGTGCCGGGTTCATTCGGTCCGAACGACTCGGGGACGCCCGACGCAAACGGGCTCGGGGGTGCCCAGTAGAGGCGTTTTTATCGTCGGATTGCGTTCTACGGCCACGGCTACGGCACCGGAACAGTCGGCGACGTTTCTGACGGCGAGCGCGGTCGTCGTCGGGAACCTGCTCGCAGTCGGGACGCGGTTCGTGACCGATCCATCCCGGGCGTTCGTCGGGAGCATCGTCACCAGCGGCCTGCTCGGCCTCGTGTTCACCGTTCGGACGCTCCAGTTGCTCCGCGGGACCGGCGCGGTGCCGATCCCGGCCGCGACGCTCTCGACCGTCTTCGGGATCTGGTTCATGCTCGCGCCGCTGTTGTACGACACCGCGTCGGTCGGCTTCCTCGCCACCGCGGGTACGCAGTTCGCCGGTCTGTTGGTCGCGGCCTTCGCGACGTACCCGCTCCTCCACGGCCTGACTGCCAGCGCGACCGCGTGACGAGGGGGAACGCGCGGTGCGGCGGGCGGACTGTCGGCATCTTCGACACGGCGAGCGCGATCCGGGACTACTCTTCCGAACGCCCCCGTGCTCCGACGTGGACCTGGACCGGATCGCCGAGTTCGGCGACCGCCAACGCGCCGTCCACGGAGCGGGCACGGCCATCTCGTGGGTCGTCGCGTAGACGCGTGTCGAGTCATCCGTGGCCGACGCTGGCAGGGCCCGCCCCGCCGGTACCATCCGATGTCCCTTTCCGCTTCGACGGCGTCGATTCCCGTATGAACGCGCATTCGTTTCCGGTTCCCGCGCGAAACACGTCAGGGAATTTGGTGAGGGACGCATGAGTGGTCGCGACGAATACTACAACTACTCGGCCCGGTCTGTTGTGACTACTAACTAACCCCCCGAGCACTCGGAGGCAGTAGCGGACAGTCAAGCACGTCACAACTCAGTCGTCTGTCCGCGTGCCTCGTCGCGGGATGCTTCTTCGAGCTCGGCGAGCGATGCCTCGCGAAGCTCGTCGGAAGCCGCCGCTCGCAACTCCGCCAGTGGATGGTCGGGAATCGGCACCGGCTTGATACCGCTGTCCAGCTCGCCGAGACGAAACCGCTCGCCATACCGGTCACGCACCCCCTTCGGGATCGTCACTCGCCCCTGTTCGTCCGTCCGTACTTCTCCACCCATATCTGAAATCACGAAAGGAGGACAGTTAGTCTTCGTTCCCGGCCTCCCGACGACAGCGGGTTGACGGAGCGGTTTCTCCCGGTCAGTCCCCGAGTTCGCGGAGCTTCTTCTGCACCTGCGAGTAGACCTTCGGGTGCAGGTTCATCCCTTTGTCCACGAGATCGTACAGGAGGTCGGTCGCCTCGTCCGCCGTCAGATCACCGCTCTTGGTACAACTGAGCAACAGTGTCGTCACCCACCAGCACTCGACGCCGTGGCTCCGGGCGACCTCGATCAGCCCCTTGTCGTTGGCGAGGAGGATCTCCTCGTCATCCTCTGCCAGCAGAATCACGGACGCGTCGGCCACCGCGATACCCTCCATCGACGCCACATCGTCGGCCCGGGCTGGCGTGTCGTGAATGGCCACATCTGCCAGAAACTCGTCGAGCGCCGCAGTACCACGCTTCCCCTCCGTGAGGACTCCCTCTCGTACTACCTCAGTTGTTCGAATCTCGTCGAAGGCGGTCGAGATGAGATCGAGCCGGCCGACCCACGCGAGCGGAATCAGCCCGGAAGAGTCGACGACCACCATCAGAGGCGGTCGAGGTCGCGCTCGAGATCGTCGGTCGTGTACCCGACGTCGATGCCCTCCTCGGCGGCGAGCGTCAGCATCTCAACGTACGAGACGTCTGCGAGTTCCGCTGCCTTTCGGAGTGTGATGCTGTGGTCGCGGAGCTGGTCGAGTGCCCGCTCTGTGCGCCAATCGTCGAGACCCTGCCGGATGAGACGCCGAAGCACTTCCGACCGGTCGGCACTCATCTCCTCCTCGAGTTCGGCGAGTGCCTCCTCGTCGTCTTCCGGGATGCGCGTGGTGACCGTTTTCATCGTTACGATCCACTACGTTACGATACGCAATAGATGTAACGGACGCTACGATCAGGTTTGGACTTCCACAGGTAAAATCAGGAACAACCGAGGACGGTGGTCATCGACTCGCTGAGAACAGTGGATAGGCACGCGTCTCGCAACTACTCGGCCCAGTCTGTTGTGATGACTAACTGACCTCACTCACCGTCCGCTTCGCTTGCCGGTGGCTGAGCAATTGGCTTACTCCGCGGTTCTGATGGACGAACGGCAGAATCAGGCGTCGACGTACTCGTTCAGCGTGTCAAACTCCGCTGGAGAGAGTATGACCTCCGCGGTAACGTCGTCAATGTCCTCGAAGTCGTCGTCGAGGGTCAGAATCGTCTCCACCCCTTCTTCGAGGGCGACCCGTGCGTAATACCCGTCCCAGCCGTCGATATTGTAATCCGCCGCTATGTCGAATCCAGCCCTGACTGTCGGCTCGGGCATCTCGTCGTACCAGTGAACTCGACTCGCGTCCGCGAAATTCCCCATCAGGCGAGAGGCGTCACCGTTCGAAAATCCGTAGTAGTTCGTCAGAACCACGTGAGCACTGAAGAGTGCCGGATACGGCACGACAGCGTTGATGGTGCCCTCGATGGCATCCTTCACATACGAGAGTGCTGTCTCGCTGACGGGCGTTCCTGCGTGGGCGAGGGCGACCACACCGACGTCGAAGAGATATGGGCCATCACTCATCGGCGGCGTCGCTCGTCGCTTGGCGGCGGATCGTTTCGGCGTGATCCTCTACAATCGGATGCATCTCCTCGTCGGGGGCGTCGCGGTCGGTCGCCGCCTCGGAGATGAGCTGTTCCATCCGCTGAATGACCTTTTCGGGATCGTCCTCCGGCTCGACAACTGCTTTGCCGTCTTCCTCGTGGATGTTGACTTCGGTACCGGGCTCGATCCCGAGGCGTTCCCGTACCTCCTGTGGCAGCACGATCCGGCCCTTGGAATCCACCGTAACCATATTCCCACTTTTTGTGGGAATATATATGTAGGTTTTGCCGCTCTACGAAACGACCACTCTGACGAGAGAACGCATTTCAGCCAAGCACCTGTAATCGGAGTATGGCTCACGAGTGCGACGATTGCGGAGAGTCGTTCGAGACGCTCACCCGTCTCCGCCTCCACGACTGTGGCGATGTCCAATCAGAGACATCCTCTACTTCGTCCGATTCAAATCGGCCTGACCTCGGCTACTCATCGCCAACTGAAGAGCGAAACGCGTCCGTTGCCGAACTCGATAACCTGCTCGATCGGTTCTCGGACGGTGACAAAGACGCCCTTCACTACGCAGTCGTCGAGTTCGAGTCGGCCCTCTCGGCTGCACTCGAGGAAGACAACAGTGGCGACACATACCGGGACGTGTTCTGGCCGTACCACGAGCGCGTCAGTGACGCCCTCGACGAGGCGGCGCGATCAGCGGGTTGGACAGTCCTCGAGGACGTCATCAATGCTCACGATCCCACTGAAGACGACGAGATCCCGGTCGTGACGCCCACGGTCGCGAACGCCGTGGGACGGCATCTGATCCGCACGCGGGTGACCGAGAGTGTGGAGGCGATTCCAGTCGCAGGGCTCGAATACCTCGATGCCATCGCAGTCAATGCCCCCGATACGGCCGATACCGCGCGGGAGGAAGTCCACGCGTACGGGTGGGGAATCGGCCATCCCGCTCACTCGGTCGCCGACCGTCTCCACGCCCGCGCCTCGGAAGACATCTTCTCCGTCAATCCGACGCTCGAACACGCGTTCTATGCCGACCAGTACGCGGCGGTCGATCTGCTCGAAGAGTTGGTGAGAGACGAGTCGATCGACGGGACGCTCCCTCGCGTCACCCGTGACGATATGCCGTATCGTCGCTACCTGCTCGACTGCGTCTACGGGCTGAAGACGGACGACCACTGGCCGGGGATGCCCCGGTACTACGACTGGCACGAGGAGTTCGACTACACGTTCGAGCTGGACGAAACGGTCGAACAGCGCATCCGTGACCTCGTCGAAGAGACTGGCTTCGACGCCAACCTTCCGAACGACTGGACGTTCCGCGACCTCGGCGTCTGAGCGAACCACCCTCACGCTTTACACACTGCCTGACATACAGCCCGATAATGCCGTTCAGCGTCACGTGGCATACGCTCCTCGACGAGTGCGAGGATCTCGCCGAGGATGCGACCCTGCTCACACCACTCTCTCAAAGTCGCTTCCGGATCACCGACACACAGGAACACCGAATCGTCGTCGAGTTTCTCGACCGTGACGTGGACGAGACGCGGCCGCTCCAGCGCGACCAGTTCGAGACGCTCCATGAGCGCATCAGTAACGCCGTCGACGGATTCGACCTTTCGAGGCTCCCGCCCGACGCCGATCCGTATCCCGCCGTGTTGAGTCTGCACCCACGATTCGAGGTCGACGAGAGCGCGGGCGTGATCCGCGAAACCGACGAACCGACCGGGAGCCAGATCATCACGGGGACAGACGACGAGGACTCGGACGAGGGTTCCACCGAGCGCACTGAACCCGACGTGGATGTCTACAGCGATGCACTCCTTCTCGTCGACGCGCTGGAGCGGAACGACCTATCCTCGCTGGAGGCGCTGGACACGCCCGACCTCATCAATCTCTACACCTTGCTCTCGGACATCCAGCGCGATGCCAACGACCTGCGCCAGAACGTGACAGACGTGCTGTTGGATCGGCTGCACCACGACCAGCCCGTTCACGGCCAGTTCGGCTCCGTCCAACGAACGACGCGGCGCAACCGAAACCTCCGGGACGACGAGGAGGTGCTGGCCGCGCTGGAGGACGCGGGCATCGACCGCGAGCGCGTGTTGAGCGTCGACCGCGACAAGGTCGACGACGCTCTCGACGTGACGGAACTCTCCGAATCGGACGTGTACGACATCGAGGAGACCGAGTACGTCCGGAAGGCCGAGGTCGATGAGGAACAGCGGGAAACTCGATTGCAGGGGCTGAAAGACCGGCTCGCCACGAGCGACGACCCCGAGGCCGAGGAACTTCGAGAGGAGATCGAGGAGCTGGAGAGCCGAATCGAGGAGTTGACCGAGTTCAAGACCGGACGAGAGTATAACACCCAGTCAAGTGCGGAATGATTCCCTCCATTCCGTTCGTTCTGTTGTCGGGCTCGTATTCGACATCGTGAGGCTTTTTCAGATATCCATTCGTGGGTCGAGACGCGATGATCGTCCTACATGCTTCATTCCCGATTGACCCGGATAAGCGCGAGGAAGCACTCGATCTGATTGAGGATCTCGTTGAACAATCTCAAGCCGAAGACGGGATGATCGACTACCGGGCGACGACCGACGTCAACGATCCGAACGTGGTGCGGTTCTTCGAGCAGTACGAGGACGAGGACGCCTTCGAGGCACACACGCAGACCGACCACTTCCAAGAGTTCGAGGCCGCACTCCCCGATCTGCTCGCCGGCGAACCCGAGATTCTGCGGTTCGATGTCGAGTCAGCGACCGAACTCGATCTTTAGTTCCTCGACCGTGGTGGTCTCCACGTGGAACTGGTCGCGTTCCATTCCTCACCACGCGGGCGCACGCGGTGGCAGAACTTGAACAATCGCGCCGTCCCAGTTGTGCTTCTGCGTTCTCTGGTGACGGAAACCGACGAATGGCGCGTCGAATGTGCCCTATGGCTCTGGTGGAGGGGCCAGCTCGATGTCTATCAACTGAATCGTCTTGAAAACGAGCGCCACGGCGACGATGAAGTCCACCCCGGCCATCGACACGGCGGCCAGTCCCGGATCGTAGGGGACTGCCCACCGGATCGTGCCCGTCCAGCTCCCGACCATCGAGCCGATCTCGACGAGTGCCATCAGTCCCGTCAGCAGTCGCGAGCCACGAACCACGCTCCAGAGCAACAACAGGCCGATCAGCGCCATACTGCCAGCCGACAGCGCGGTCGAGACGTTCCCGATTAGACCCGGCGCAAGCGCGGCGGCCAGTAGATACGCCAATCCACAGACGATGATCACGGCGGTTGCGACCGTATCTGCCGTCAACCCGACAGCCATACGTCCGATTTCTCGATTCTCATCGCTCATGTCTGCAGTATTTCACGACACAGGCATAAAGCGTCACACAGCCGGCTGACCGCGTGCTCTGCACGCTGCATTCGACGAGTCCACGCGGGGCACTGCGTGTTCACTTTCACCGCGATTGGCACACGTTTTAGCCCCCTCGACCAGTACTGGCCCCTATCTCCCGTTGAACACGAGGAGGAGATGACCAAGCCATGAGTGACTCCGATCTACGCAACGCGGCCGAGGACATCCACGAGCAACTGCCCGAGTCTGTCGACGTATCGCCCGCCGACATCGAGGAGCGTCTCTCCACGCTCGTCGACGACTACAAGGTGCCCCTCGACGAGGCGCGGCGCAGCGTCCTCAGCAACTATCTGGACGACACCGATACCGACCGCGAAGATGTCGATCGCGAGAATCAGGAGGTCGATCTCGCCGACATCGACGAGGCCGAGCAGTGGGTCGACGTGACCGCCAAGGTGG
>JBLGCL010000032.1:0-19408 GCA_047617305.1 Natronomonas sp.
TCCGGACCACGAGCACCGCGTCGCGATCGACCCCGACTACGCGTTCGTCGAGTACTACCGGCCGGTCGTCGAACTGAAACAACTCGAGAACAAGGCGAGTGCGGCGGGGATCGAACTCGACCAGGACTCGCGCTTCTACTCGCGGATGCGAGCAGCCAGGCGATCCGACGGCAAGTACGTCCGCAACGAGCGGATCGCCGACGAGTGTTACCGCCTCGACGAGGATCCCGGCGAGACCGAGAACCTGGTCGGGGCCGACGACGCCATCTGTGACGAAATCGAGGCGACGCTCGCCACGTTCGAGGAGCGCGCCGGCGGCGAGTGGAAGGCGGTCGACGACGAGGACGTCCTCGCGGAGATGAGTGACGACGCGAAGGATCGGCTGGAGGACCTCGGTTACATCGACTAGCGTGATCCCGTGACCCGAGACGACGGTTCGGTAGCCTCGGACGGTTCCGCTCGAGCCCTGCCCAGCCGGGAGACTGGGGTGAAGATGGTCGCGGGCTTTGCCGTCGCCGTGCTCCTCGTCTACCTCCTCGGCGCGATCATCGGCTGGGAGGAGACGCTCGCGCGGCTCCGTGACGCCGACCTGCGCTGGTTCGTCGCTGGCTGTCTCTCGACGGCGGTCGGCCTCGCGGCCTGGGCGAAAGCCTGGCAGGTCGTCCTCGCGGAGGCGGGGACCGGCGTCCGCTACCGGAAGCTCCTCACCACCTACTTCGCCGCCACCTTCGCCAACTACGTCACGCCGCTGGGGCAGGCCGGCGGGGAGCCGTTCATCGCGTTCGTCCTCTCGCGGGACACCGACGCAAACTACGAGGAGAGCCTGGCGAGCGTCGTGACGGCCGATCTGCTCAACCTCCTGCCCTTCTTCAACTTCGCCGTCGTGGGGGTGGGCTTTCTCCTGTTCCGCACGAGCCTCGGGGACGGCGTCCAGAACCTCGCGATCGGGCTCGGCCTGCTCGGGGTCGGCATCCCGGCGATGGTCGTCGTGGGGTGGCACTACCGGGACGCGATCGAACGGGGGGTCGTCGGCGCGTTGGCGCCGGTCGCCCGCCTCACCCACCGGGTGAACGTCGAGAGCGTCCGGGCGCGCATCGAGCGGTTCTACGGCTCGGTCGACGAGATCGCGGCCGACCGGTCGCGGCTCCTGTACGCCCTCGTGTTCTCCTACACGGGGTGGGTGTTCTTCACGCTCCCGCTGTACTTCGCCGGGCTGTCGCTCGACCTCCCGGTGTCGCTCCTGCTCGTGTTGTTCATCGTGCCGGCCTCGACGGTCGCGGGCATGGTGCCGACGCCGGGCGGCCTCGCGGCGGTCGAGGGCGCACTGACGTGGCTCGTGGCCGGGCTGACGGCTGTCACCGCGACGCAGGCGTTCGCCGTCGCGACCGTCTACCGGCTCACGAGCTACTGGTTCGCGCTCGCGATCGGCGGTACCGCCGCGCTCTGGGTCATCTACCGGGCGTGAGGCTGACGCCGGGGTACGGAAGTCTACGCCCCGAGTCCACGGCCCCGCTCCCACGCCCGGAGGAGCGCCGCCAGCGTCCGGTTCACCGGCGTCGTGATCTCGTAGGCGTCCGCGTCGGTCGTGGCGCGGCCCTCGCGCAGTGCGGCCGCCCGGCCGGCGACGTAGCCGTTGATCGCGTCGACCTCGGTCCGTCGATCGTCGAGGACGTCCTGCTGCATCGAGGAGGTGTTCGCCGCCGTGGCCTCCGCGACGGACTCGACCGCCTCGACGGCCTCGCGGTCGGTCAGGTCGGCGCCGTGGGCCCTGGCGACCCGGGCCGTCTCCCGCGCCGCGTCGCGGGCGAGGTCGTTCGCGGGCCCCTCGAGGACGCTACCGTTCCGGATCCGGGCCAGCGCCGTCACGGCGTTGATCCCGGCGTTGACCGCGAGCTTCTCCCAGAGCCGGCGGGGCATGTCGTCGGCGACGGTCACGTCGAAGTCGGCCGCGCGGAACGCCTCGCCGACCCGGTCGGCTTCGGGGGAGGTGCCGCCGTCCCTCGGTCCCAGAACCACCGTCCCGAGCCCCGTACACTCGACGACGCCCGGGTCCCGCTGGATTGCGCCGTAGGTGGTGGTCCCGGCCAGCACGGGAGCGTCGAGCGCGTCGCCGAGGACCGCCTCGTTGCCCATGCCGTTCTGCAGCGAGCAGACGGTGTCGAACGAGCCGGTCGCCAGGTCGGCGGCCGCCTCCTTGGTGTCGAAGGCCTTGACGGTCACGAGCGCGAGGTCGGCCGAGAGGTTCCGGCCGTCCGTCGTCGCGTCGGGGTGCACGGTGACGGGGAACGCCTCCCCCAGGGGGTCGTCGGCTGGCGCGTCGAACCCGGCGATCACCCGGAGCCCGGTCGATTCGATTGCCCCGACGTGCTCCGCCCGGCCGACGAGGGTCACCGCGTGTTCGCGGGCCAGCACCCCGCCGACGAGGCTTCCGAGGCTCCCCGCCCCGAAGACGACGATCTTCATACTCGCGACATCGACCCAGCCCAGGAAAAGCCTCACCCCTCCAGGCGCCGCGTCAGGCCGTGGACGAGGCGGCGGCGTGGGGGGTGTCGGGTCGCGGAAGGGGCCTGGGGTGCTGCGGCCCCCTGCCCCCCGGACGGTGGAAACCCAGGCACACATTTATCTCCGTTCCGCCGTCTATCGGAGATATGACCGATTCCGGGGCCGAGGACATGCTCGACCTGCTCGAGGAGTCGGACCCGCAGTTCATGGAGGTGATGACCTGCGTGTTCGGGATCCAGCCACACGTGACCCGCACGTACCTGGCACTCGCGGAGCAGCCGGCCAGCACGGTCGAGGAACTGGCCGACGAACTCGACCGCGACCGGAGCAACGTGAACCGCTCGCTGACCACGTTGCTCGACCACGGGCTGGCGGAACGCGAGCGTCGCCTGCTCGACTCCGGCGGCTACGTCTACCAGTACAAGCCGACGCCGCTCCCGGAGGCCAAGGAGATGCTCCACACGGCCCTGGACGCGTGGAGCGACATGGTCCACGAGACGATCGACGACTTCGGCGAGGATCGGCTGTAAGTCGTCGGGTCGAACACCGCGGCCCCGAGGCCGGTCGGACGGCGGCGAATCGCGTCGGGTTTCCCCGGTCTTTTGCCCCTCGGCGATCATCCCCCGGACGATGAACGCGCTCAGCCTGTCGGCCGATCCGCCGTCGCCGCCCCCGAACGCGACGGACGGGATCTGGCTGGCCTGCATCGACTGCGGGGCGACGTACCCACCGTTCGACGCCGTGCGCTACACGTGCGACGAGTGCGGCGGGTTGCTCGAGGTCCGGTACGACGACCTGCCGACCTGGGCCGACTTCGACGGGCGCGGCGTCTGGCGCTACGCCGACGCGCTCCCCTTCGAGGACGGCGTGTCCCTGCCCGAGGGCGACACGCCGCTCCACCGCGTCCCGCGACTCGAAGAAGACCTCGACGTCCGGACGCTGCGGATCAAGCACGAGGGGTTGAACCCGACGGGGAGCTTCAAAGATCGCGGCATGACGGTCGGCGTCCGGGCCGCGCGGGCCGTGGGGGTGGACCGGCTGGCGTGCGCCTCGACGGGCAACACCTCGGCCGCGCTCGCGGCCTACGGCGGGCGGGCCGACATGGAGACGCTGGTGCTGCTCCCGGCGGGCAAGGTCGCCGCCGGGAAGGTCGCGCAGGCCAGCCTCCACGGGGCCCGCATCCTGGAGGTGGACGGCAACTTCGACGACTGCCTCGATCTCGTCGGGACGTTGACCGACCGCGGCGAGGCCTACCTCCTGAACTCGCTGAACCCGTTCCGCCTCGAGGGACAGAAGACGATCGGGTTCGAGATCCTGGAGGCGTTCCGCCGCGGGTTCGGACGGACGCCGGACTGGGTCGTCCTCCCCGTGGGCAATGCCGGGAACACCGCCGCGCTGTTCAAGGCGTTCCGCGAACTCGTCCAGGCCGGCGCGCTCGACCGCGACGACGTGCCCCGCCTCGCCGGGGTCCAGGCCGCGGGCGCGGCCCCGCTGGTCGAGGCCTTCGAAGCGGGTCGGGACGACGTCCGGCGCTGGGAGACGGTCGAGACGCGGGCGACGGCCATCCGGATCGGCGACCCCGTCAACGCGCCGAAGGCCCTCCCCGGCCTCCGCGAGACCGGCGGGACGGCCGTCGCCGTGTCCGACGACGAGATCACCGCTGCCCAGCGCGACCTCGCGGCCGAGGGCGTCGGCGTGGAACCGGCCTCAGCAGCCAGCGTGGCCGGACTCCGCCGCCTCCGCGAGGAGGGCCGGATCGACGCCGACGCGGACGTGGCCTGCCTGACGACGGGACACCTGCTCAAGGACCCGGAGGCGGCCGTCGAGGCGGGTACCGATCCCGAACCCGTCCCGAACGACGCGGACACGATCCTCGAACACCTCCGCGAGTGAACGAGGCTCTCGGACCCCCTGCTCGCCGGACCGACAGCGGGCGTGACGTCGGACGCACGTCGGGCGATCGGCTGACTTACCTTTTTGCAACGTCAGCCCCTAGCGTGACTTCGCGATGTCCGCCGACCAGCCCGACGACCCGACCGCGATCGATCGCCCGCCGAACGCCCGGGAGGGCTCAGGTTCGGATCCCCGTCCGAACGCCGAGGGGGCCGTTTCCTCGTCCGACGACGCGACGACTCCCGCCGACCGTCGCGTCCCGGTGACCGCCGTGGAGGACGTCGGCAGAGCCGCGGCGCTCACCTCCCGACCGTCGATCCCGGCCCGACGAGCCGCCCTCCAGGAGACCAGGATCGCCGTTCTCCGGGCTCGGGTGGCCGCCCTGGAGGACGCGCTCGAGGCGGAACGGGACCGACGGCGGGCGATCGTGAACCAATACGAACGGATCCTCGCGGAACGCGAGCGAACCGAGCGCGGTGCCCTGGACGATCACTCGTTCTTCGATCGCCTTCGAGGACTGCTGTCGCCCTGACGGTAGCCGCAGCCCGGGTGCCGGTCAGTCTCCTCCGAACGACAGCGCGAGCAGGATGGTCCCGCTGATGACCAGGGCGGCCACCAGGCCGAGGAACGCCAGCCGGTAGCTGGCGTACTCGGCGACGACGCCGACGTAGGTCGGGCCGACGCTTCCGAGGGTGATGTAGGTCGTCCGCATCGCGCCGAGGTCGCCACCCATCGTCCCGTCGGGAAAGACGTTCATCAGGTACGCCTGCAGGACCGGCGGGACGGCCATCAGGCCGGCGGCGAAGACCGCCAGCGCGAGGCCGATGGCGAGGACGCCGTCCAGGGCGACCGTTCCGTACAGCGCCAGCGCTCCCAGTCCCATGCTGGCGGCCGCGAGCCGCCGGCTGTCGGTCCGGTCGCCGAGCGTCCCGGCGGTCGGCTTGACGACGACGCCGACGAGGAAGAGGACGGCGAACCCGGCGCTGGCCTGCCCCTGCGAGAACGCCTTTTCGGCCTGCAGGAACGTCGGCACGAACGCGGTGGCGCCCTGCCAGACGAACGCGTAGAGGGTGTAGGCGACGAGCAGCCGGCGGGTTCGCACGGAGTTCAGGAGTCGCCGCGCCGTGTCGCCGATCTCGAGGTCGACGTGCTCGACCCGGTACGGTTCCCGGCCCCAGACGTGGAGGGCGATCGCGACGGCCGCCAGGCCGAGGACGATCGGCGGGAACGCGCCCCGCCAGCCGGCCACCGCCAGGGCAACGACGGACAGCCCGGCGGCCGTCGCCCCGCCGAGGTCCCCGGAGGCGGTGTGCAGCCCGTAGGCTTGCCCCCGTCGCTCGACGAACAGGTCCGAGACGAGCGCCCTGGCCGCGGTCGGATACAGGCCGGCCCCGATCCCGAGGACGACGATCCCGACGAGGAAGATCGGGTACGTCGTCGCGACGGTGAACAGGCCGAACCCGATCACCGCCAGCGTCAGCCCGCCGACCAGCAGCGTCCGCCGTGACAACCGATCGGAAAGCCGCCCGCTCGGATACTGCAGGAGCGCGTACAGTCCCCACAGGACCGTCAGCGAGAGCCCCGCCGTCGCGGACGTGATCCCCAGCTCCTCGATGATCGTCGGCAGCATGGGCGAGAGGACCAGTCGCCCCGTCTGAATCAGCCCCCAGCCGACCGAAACGGCGATCAACAGCCGTCCCGAGTACCCCGTCAGCAACCGCTCGTCGGAACCCGTCACGGTAGAACCGACGAGGGGTCCCGACTTTTGTGGCGCGGTTCCGGCAGCAGTGTCCGGGACGGAGACGACGGTGTATCGGGGACGGTGTATCGGGCGTCTCCACGACTGGCGATGGGGCCTCCGTCGAGGGACACGACGGCAGTCAGCGGACGTGTTATCGCCCGCCCCCGCCTCGACGACCGGCCACGGTCGGCCACAGGTTTCAAACCGTCCGGCAGTGAATCCATTGGAAATGTCAGTCGAATCTTCGTTCGGAGGGTCGGCCGGCAGTTCGGGAGGACGGCGACGTGGCTAGCACGGCTGGCCCGGTGGTCGAGGTGACCGACCTCACCAAGGAGTACGGATCGCTCACGGCGGTGGACGGCGTGTCCTTCGAGATTCGAGCCGACGAGATCTTCGCCCTGGTCGGCCCCAACGGCGCCGGCAAGACGACAACCGTTGAAATGCTCGAATGTTTGCGCAGCCCCACGAGCGGGTCGGCGACCGTGATGGGCCACGACGTGCTCGAGGAGGCCCGAACGGTCAAGGAGCACATCGGCGTCGTCCCGCAGGCGTTCGACACCTTCGACCGGCTGACGGTCAGGGAGAACGTCGCCCTGGCGCGCCGGATGTACGTCGACGGGCTGGCGGTCGACGACGTGCTCGACCAGCTCGACATCGCGGAGTGGGCCGACACGCGATTCGGTTCGCTGTCCGGCGGCCTCCAGCAACGCACCGGGATCGCCATGGCGCTCGTCAGCGACCCGGCCGTGCTCTTCCTGGACGAGCCGACGACCGGGCTGGATCCCGCCGCTCGACGGTCCACCTGGCGGCAGATCGAGCGCCTGGCGAACCTGGGCACGGCGGTGGTGTTGACCACCCACTACATGGAGGAGGTCGAGGAACTGGCGGACCGCGCCGCGTTGCTGGTCGAGGGGTCGCTGGAGGCGGTCGACTCGGTCGACGCCCTCGTCGATCGGTACGGCGGCGACGTCAAGCTCGTCGTGAGCCGGGACGGCGACGGTTACGACGACGAGGACGGTGACGCGGCCGAGGACGGAACCGGGACCGACGACGGTGACGCCGTCGAGGCCACGCTCCGCGCGGCCGCGACGGAGGTCTACCGGGACGACACCGGGAACCTGGTCGGCCTGTTCGACGACCGGGAGACGGCCCAGGAGACGTTCGGCCGGGTCCACCGGCTCGAGGGGAACCGATCGATCCAGCTGACCACCGCCGGCATGGAGGACGTCTTCCTGCGACTCGTCGGGGGCTCGGTGGACAGCCAGGGGGAACTACGATGAGACGGATCGGCACTCTCGTCGTCGTCCTGTTCAAGAACTGGCTGCGCAGCCGGGAGGCGGTGTTTTTCTCGCTCGCGTTCCCGATCATCCTGCTGGTCATCTTCAGCCTGGTCTTCGCCGGCGGGTCGGCTCACTTCACGATCTTCGTCCAGAACGAGGACGTGGGAGCGGACGGCCAGCCGACGAACCTCTCGGCGACCTTCGTCGAGACGCTGGCGGAAAACGACGTGTTCACGGTCAAACGGATCGATCCCGATCAGAACCTCTCCCGGTGGGCGCGAGAGAACCGGTCGTCCGGGACCAAACGGGTCGTCGTGATACCCGACGGGTTCGCGGGGCAGGTTCGAAACGGCTCGGCGGAAGCCCGCAAGGCCGTCATCATCGACACGATAGACAGGGTCGACGCCGAGGTTAACGACTCGACCCGGGACTCGATCCGGCAGGGCCTGGGCCGGCAAGGATCCAATGCCACGAACTCGTCAGTGCCCGCAGAGATCACGTTCCTGACGCCGAGCGACGACGAAACGGGACCGGCCGTTCGGGGGATCCTCGAGAGTCACGTCGCCAGGTTCAACGAACGCGCCCTGGGGGTCGATCAACCGCCGGCAACGATCACGACGGGCACGATGAATAGTCGTGACCTCGGGGCGGTCGACTACTACCTGCCGGCGTTCATCGCGACGATCGTCCTGATCAACGGCGTGATCTCGGTGACCTCGGAGGTGGCGAGTTTCAAATCCGACGGGACGCTGAAACGGCTCGTCGCGACGCCCCTTCGAAAGCGCGACTGGATCCTCGCGAACGTGATCCAGCAGTCGGTCCTCGCGCTCGTTCTCGCCGGGGTGATGGTGCTCGTCGCTCACCTGGCCTTCGGGGTGACGGTGATCCCTGGACCGCTGTCGGTCGCCCTCGTCCTGCTCGGCGCGGTCGCCTTCTCGGCGCTGGGGATCACGCTCGGGAGTTTCGTCGACGACCCCGACGCGGCGACGAGCCTCGGGAACGCGATCGCCTTCCCGATGATGTTCCTCTCGGGCGTGTTCTGGGAGATCAGTCTCATGCCGGAGTACCTCCAGACCGTCGCGGAACTGATGCCCCTGTACCACTTTCATCGGGGATTGCGGCGGCTGATGATCCTCGGGACGAGCGACGGCGTGGTATTCCCGTTCGCGATTCTCGGAGTAGGCGCGGCGGCGTTCCTCGCGCTGGCGGTGCGCGTCTCCGAGTGGCAGGATCTGGACGGCTGAGCGACCGGCCGGACCCGGGGCGTCGTCGGACCGTCCGTCACTTCCGGGACCGCGAGGACGCGCCACGGCGGTCGTCGGTCGCCAGCCGGTCCGAGAGTCGGCCGAGGAGCCCGTCGGGGTGGGTGATGTATTGGCCGTAGAGGACCGCACACCCGGCGGTGACGCCGCCCATGATCAACCCGAGGAAGACGGCGCTGAGCACCAGGTTTTCGGTCCGGACGACCAGGTTCGCCGAGGCCGAGACGAACACCGTCACGAGGAGGATCTCGACGATGACGCCCAGAAACGTCCCGGCCGCGGCCGCGACCACGGCTTCGGTCCCCTCCTCGCGGGTTCCGGCGTAGAACCCGGCGAGAACGGCGATGACGCCGGCCTGGGCCGGGATCGTGGCCAGGAGCACTCGCGGCGACAACAGGGAGACCTGCAACTGGAAGGAGTCGAGCACCACCAGATCGATCCCCGCGAACAGGAGTCCGAGGAGCGCCATTCCGGTCCCGAGAACGATGAATACCGCGACGATGCTGGCCATGAGGTTCCGCGGGATCGGCGTCTCGACCCCGGCGGCGTGGCCCACCTGGTCGGTCCACTCCAGGGTCTCGGCGTCCGCGGTCTCCTCGTCGGATCGGGGTTCTCCGGGCGTCGTCGCCGTGCCCTCGGACTCCTCGGCGTCGCCGTCGTGCTCCACGACCTCCTCGACCCCGTTCTCGGTCGTCTCTTCGGACTCGAACTCCGTCACGTCGACGGCCGGAGTGTGGACGTACTCCCCGTCCTGCCGTTCGTCACGGGACGACCGTTCCTCGTCAGTCCCCTCGTCGTCGTCCCCGTCATCGTCGGGGCTGTACTTCCCGTGATCGTCCTCGGCCATACTGGAAGGAAGGACTACGGCTGTGTTATATCTTGGCTATAGCGGACCGCCCGTCGGTCGGTAGCTACTAACGGCTCGCGTCCGCACCCACCGCCGATGAGCGAGTCCGGCGAGCAACGCCCGAGTGAGAACCCGTACGTGGAGGAACCGCCGACCGACTTCGACTCGGCCGGGGAACTGACCGAGGGCGAGGCGGCCGAACAGGCCGACCTGCTCCGGGAGGCCATCCGGTATCACGACTACCGCTACTACGTCGAGGCCGATCCCCTGATCGCCGACCGCACGTACGACGCGCTGCTGGGGCGGTTGCAGGACCTGGAGGACCACTTCGACCTCGACACGGAGGGCTCGCCAACCCAGCGCGTCGGGGGCGAACCGGTCGACGCCTTCGAGACCGTCGAGCACGTCGCGCCGATGCTCTCGATCGACATGGGTGGCGACCCCGCGGAGGTCCGGGATTTCGACGATCGCGTCCGGTCGGAACTGGCCGACGCCGGCTTCGAGCCCGAGGACGTCAGGTACGTTTGCGAGCCGAAGTTCGACGGCGTCTCGATCGAGGTGATCTACGACGACGGCGTCTACGAGCGTGCGGTCACCCGCGGGGACGGCCAGGAGGGCGACGACGTCACCCGGAACGTCCGGACCGTCCGGGCCGTCCCACAGCGGTTGCGGGGCGACCCGCCCGAGCTCCTGGCCGTCCGGGGCGAACTCCACATGCCCACGGACGCCTTCCAGGCGTACAACCGCGAGCGCATCGAGGCCGGGAAGGACCCCTTCGCCAACCCGCGCAACGCCACGGCCGGGACGATCCGCCAGCAGGACCCCTCGGTCGTGGCCGAACGCCCGCTTTCGATCTTTTTCTTCGACGTGCTCGAGTCGAGCGACCCCTGGGAGGCTCACTGGGACGCGCTCGAAGCGTTCCCGACCCTCGGCCTCCGGACCAACGACCGGGTGGAACGGGTCGAGGACATCGACGAGGCGATCGCCTATCGGGACGACCTGCTCGCGGTTCGCGACGACCTCGACTACGAGATCGACGGCGTCGTGATCAAGGTGGACGACCGCGCGGCCCGCGAGCACCTGGGCGCGACCTCGCGGCACTACCGCTGGGCGTTCGCCTACAAGTTCCCCGCCCGGACCGAGGAGACGACGGTCCGGGACGTCCTCGTCCAGGTGGGTCGCACCGGTCGGCTGACGCCGGTCGCGTTGCTCGATCCGGTCGACGTCGGCGGGGTCACCGTCGCCCGGGCGAGCCTGCACAACCCCGAGCAGATCGCGGAACTGGGCGTGGACGTGGGCGACCGGGTGCGCGTCGAACGGGCCGGCGACGTCATCCCGCAGGTGGCGGAGGTGGTCGAGCACGGGAGCGACGGCCACTTCGAGTTCCCCGGGGAGTGCCCGGTCTGTGGCAGCCCCGTCGAGCGCGACGGGCCGGTCGCGTACTGCACCGGCGGCCTGGCCTGCGAGGCCCAGTTGCGCCGCGCCATCGAACACTACGGGAGCGACGCCGGCCTGGACGTCGAGGGACTGGGCGAGCGGACCGTCGACCAGCTGGTCGACGCGGGCCTGATCGACGGCCTCGCGGACCTCTACGAACTCGACCCCGGGGACCTGGCCGAACTCGAGGGGTGGGGCGAGCGCAGCGCGACGAACCTGGTCGACCAGATCGACGCCACGCGCGAACCGCCACTTCCCGATTTCCTCGCCGCGCTCGGGATCCCCGACGTCGGCGGCACGACGGCCCGGGCGATCGCCCGCGAGTTCGGCACGTTCGAGGCGATCCGCGAGGCGGCCGAGGAGGGCGATCGCGAGGCGTTCCAGCGCGTTCCCGACGTCGGTCCCGCCGTCGCGGACAGCGTCGTCGAGTTCTTCCGCACCGACGCCAACCGCGAGGCGATCGACGCGCTCCTCGACCACGTCGATCCCCGACCGGTCGAAACGGACGCCGGCGGCGACGAACTCGAGGGACTGACGTTCGTCTTCACCGGCGCACTGGAGGGCTATACCCGCGACGAGGCGCAGGACCTCGTCGAGGGACACGGCGGCAACGCCACGTCGAGCGTCTCGGGCAACACCGACTACCTGGTCGCCGGGGAGAACCCGGGGACGACGAAGCGCGAGGACGCCGACGCCAACGACGTGCCGGTGATCGACGAGACGGAGTTCCAGAATCTGCTCGCGGAGCGGGGCGTCCTGTGACCTACGCCGCCGACTGATTGCCCGCCCAGGCCGGGCGCTCGACGCTCGTGGTACCCACGGATTCGAAGGTGACCGTCCGCGTTCCACGGATCACCTGGCCCTCCTCGGTTTCCGGGAATTTGTAACCCTCCGTCTTGAACACCGCGTACTCGACGGTGTATTTCCTGACGAGCCCATCGTCGGTCACGAGCGCCCGGAAGGTGACGTTGCGCAGTTCGTCGTACCGCCGGCCCGACAGGACCGTCTTCGCCACCAGGGCTTCGTCTTCGGGGGCAGTGGCCTCGAGGCAGTACAACGTCTCGCCGTCGCGCTTCACGGTGCCGTTGTACTGCAGGTTCGTGGCCGTCAGGAGCGTGGGCACCATCTTCGGGCTCCGAAGGGACCCTTCCGTCCCCTGGACGGGGAGGCGCTTCGACGTGGTGTCGTTGGTCACCTTCGCGAGGACGGTCGTCCCGTTTCGGTAGAACTCGAGCGTGGCGGCGGAGGGCAGAAACGGGGGTGCGAACAGGCCGCCGGACACCGTCGGTTCGACGACCGCCGTCGCGATCCCCGACGCGGGGTCGACCCGGTACGTCGCCCGTTTCGAGCCCCGCAGCGACCCGTTCTCGTAGCGGATCGTTTCCGTGATCTCGACGGTGCGGGACTGGTCCCGCAGGATCTCTCGGTGGGCCGACGCGAGTGCCGACGCGTCCTGCACGCCGTTTTCCGATAGACCCGGCGGTATCGCGGGCCCCGGGTCCGACCCGAGCGGGAGCGCTCCGCAACCGGCGAGGAGAACCAGCGCCGCGAGCGAAACGGCCATTACGGCCTTCCGGGGTGCCATAAGGGACGATTTACTCCGGTTAATGTTAAATTTCCTGTAGTTTTGGGTTCCCCCTCACACTGTCGGTTTCCCGTTTCGGTCCCGGCAGGGGGCCAAACGCCGGTCACGCCGCGGTCGACGGTCGTCTCCCATTCGCACGCCCCGTCGCGAGGTGGCGATGACGACGTGTCGGTGTGGCCGTTCTATCGTGCCACTGTGATCGACCGGGGGCTCCCTCCGCGTCGCGCGACACGAGGGTCGATCGTCGGCAGTGGGGATCAGAGGTCGGCGTTTTCGAACCGCCAGTATCCGATCGCGGTCGGGACGACGATCCAGAACGCGAGGACGACGAACCCCCACCAGTCGTTGAGCCAGATCCTGGACCCGTCGCCGGCCATGCCGGGCGCGGCACCACCGATCGACAGCAGGAACGACAGCCCCTGCACGAAGGCGATCCGCGGACTGGCCGTCAGGACGAACGTGGAGATCGACTCGACCGACGTCGCGCCGAGTCCCAGCACCGCGTCCCCCAGCAGGTACGGCAGCAGGGTCATCGAGAGCGTCTCCCAGAGGAGGGTGAACGCAAGCACCAGGGCGACGGCGACCGCCAGGACGAGGCCGCTCGATCCGCTCGAGGCCGAGAGTCCCACCGCAATGGCGACGAACGTGACGCCGAGCAGGACCGTCATGCCGACGAACAGGAGGTAGTCGACCGGCTGGAAGCCGCCGATCAGCGCCACGAACGCGATCGACCCGAGGAGGTAGCCGATCAGGACGGCCGTCGTCACGACCGCCGAGCGGCCGACGAGCTTGCCCAACAGCACCTCGCCGCGCGTGTGCGGGAGGGAGAGCAGCAGTTTGATGCTTCCCGATTCCCGCTCGCCGACGATCGACTTGTACCCGACGAGGGTGCCGGCCAGCGGCAACAGGAGGAACAGCGGGCCGATGAAGGACCCGAGCAACGTGTCGAAGCCCGCGTTGACCCCGCCGCCGATCGCCCCGAAGACGTAGACGATGCCGACGACGAGCACGGTGAAGAGGATCGTCAGCGCCCACAGCGCCTTCGATCGCCCGGCGTCCCGGAAGTCCTTCCGGGCGACGGCGATCCAACTCATTCCTCGGCCCCCATCCCGGCGTCGGGTTCGTAAAGGAGGGCGGTGTCAGCAGATCCGGCTCCCGGGGCCGTCGGACCGGCAAAGTCGATCGTCATACCGGCCGGTTGCGGTCCGCACCTGAGAGGCTTTCGGTCACCGTTTCACAGCTCGACTCCTCTCGACCCGGGAATCCCGGAGAAAAGCGTCGTCCGGTCTCGCGCCAACTATAGGTCGGTGCTGTTGAACCGCTGGTGGCCGATCGCGAGCGGGACCACGATCCAGAACGCCAGCATGACGACGCCGAGCCACGGGGTGCCGTAGAACGCGTCGATTTCGCCGGCCCCGCCGCGCCCCATCGCGTCGGGAATGACGGCGAACAGGGCGGTGGAGTAAGCGCTGCTCGGGGGGATCTGGTTGACGACGAACAGCCAGTCGGGGAAGGTTGCCGGCATCGCGAACCCGTTGGCCACGTACACTACGCCGATCGAAATGGCGTCCCAGAGCAACTCGAACAGGAGGAAGAAGCCGATGGCCAGCGCCGAGGCGCGTGAGGTCGATCCCGTCGAACCGGAGATGCCGACGACGATGCAGACGTACGCCAGCGCCAGCACGAGGGTCATGAGAACGAAGATCAGGTAGTCGGCCATGCCGAACGGGTCCAGACTCATCGCGGCGTAAATCCCGGCAAGAACGAAGGCGACGAGGATCGGGAGCATCAGCACGCCCGAGCGGCCGATCACCTTGCCCAGGACCACGTCGGTCCGCGTGTGGGGCAGTCCGAGCAGGAGCTTGATGCTGCCGGACTCGCGCTCGCCCGCCAGCGCCTTGTAGGCGACGAGGATGGCGGCCAGCGAGACGAACAGGCCGGCGACCCCCGCCAGGTACAGGGCCAGGCCGACGCCGCTCTGGTCCCCGCCGGCGAGCATGTCCGGGAACTCGACGTAGGCGTAGGTGGTGACGAGCGCGAAGAGCAGGAACACCACCGACAGTCCCCACAGGGCTCTCGACCGGACCGCGTCCTGGAAGTCCTTCTTCGCGACGGCCGCCCAACTCATGCTTGCACCTCCTCGCCCGTGTAGGACATGAACAGTTCCTCCAGGGACGTCTCCTCGGTCGAGAAGTCCTCGACCGTTGCCCCGGCGTCCTCGATGGTGGAGATGACGCGCGTTTTCACCCCCTCGTCGCAGTTGACCGAGAGGGTACTGTCCTGGACGGTCACCTCGTGCACCCCGTCCATGCTCCGGACGGCCTCAAGGGCCTCGTCGGTCGCGACGTCGACGGTGACCGCCAGCGTGCTCCCGCCGCCGGCCGCCTCGCGCAGGCCGTCGATGGTGTCGACGGCGACGAGTTCGCCGTTCCGGAGGATGCCGACGCGGTCACAGACCGCCCGGACCTGCTCGAGGATGTGCGAGGAGAAGAACACGGTCGCGCCGCGGTCGCGCTCCTCGCGGACGATCTCTCGGACCTCCCGGGCCCCGCGGGGATCGAGCCCGGTGGTCGGTTCGTCGAGGATGAGGAGGTCGGGTTCGCCGACCAGCGCCATCGCCATCGTGAGTCGCTGTTTCATGCCCTTCGAGTAGCCGCCGGCCTTCCGGTCGGCCGCGTCGGGGATGCCGACGCGTTCGAGGAGGGCATCGGGATCGTCGGTCGTGTTCTTGGACTCGATCGCGAACTGGAGGTGCTGGCGACCCGTGAGCCGGTCGTACACCTGAAACCCCTCCGGGAGCACGCCCGTCCTGGCCCGGATTGCCTGGCTGTCGGTCCGGGCGTCCATCCCGAGGACCGCCGCCGAGCCAGCAGTCGGGCGAACGAAATCCAGCAGGATGTTGATCGTCGTGGACTTCCCGGCGCCGTTGGGGCCGAGAAAGCCGAAGATCTCCCCGTCGTCGATCGTCAAGTCGAGGTCGTTCAGGGCGACGACGTCGCCGTACCGCTTGGTGACGCCATCGAGATCGATCGCTGTCATGGCAGTCACCGGTTCTGGCTAGACTCCCTTATATATCCGACCCGGACTTCAGGCCCTGAAGTCCGACTCGGTCCCTTAGGGTGCCCGGAGGACTATCGATTTATGTGACGGGACGGAATAGCAGTAGGCGTGACGGACGGGGAGGCTCTGGAGGACATCGCGGCCCTCCTCGAGGACGACTGCGCACGCACCATCCTCGCAGCGACGAGCACGCGACCCATGACAGTCAAGGAACTCACCGAACGGTGTGACGCGTCCGGACCGACGATCTATCGCCGGATCGAGGCGCTCCAGGAACAGGACCTGATCGAGTCCCGGACGAAGCCCGACCCCGACGGCGGCCACCACGAGCAGGTCTACGCCGCGACCCTCTCGCAGGTGACCGTGACGCTCCGGGAGGGGTCCTTCGAGGTCCAGGTCGACCGGCGCGAACCGCTTGCCGACCGCTTCACCCGACTCGTGGAGGAGATGTAACCGTGTTCGGGACCCTCGTCCGAACCGTTTCGGTCGTTCCCCTGGCGACCGCGCCGGGGGACATGGGCCCGCTGGAACTCGCCCTGTTCGGGAGCGGCCTGGTCACGCTCGTGTTCGGCCTCGCCATCGCCTACGTCGCGTTCCGTGGCTACCGCCGCAACGAAAGCCGGCCGATGCTCTTCATCGCGATCGGGTTCGTCCTCGCGGTCGCGATCCCGGGGACGCTCAGCTACCTCGTCTACGTCTTCACCAGCGTCGCCAACGTTTCGCTGGGGATCGATCTCGTCTACCTGGCGGCGCTCATGCAGGTCAGCGAGATCGTCGGCATGGCCTGCATCCTCTATGCGCTCGTGATGCGGTAGGGCGCGTCGAACCGCGGGAAAACCCGTCCGGTTCCCCCCTTCGTCGGAGGGACCTCGGTCGGCGCCTGGTGGTCCGTCACGTGTCGATTGACGAGTTGGATTGGCCGTTCGTCCCGCCCGAACACCTCAAATCCGTGCTCTCTGTCGGCACCCCCGTGATGGATACGGCGGGCGCAGTCAGCACTGTTTCGCTGATCGGTAGCCAGGGTTCGATAGGTCCCGTGGGAGCGTTACCGGACGACTGTTACTGGCACGGGCGACCGACGGAAGACCGTCTCGGCCACGTTCCCGACGACCAAGCGGTCGACCAACGACCCGCCGTGGGTGCCGATGATGACTGCGTCGAAGTCCTCGGCCCGGTTGACGATCGCTTTCGCCGGACCCCCGTACGCCACGGCGGTGTCGATCTCGGTGTCAGTCTCGGCAGCCAGCGCACGGGCACTGTCGAACACCTCCTTGGCGTGTTCCTCGCCTGCCGCTTCGATATCCTCTTCCAGAGCGAGGCCGACCGCTTCCCCCATCATCGCCGACGGCTCGCCGACGACGTGTAATACCGTAATTTCGGCCTCCGGATGCGTTTCGAGCGCGTATCTCAGCGCCCGTTCCGCCATTTCCGAATCGTCCATCGGGACGAGCACGCGATCGATCATACGATTCCTACGCGAGCCCGCACGATAAGGACTCGCCAGCCCCTCGATCGACGGCTCTCACGCGCCAGTCGCTGGAAGCGGCACCGTCGCGAGGAGTATGACAGGGACGATCCAACGGTCACTGGGCTCTTTTGCGTGGATGGCTGGCGACGCCGCTGGTCGGGTCTGGAGCGGGTCGGATCGGTCGACGTGATGGAACGCCGGTCACGATCAGGACACGGCCGACAGCCGGCGGTCGTTACACGATCAGCGAAAACAGCCCGTAGGCGGCGACGACCGCCAGGGTGGGCGTGAACACCCACAGGAGGACGATCCTCGCCGACGCCGCCGGATCGAACAGGCTCTCGGCGAGGAGTTGTTCGGGATCCTCCTCGCCGATTCCCGGCACGTCCTCGACCGGGATCTGCTGTTGGTCGGGCGGCGGCGTTTCGTCCTCGGCGAGGTCCCCGACCGTCGGACTCGGGGGAGCGTCCTCGGACGTGTCCGTGGGCGGCGTCGCCAGCGCTCCGACCCCCATTTCCGGCGCCGGCCCGGCTTCGGCCGACGGGGTGGCTATCTCCGTGAGGGTTTTCACGCGACTCGCTCGGCCCCAGCCGAGGCCGATGATACAACTGGTCGTACTCACCGCGAGGCTGGCCGGGATTCCAAGCCAGGAGAGGACGGTGATGACCGTCCCGCCGATCGACGAAACGAGGAGGGCGGCCAGAATCGGCAGGTCGGTAATGTCGTCGCCGACCGTCGCCAGCGTCCGCCGAGCGATCGTGAATCCGCCGAGGCCGATGGACCCGACGGCGAGGAGGATCGCCGGATCCAGTTCGATCGAGCCGTTCCCGACGAGCGGCGCGACCGCGTTCGCGGCGTTCGAGGCACCGGCGCTAAATCCCATGTAGCAGGCGATGGCAACCACCAGTACGGAGCCGGCCAGATCCCGGGACGACGCGGTTTCGTTTATCGATAGCCGGGGTATCGTCGCTGTCGTGTCGATCCGTATCAGCGGGTCCCGAAGTCGGCCGAACGAGAGCCTGGCGTCCAGATAGGGATACAGGTATCGACCGATGATCGCACCGACGAAGAAGGAGAGCAACGGTGCGATGATCCACGCCGAGACGATCGTGAACATCAATGCGGCATTGAGCGTGTCCGTCGCCAGCCCGAGCCCGACGATGGCGCCGACGGCCGTCATCGAGGTCGATGCCGGGACGCCATAGCTGTTCGAGATGAGAAGTGCGACGCCCGTAAAAAAGAGGACGCCGACGCCCGCTACGGGTGTGAATACCGCTGCATCGACGATCTGGCTGCTCATGGTATCGATGACGTTTCGACCGACAGTCCACGCGCCGAGGAACGCGAAACCGGTAAACAGTGCAGCAGCAGTCGCCTTTCTGACGATCCGGCTGCCGACCGCCGGCCCGAAGGCCACCCCCGTCGAGGAACCCCCGATGTTGAAGCCGACGAACACCGCCACCACCAGGCCGACGGCGACTAACAGTTCTACCATGCTCCAGGATCATTCCCGGCAAACGTGTAAATCCTGTTTCTGTGAACTACACCGATCAATGGAAAGTCGCCGACGCCCAGTCTCACGATTCTAGCGGGTAACGGGCAACTCCCGTACCGCCTCTACAAATCTTCGAACGCGTCTCTGAGACAACGTGCTGGATCCTTCCTGCTGGATCCTTCCTCTGTATCTGCCACGCGGGACGAGAACTATCACCGATCTACGAGTTCAGATCGCTAGACCCCGAACCTATCAGACCGCGGTTGATGGAGTACTAGAGGTCGGCCCGGCTGAACCGCCAGTAGCCGATCGCCAGCGGGACGACGATCCAGAAGACCAGCATGACGACGCCGAGCCACTCGGTGGCGTAGAAGGCGTCGATCTCGCTGGCGGCACTGTCTCCCATCACGGTCGCGTCAGGGATCAGCGCCATCATCGACGTCGTGTAGGCGCTGCTCGGCGGGATCTGGTTGACGATGTACAACCAGTTCGGCATGGTTTCGGGCAACGCGAACCCGTTGACCAAGTACACGAGGCCGAACGAGACCCCGTCCCAGATCAGCTCGAACAGGAGGAAAAAGCCCACGGCGAGCGCCGAGGCGCGCGAGGTCGACCCCGTCGAGCCGGAGATGCCGACGACGATGCTGACGAACGCCAGCGCGAAGGCGACGGTCAGGCCGAGGAAGATCAGGTAGTCCACGAACGAGAACTCCGAGATCATCAGGGAGCCGTAGAGGCCGGCGGCGCCGAACCCGACGACGATCGGGATGGCCAGGGTGGCCGTCCGTCCGAGGACCTTCCCGAAGACGACGTCACGGCGAGTGTGGGGCAGTCCCAG
>JBLGCL010000033.1:0-19215 GCA_047617305.1 Natronomonas sp.
CACCGGGATTCGTGCCGGAACGGGTCACGTCGTAGGTGTCGCCGCCGGCGAGGATCCGCGTGACCGTCATCCGATCCTCGGTCAGGGTTCCGGTCTTGTCGGTCAGGATCACGTCGACGGACCCGAGGCTCTCGACGACCGGGAGTCGACGCACGAGCGCGTTCTTCCGGAGCAGTTTCCGGGACCCCAACGCGAGCGTCAGGGTCACGACGGCCGGGAGCCCCTCCGGGACGGCGGCCACGGCGAGCGTGATCGCCACGAGCAGTGTCGCGAGGGCCCCGGCGTCGGTGAACAGCAACTGGATCAGGCCGACGATCACGATGATCCCCATGATGCCGTAGCCGATCGTCTTGCCGAGTTCGTCGACTTCCTGCTGGAAGGGCGTCTGCTCGTCCTCGGCCTCGGTAATCTGCTCGGCGATGCTCCCGACCTCGGTGTCCATCCCGGTCTCGATCACGACGGCTCTGCCCCGGCCGCGGACGGCCGAGGTGTTCATGTAGAGCATGTCGGTCCGGTCGGCGAGCGGGGCGTCCTCGTCGACCGGCGCGGGATCCTTCGCCACCTGGGTGCTTTCGCCGGTGAGCGCGGACTCGTCGGTCTCCAGGCTGCTGGACTCGATCAGGCGGGCGTCGGCGGGGACGGCGTCGCCGCCCTCGACGACGATCACGTCCCCGGGAACGACCTCGGTGGAGTCGATCGTGTGGCGCTCCCCGTCCCGGATGACGGTCGCGTCGGGCGTCGAGAGGTCCTTCAGGGCTTCGATGGACTTCTCGGCCCGGTAGTCCTGGACGAACCCGAAGACCCCGTTCGCCAGCAGGATCAGCACGATCAGGATCGCGTCTGCGTACTCCGGTTCGTGGCCGGGGAACAGGCCGACGGCGAGCGAGATGATCGCGGCGAAGATCAGCAGGTAGATCAGGAAGTCGCGGAACTGGTCGACGAAGATCTCGATCGGCGAGATCTCTTCCCCCTCGCGGATCTCGTTGGGGCCGTACTCGTCGAGGCGGCGACGGGCTTCCTCGTCGGAGAGTCCATCGGGACCGCTGTCGACCGCCTCGAACACCTCCTCGATGGGCCTGTCGTGGGAACCCATTCTCGGTAGAACTACGTGACCAACGGAAGGTATAACTGCTGAATTTTAATTCGACTGTCAAAATTCGCGTGCTAACGCTTGGCAAAGGCGGCCGGGACCGATCGTCCGGTCGGGTCGCTCGCTTACTCGACCCGAACGGCCGTCCCCATCGCCTTCACGTTCATCATCCCGCCCTGTCCGCCGATGGTCCCGTCCTCGACGTGGAGGCCGACGACGGCGTTTGCGCCGCGGTCGCGGGCCTCCTCGGGCAGTTCGACCATCGCCGTCTCCTGGTTCTCCATGAGAGCGTTCTCCCAGGACTTCGAGCGCCCGCCGACAACGTCGCGCAGGCCCGACGCGACGTCCTTCCCGATGTGGCGACCGGGCGTGACGTCCGCGTCTTCGTAGGTGAAGGCTGTCACGCCGGAGTGTAGTCTGGCTAACTACAAGAAGCTGCGCTGGCAGGTGATACACCGCGACACGCACGGTGGACCCCGGAGCGACACGTGCGGCAAGCACCGGGAACGGGGCCGCGACGCGGGCGATGCGGCCGATGCGGGCGATTTATGCGTCGTGGCGTCCGACGGAAAGCCGATGAACATCAAGTCCCGCCATCACCTCAGGAGCGACGACGTACGCGAGATCGAGTCGGCGCTGGGCAACGAACTCGGCGTGCACGTGAACGGCGACCAGTACGAACTGGTCGAGTTCGAGGAGGACGAGTACGACCTCGTGCTCGTGGACGGAGAGCCCCTGGTGCTGTACGTCGACGACGAGCCCTTTCTGACGGTCCGCGGGGCGAACGAGTACGACCCGACGAGCCACGTCGTCACCGTCGACGCCGGAGCGGTCGAGTTCGTCAGCGACGGCGCGGACGTGATGCGTCCGGGCATCACCGAGGCCGACGAGACGATCGCCGAGGGCGACCTGGTCGTGATCGTCGAGGAGGCCCACGGCAAGGCCCTCGCCGTCGGCCGGGCCATGGTCGACGGGGACGACTTGCTCGGGGACTCGGGCAAGGTGATCGAGTCCCTGCACCACGTCGGCGACGAGCTGTACGGGTTCGCGCCGTGACCGACGCTCGGAGTTCGGACCGGTACGGCGCCGTTCTCCAAACGCTCCGTGCGGTCAACGCCGCCGTCGTCCGCGGGAGCGGCCGCGACGACGTCGAGCGGGCGGCCTGCGAGCGCCTGTCCGGAGGTCCTCCGAAGGGGCGTGGTTGCTCACCCCGTCCATCGGCGACGACGAAGCGACCGTCCGGGCGAGTACCGTGTGAAACCAACACATTTTTGTAGCCATTGAAATAAATATATCATTAATGAACAATTCATTGGTCTCAAAACTTTTCGGCGCGGAAACATGGAACAATAGCTGGTATGTCTACGTCGGTTCGCCAGTCTTTGCGATCCTCGGAGCCGTACTCTACTGGTCGTTTGGCCGCCATCTGGCTTCTTCTGACGTAACGGTTATCTTATGGGGGTTCCTGTTCTCGGGAGTAACGGCTATGACTGGTATGGCGATGCTTGCAATAATCGACGGTACATAAATAACGCCTACAACTTCCCGGTGCTTACCGGTTCTGATCGTTAGACGGTTCCCGGACGTACTTCTGCTCACCCGTGAACTGGTGGGTTTCAGCGGTGTGCTGCTATGACGATGACACCGTTGGACGGTGAGGTCCGGATGGGAGTCGGGGCACGGGTGGTGCTGACGTCGCGACTCCCGTCGAGGTCGAAACGGGGCCGGGGGAGCAGGGGTCCGGCCGGCCGACCGGTTTCGTTTGTGAGGGATCAGGGGTCGTCGTTCCGGGCGTCCACGCCGTTTTCGTCCGCTTCGTCTTCCGCCTCGTCGTCCGCCGCCCGCTCGACCAGCGTCTCGAAGCCGTCTTTCGCCAGTTCGTAGGTGTCTCCGAGGTCCTCGATCGGGGTTTCGGTCGCGTCGACTCGGAGGTCGTTGTACGACGGCTCGGCGTCCCGTTCTTCGGTCGTCTCGACCAGCAGCCCGGCACTCTGGACGCGAAGGTCCTCGCGCTTGTCGCCACCTTCGGCGTGGCCGGCCGCCATGGCCTCGATCAGGCGCTCGGCCAGGGGTCGGTCCTCGTCGCGGTGTTTCTCGTAGGTCTCTGCCGTCGCGTCGATCACGGCCTCGCCCGTGAGAAGGTTCCCGGCGACTGTGTACCCGTCGCCCTCGACGTGGCCGTACCATGGGTTGCAGTCCTCGCCGGAGAACGCGAAGGTCCCGTCGGCGTCCACGCCGTGGAGCTGTCTGTTGCTCTCGTCGTCGTCGGCGTTCAGCAGCGCGTCGAGGGCGTCCTCGTAGCGCTCGCGGACGCAGATGCTGAACGTCATGGCCCATCGTGCGACCGGGGCCGGGAAAAACCCGCGCGTGCCGGCAGAGCGATGGGCGGAACCCCGGGTCGGTCGGTGCCGGCTCACTCGCCGTCGTCCTCGTCCGCAACCAGCCCGACAGCCCGCCTCGCGGCTTCCAGGGGGACGTCGCCCGGGCGAACGACGTACCGATCCAGGACGAGCATGAGGCCGGCCACCGCGAGGAACCCGGCGCCGACGAGGGAGCGGCCACGGAGGAGGAAGTCGATCCCGAGGTAGACGACCGGGAGGACGATCGCCGTGGTGGCGGCGAGCTGGATCGTACCGATGACGCCCCGTGCCATCGGCGGGGATTGGCCCGAGGGACCCATAAGCGTCTCGCCCTCGCCCGAAACCCCGTTCCGGTGGTGGGCGGTCCCCCACCGCGGACGCAACCCTTTCGACCGACCGGGCCAAGGGACGGGTATGTTCACAGGGATCGTCGAGGAGCGCGGCGAGGTGGTCGCCGCGACAGCGACAGAGGACGGCCGGCGCCTCCGGATCGGGGGGGACGCGGTCGTCGAGGACCTCCAGCACGGGCAGAGCGTCAGCGTCAGCGGCGCCTGCCTGACGGTCGAGCGGACGGAACCGGGCGAGTGGTTCGAGGTGTTCCTGGCCGCCGAGACGGTCGCGAAGACCTACCTCGGCGAACTGGGCGAGGGCGACGTCGTCAACCTGGAACGCGCGCTCCGGGCCGACGCCCGCCTCGACGGCCACTTCGTACAGGGGCACGTCGACACGGTGACCCGGATCGCCGATGTCCGCGAGGTGGGCGAGGACTGGATCTTCGAGTTCGCGGTTCCCGAGGCGTACGACGGCTACGTGGTCGAGAAGGGATCGGTCGCGCTGGACGGGATCAGCCTCACGGTCGCCGACCGCGACCCGGGGACGTTCGCGGTCGCGATCGTCCCGACCACGTACGACCTGACGACGCTCGGCGAGAAAGCCGTCGGGGATCCCGTCCACTTCGAGGCCGACGTCATCGCGAAATACGTCGAGTCCCTGGTCGGCGGCCACCGCTGACTCGCCGGTTCCCGTGACCCCCGACCGCTACTGGTGCTCCGGCGGCTCCCGGTCCCGGCCGGTCGGGGGGTCGAACTCGGCCAGGTCGGCGTCGATCGCGCGCTCGACCCCCTCGCTGGCGCCGACCCGGCGGTAGATCCGCCGGTAGCGCCGGATCTTCCGGTAGAGGAAGTACCCGATGCTCCCGTCGTAGACGACGATGAACCCGACGAGCGCCATCGCCCGGGTGACCGACGGGATCGCGTCCGCGACGGCGCCGGGGACGATGCCGACGAGCAGGTTGTACGTCCCGTGGAAGAACGTGGCGATGAGGAGCCCCTTGACCACGATCGGCCCGGCGTTCTCCCGGTTGAACTTCGCCAGGCCGAGGTAGTACCCGGCGATGGCGGAGTAGATGACGTGTCCCGGTCCGGCCAGCGCCCGGGAGGCCACGATCCCGTCCCCGAACAGGTCCGCGGCCTGCCCGACCTGCTGGAACGCGTCCGTGATGTAGAGGGCGTTCTCGACGGTGGCAAACCCGAGGCCGGCGACCGCGCCGTAGACCGCGCCGTCGACGACCGCGTCGAAGGACTCGGTCCGGTAGGCGTACACCCGGACGGCGAGGAGCTTGATCCCCTCCTCGACGGGACCGACCACCAGGTAGAAAAACAGCGCGAGGACGACGACCAGCACCGCGCCCTCGAACTCGGGCATGTTTTGGAGGACGACGGGATCGAGCGGCCCCCCGACGTCGATCCGTGCGAGTTCCTCCGTCGGAATTGACCGTCCGAGTGCGTCGAGGACCGTCAGGAGAACGGCGGCGATCAGCCCGAGGACCGCGAGCGGAACGAGCACGTTCAGGACGCCGGCGAACGGACCCAGGACGATCCCGAGGCCGAAGGTGATGAGCAGGCTGGCGAGCGGTTCGTTGGTGGTGATGTCGGAGACCCAGACGAACGCCGCGAGCAGGAACGCCGGCAGGATCGAGAGGACGACCAGCAGCCGGACCGTGTCGTTGACGACCGCCGACCCCAGCCCGGCCGTGAGCTGGTAGTAGAGGAGCAGGACGGAGACGAGCACTGGCAACCAACGGGTCCAGGTCTGGGCCCACCCGTAGACGATCGTGGCCAGGCGGTCCAGGGCGGATCGCGGCTCCCACGCGGTCACGTCGTAGAGGTCCGGCGACCGGTCGGTGGCCCGCTGGATCGGGTCCGTGGAATCCCCCATAACCAAGGCGGAAGGACAGCGCCCCCGTAATTGTTTCCCCGGTGAAACGTCCCGACGACCGTTCGCGGTTCGTGCCGTCCCGACACCCCGACAGTAGACGGTCACCCTGAAGAGCCCCGCCCTCGAACCGGGCGACATGAATCGCGAGGACCGGAGGAATCGAGTCGGCCACGGGTGCCGGCCGCCGACACAGCGCCCGTTCGGGGGGTCGAACCGATGAACGTTCGCGTCCGGGGCATCTACGCGACCGCACTGACCCGGCGCCTGAACGAGAACGGCCACGACGTGGTGCAGGCGTCCGACCCGATCCGGAACCGGTTCGACGAGTCGTTCGGGACCGGCCCGAGCGACGCGACCGTCGAGACGACGACGGATCGACTCGGCGTCGGCGTGACGGGCGAGACGGACGCGGTCGCGGACGTGGCCGACGCCATCGAGTCGGTCGGGGTCGACGTGCTGGCCTGGACCGACTCCGCGGCCAGGGACGCGGTCTTCGACGGGGTCGTCGAGGAGACCCTGGGGAGCGGCGCGCTGGTCGACCTCGGCGACCGCGTCGGGTTCCTCCCGTTCGACGCCGTCGACGGGTACGTCGACGAGGGGGACCGCATCCGGGTGCAGGTCCACGAGGAAGCGCCGCCCTGGAGCGACCGGAACCCCGACCTCGGCGGCGGGATCCGCGTCGAGACCGACCTGGTGACCCTCTCTCGTGGCCGGGAGGGCGTCACGGCGGCCGTCTCGGGGGAGCGCGCGACCGAACTCGTCCGGACGACCGAACTGCTCGATCTCGATTGGCCCGACGGGTGGGGCGTGCGCTGGCTGCCGGCGGCCCTCGACGTCGACATGGACGTCATGCGGACGGCGCTCGAGGACGCCGCCGATCGGGCGCGTGACCTCGCCGAAGCGATCGACGACGGTCCGGAGGACGTCCCCGGGACGTCCGATACCCCGACCCTGATCGCCGCCCCCACGGAAACCCGCTGGATCTGGTTCGGTCGGGAATCGCGCTTCGCCCTCGACGATATCCGTCGCGAGGTGACGACGACGATGACGGGACACCACCGGATCAAGGCCGGGAACGAGGCGGCGGGCGGCGCGGTCGACTTCGTCGAGGCGCTGTGCGATCCCGACGACGAGTTCCCCTTCGACGTCGTGACCCGGCAGTTCGGGCCCACGGAGGGCGACGGGTTGCTCGTCGCCCACGGCAAGCCCGAGGGGCAGACGATCGTCCTGGGTCGGGGCGAGGTCACCGAACGGGATCCCGATGGCAGGATCACCCTCCGGCGCGAGGCGTCGGGCAGTGGCACCTACGACGCGCTCGGCACCCCCCGCGAGCGCGGCGACGTCGCGATCACGAAGTTCACCGAGGGGCGCTGGTGGTACCCGACCGCCTACCGGGGCGCGGACGGCGAACGCAAGGGGACGTACGTCAACATCTGTACGCCCGTCGAGATCTTCCCGGACGAGATCCGGTACGTCGACCTCCACGTCGACGTGGTGAAGTACCCGGACGGCTCCACCGAACGGGTCGACGACGACGAACTCGACGAGGCGGTCGAAGAGGGCTACGTTTCCGAGGACCTCGCGGAGAAGGCCCGCGAGGTGGCGTCCCGGGTGGAGAAAGCGCTGGGATAGGCGGGCGGTCAACGGCTGTCTACTGCCGATTATCGCGTTTCCAGGATCGCACTCGCCAGCGCGCCCTTCACCACGACGTTTTCACCTAATGGCGTCGGTCGAATCTCGGGGACGTTCGTGATCACGTGGTCGTCGATCCGGTCGCGGATCGCGTCGATCACGGGCGACTCGTTCTCGAGGGCGACGCTCCCGCCGATCGAGACCACCTCGGGTGCGTACGCGTGGGCGATCGTCGCGACTCCGAGCGCGTTCAGGTCGGCCGCGCGGTCGACCACCCGGGCGGCGAGGTCGTCCTCGGGGGCCCGGGCGAACACGTCGGGAGCGGCGAAGTCGTCCTCGGATAGCGGCAGGGCCGTCTCTGTCGGGTCCTCGTCGTGGAGCAGGCGGGCGAAGTCCGGCAGGTTCTCGCCCGAACAGTAGGCCTCCCAGTGGCCGTCCTTCCCGCATCCACAGGTCAGGCGACCCTCGGAGTCCACGGTCACATGCCCGATTTCGCCGGCGTTGCCCTTCCACCCGGAGAGCACGTTCCCGTCCACGCAGACGCCCGCGCCGATCCCGCTGGAGATGGTCAGGTAGGCCGCGTTCTCGGGCGTGTCCGGCACCAGTTCGCGCTCGCCGGTAATCGCGGCGACCGTGTCGTTATGGAGGAACACGCGGTCCGTCGCCGACAGCCCGGTCAGGTCGGCGATCGGGTCGACGAGCGGAACGCGTCCCACGTCGCCGGAGAGGTTCGGCGGCGCGACGGCCGCGCCGGCGTCGCGGTCGAGGGGGCCGATCGACCCGATGCCCACCGCCTCGAGGTCGGTCGGCTCGATGCTGGCGTCCGCACAGGCGTCTCGCAGGCAGTCGAGGACGCCCTCCGTCACCGCCCGGCCGTTCGGCCCCTGCGGCGTCGATCGGTGGGCGCTGCCGACGACGGTCACGTCGTCCCCGAGCACGTCGTCCGTCTCCATCTCGGCGACGACGGCTCGCACCTGGGTTGCACCGAGGTCCACTCCCGCGTGGTAGGTCATTAGCGTCACGGGCGGGCCGACGTAACTTAACTCCCGACGGGATCCAGCAGGCCGCTCTCACTCACCGTCCGGCACCAGCGACGTCCCGAAGTCGGCGATCCGCCCGTACCCCGCACCGGCGAGCACGGCGAGGAAAGGGAGCAACAGGACCCAGTAGTTCCGGTACGGGCGAATGGCGAGCGACAGCGCCAGTAGCCCGCCGACGAGGAGGAACTGACGTTCGACGGGGACCCCGGTCGGGTCGGTCGAGGCTCGAATCGCCGATCCCGCGCCCACGACGGCGGGCACGACCAGGAAGAAGATGCTGTGAAGGACGACGTACGTGCTATAAAGCCACTTCCCGGGGTTCACCAGCAGCGACTGTTCTCGACCCATCCCGCCCAGGAAGTAGGTGCTTCCCATCGCCCCCGGCCCGCCCCGACCGGCGGCGAGTGCCAGGCCCCGGATCGTCGACTCGGGACCCCAGACAATGCCGACGAGCCCGTACGCGATGGCGACCAGGCCGACCCCGGTCCCCGCGAAGAGGGCGAGCCACCGACCCGGGGAGTCCGCCCCCTGCTCCCGGCAATCCAGGCCACGGCCGGGATGGCGAAGACCACCTGTTGGGCGAACAGCGCCCCGGCGGCGAGCAGACCGCCGGCCCGGATCGGACGCGAAGAGACGAGGGCGAGCAGGACGAACAGGACGGCCGCGTTCTTGTTGCTGATCTGGACCGCGACGACCGGCACTGCGACCAGGAAGAGAACGGCCGCGAGGAACCCGTCGACGTCGCCCACGTCGAACTGGACGTTGCCGTTGTCGCTCTCACTGACCGGCAACTGCGGGACGAGCCAGGAAACGAAGGCGTCTTGGCTGCGGGTCTGGAGCCAGACGGTCCCCGACCCCTCGAACTCGCAGACCAGCCCCTCGCCGCCGAGAAACGTCCGCGCGCCGCCCCACTTCGCGTCGACGTCCACGTCGTTATCGGCGGCGATGTACCCGCCCGACTGGACGTACACCGTCTCGCTGTTGAGGTGCTCGTGGTCGATGTAACCCGGCAACGGCGGCGCCAGCGTGACGCTCCCGTCGCGGGTCGCCTCGAAGGTGTTCCGGAAGAACCGCTCGCCGCCGACGGTCGCGCTTGATCGACTTGAGGAACCCGCCCTTCCCGCGACTGGTCGTGATTTCGATGCCTTCACTGTGAGAGACGAGCGCATCCGCCTCCGCGGTGATCGATTCCCCCGATTCGAGTGAGAGGTCAAGCAGCGCGAACGACGGCCGATGTCCGACTTCGTGTTCCATGGACTGCAAAAGGGCCCGGAGGGAACAACGTGTTTGCCGCACGACAGACGATGGATGTTTTGTCACGTCGTCCCGACTCGGGAGGTATGATCGACGTCGACCTCTCGGATCGTGTCGTCCTCGTGACGGGCAGCGCAAAGGGACTGGGCCGCGAGATTCTGCTCGCGGTCGCCGACCGCGGCGCGTCAGTCGCGGTCCACTATCGCACCAGCGACGGCCGGGCGCGGGAGGTGGCCGAGCGGGCCCGGGAACGGGGTGACGCCGATGTGGGGGTGACGACCGTCCAGGCCGACGTGACCGACCCCGACGACGTGGACCAGCTGTTCGCCGAAATCGAGGCCGGCCTCGGCGGCGTGGACGTGCTGGTGAACAACGTCGGCGCGTTCGCCCCGGCCCACTGGAGCCAGTTGTCCTACGACACCTGGCGGACGGTGATGGAAACGAACCTGGACGCGACGTACCTCTGTTCGCGCCGGGCGGTGCCCGGAATGCGCGAGCGCGAGTGGGGCCGGATCGTCAACGTCGGGTACGCCTCGGCCGAGAAGGGGCTGGTTTCGCCGAAGAACTTCCCGTACTTCGCGGCGAAGGCCGGCGTTCTGATGTTCACCCGGATGCTCGCCGCGGACACGCAGGAGGACGGGATCACCGTCAACGCCGTCTCGCCGTACGTGATCGAGAACTCCGACGAGTTCCCCGACGACCTCCCGCGGGGCCGCCCGGCCGCCTTCGAGGACGTCATCCAGGCGATCACGTTCTTCCTCGACGAGAACTCGGGGTACGTCTCCGGGGAAAACGTGGAAGTCGACGGCGGATGGTTGCCGGAGACGGTGTGAGCGGGACGTCGTCGGTACGAAGTGGAAGGTCGAAACGACGGAAACGACGACGAGCGTGGAGGGGCGAACCGTCAGCGGGTCAGTCGCGAATGGAATGCCAAAACGTCAGCGAAGTCGGCGACGATCACTCGTCGACGACGCGGGCGACGGACACCTCGAGGTCGAGGCGCGGGACCCGCAGGCGGACGGGACCGCGCCAGCGACGGAGGCGCCGCATCGCGGCGACGGCGACGCCGCCCGCGACGAGTCCAAGGGCGACCCCCGGGAACGCGACGGCCAGGAGGGCCGCCAGCGGGAGGGCCGACAGGACGGCGAGCGCGGCGACGGACGCGAGCGGACGCTCGGAGAGCACCGGCGGGTCGACCCCCGGCGCTCGGTTTCGGTTGGACGGGCTGTGCGACGGGTTTCCGTGTCGGTGTGATCGATTCATTGGTGTCTGTGTGATCGCAGTATCGGTCGAACGACGATGCGGCAGCCACGGCGCGAGCCGTGGGGATCCTGCCGCGGCCCCAGGGTGCGCCCCGCGTGGAAGCCACGCGGCGGGGCGCGACAGGATCAGTCGCGAATGGTTGCGAACTGGGGCATGACTGTACACCACCCGATGGACGGGGTCATATTAAACTTTCTACAGGCTTGCGCTCGGGTGACATGGGATTCGTTCGCGAAGACTGCCGACCGGGGCGACCGACCGCCGACGGGTCACGTCGCGCCGAGCGCGTGGATCACCATCGTCGCGACGACGACGGCCTCGCGCGGGACCGTTCGATCGTCGTCGATCCGAACGACGTACCGCCCGTCGAGGCCGAACCGGCGTTCGATCGCACCGACGTGGAGGCCGTCGGCGTCGGTGATCTCGAGGCCGTACGGAAGCGTCCGGAAGGCGATCCCGAGGAAGGGCAGGTGCCGGAGGAACGAAGCGGTCTTGCTGCGGTTCTCGATCTCGGCCACCACGGCCTCCGTGTCGGGGTCGCGCAGCACCCACCGCTCGGTCAGCATCGAGAAGCGAGGGTCGAGCAGGACCAGGGGGTCGCCGGTCGTCTCGTCGATCACCGTGTAGTCGCCGGCCAGGTCGAGGATGGGCCCGGCGTGGACGGTCAGCGCGGGCCTTCCGTCCACGTTCGAGAACGTCGTCTCCTCGCCCATGATGAGGCGCTCCCGGATCCCTTCGAGGACGACGTTCCCTCCGGCGTCCTCGACCAGATGATCGTTCCCGATCGCCGGCTGGACGACGACGTACCGGTCGTCCGAGCAGTCGACCGGTCGACCCGCCCCGGCCTCGGCGTCCGCCATGGCCGCGGGTAGGCTCCACGGCTGGAAAAGGCTGGTCGCGGCGGGTACCCACGCGGATCGTCACCGTCCCGGTTCCGGCATCGACACGCCCATTATCCAGCGGACATTGGCGGAGTATAGATGCCGAAGGAGTACATCGAGGTCCGGGGGGCCGAGGAGCACAACCTCAAGGACCTCGACGTCGAGATTCCGCGCGAGGAGTTCAACGTCGTCACCGGGCTCTCGGGGTCGGGCAAGTCCTCGCTCGCCTTCGAGACCGTCTACGCCGAGGGGCAGCGCCGGTACATCGAGAGCCTGTCGGCCTACGCCCGGAACTTCCTGGGTCAAATGGACAAACCGCAGGTCGAGACGGTCGAGGGGCTCTCCCCCGCGATCTCGATCGACCAGAAGAACGCGGCGAACAATCCCCGCTCGACGGTCGGGACCGTCACGGAACTGCACGACTACCTCCGCCTGCTGTACGCCCGCGTCGGGACGCCACACTGTCCCGAGTGCGGGCGCGAGGTGGGCGAACAGAGCGCCGACCAGATGGTCTCGCGGGTCCTCGACCTCCCCGAGGGGACGCGGGCGAAGATCGTCGCCCCAATCGTGCGCGACCAGAAAGGTGCCTTCGAAGATCGCTTCGACGAACTCGTGAGCGAGGGGTACGCCCGGGTCGAGGTCGACGGCGAACCGTACGACCTCACGCTCGACCGGCCCGACCTGGACGAGAACTACGACCACACGATCGACGTGATCGTCGACCGGATCACGGTCGCGCCCGAGGCGCGCTCGCGGATCACCGACTCGGTCGAGACCGCGCTCGAGGCGGCCGACGGCGTCATCAAGGTGATCGTCCCGGACCCGCCCGAGGGCGTCGAACTGGGTGGCGCGACGGCGCGATCGACGGGCGACCTCTCTGACGACGAGGGCGAGGACGAAGACGATCCGGGCGACGCGACAGCCGACGACCGCCTCGTCGCCGAGTTCTCGGAGGACCTCGCCTGCGTCCACTGCGGGATCGACATCCCGGAGATCGAGACGCGCAGTTTCTCGTTCAACTCGCCCCACGGGGCCTGTCCGGAGTGCGAGGGGATCGGCGAGACGAAGGAGGTCAGCGAGGATCTCGTGATCGAGGATCCCTCGAAACCGCTCAAGCACGTCTTCGAGCCCTGGAGCTACAACCGGTCGTACTACCGGCGGCGGCTGGACTCGGTCGCCGAGCACTTCGACGTCGACGTCGCGACGCCCTTCGAGGACCTGGACGGGGCAGTGCAGGAGGCGTTCCTCCACGGCACCACCGAGGACGTGGTCTTCGAGTGGGCGACCTCGAACGGGACCCGGCACAAGGAGCAACCCTTCGAGGGCGTGATCCCGAACCTCGAGCGCCGGTACGTCGAGACCGACAGCGACGGCACGCGGGAGCACATCGAGGAGTACATGTCGGTCACGACCTGCCCGGCCTGCGAGGGGACCCGGCTCAAGCCCGCCTCGCGGTCGGTGCTGGTCGATGGCACGTCGATCACCGAGGTGAATCGGATGAGCATCGGCGACGCGCTCGCACACTTCGAGGGCATGGAGGCGATCCTCGACGAGCGCCAGACCAGGATCGCCGAGGAGATCCTGAAGGAGATCCGCGCCCGCCTCGGGTTCATGTGCGAGGTCGGCCTGGAGTACCTCACGCTCGACCGCGAGGCGTCGACGCTGTCGGGCGGCGAGTCCCAGCGCATCCGCCTGGCCACCCAGATCGGGTCGGGCCTCGTGGGCGTGCTCTACGTGCTCGACGAACCCTCGATCGGGCTCCACCAGCGCGACAACGACCGCCTGCTGAACACGCTGGAGGAACTGCGGGACCTCGGGAACACCCTGCTCGTGGTCGAACACGACGAGGCGACCTGGCGCCGGGCCGACACGATCATCGACATGGGCCCGGGCCCCGGCAAGGAGGGCGGCGAAATCGTCGCGAAGGGCGACGTCGAGGCGGTGACACAACACGAGGACTCGATCACGGGCGACTACCTGGCGGGGCGAAAGGAGATCCCGGTTCCGGACGAGCGCCGCGATCCCGACGGCCACCTGACGATTCGGGGTGCCCGACAGCACAACCTCGACGACGTGGACGTCGAGATCCCGCTGGGCGAGTTCACGACGATCACCGGCGTCTCGGGCTCCGGGAAGTCCACGCTGATGCACGAAGTGCTCTACAAGGGCCTGGCCCGCCGGATGAACGACAACACCTCCGTGAACCCCGGTGACCACGACGGAATCGAAGGGATCGGCGAGATCGAGCACGCGCGCCTGATCGACCAGTCGCCGATCGGCCGGACGCCCCGCTCGAACCCCGCCACCTACACCAACGTCTTCGACCACGTCCGGGAGCTGTTCGCCGAGACCAAACTCGCCAAACAGCGCGGCTACGAGAAGGGTCGCTTCTCGTTCAACGTCAAGGGCGGGCGCTGCGAGGAGTGTGGCGGCCAGGGTACCGTCAAGATCGACATGAACTTCCTCTCGGACGTGTACGTGCCCTGTGAGGAGTGCGACGGCGCCCGGTACAACGATGCCACGCTGGACGTAACTTACAAGGACGCGACCATCGCGGACGTGCTGGACATGTCCGTCGACGAAGCCCACGAGTTCTTCGAGGGCCACACCGGCATTCGACGGCGGCTGAAGCTCCTCAAGGACGTCGGCCTGGGCTACATGCAACTGGGCCAGCCCTCGACCACCCTCTCGGGGGGCGAGGCCCAGCGCATCAAACTCGCCGAGGAACTCGGCAAGAAGGACGCCGGCGACACGCTCTACCTGCTCGACGAACCCACGACCGGCCTCCATCCCCACGACGAGCGCAAGCTGATCGACGTGCTCCACCGGCTCGTCGACCGGGGCAACACCGTCGTCGTCATCGAGCACGAACTGGACATGGCGAAAAACGCCGATCACATCGTCGACCTGGGCCCGGAGGGCGGCGAACACGGCGGCGAGGTCGTAGCCACTGGGACGCCCGAGGCTGTCGCCCGGGACGACGGGTCCCACACCGGCCGGTACCTGCGGGACCTCCTGCCCGACGTGGACCTCCCGGGCCCGCGAAGCGACCGGGAAACGGCACCGGCCTCGGCCGACGACTGAAACGGGAATTCGGCCTCTCTCGGGGGCAACGCGCGCGTCTCCGGCAGTTGTATCGTAGGTCGACGACTATTTGACCGCCCGTTCCCTACCGCTATCTAACCGGTTCCTCGGCCGGGGACGTCCATGGGAGGAAACACAGGCCCCACGCTGTTGGTGACGGTCGACTCGTTTCGAGCGGATGCCATCGGCCCGCACACGCCGGCGCTCCAGTCGCTCGCGGATCGCGGGACGGTCTTCGAGAACGCCTTCGCCCAGGGCAACTGGACGCCCTTTTCGTTCCCGAGCCTCCTCGGGGGCCGTCCCGTCTTCTCCGACGGCCCGGACATCGGCGTCGGAACGGGACCGACGCTGGCCGAGACTCTCTCGAAACACGACGTCGAGACTGCCGGATTCAACGCCGCGAACGGCTTTTTGACGGAGTACTGGGGATACGACCGCGGCTTCGACGAGTTCGAGACGTTCCTGACCCACTCGACGCCGGTCGGGCGGGCCCTGGCGGCCCACCCGACGGTGCAGGCGTGGTCGCTCTTCGCCACCCAGCCGTTCCGGTCGGCCTGGCGGCGACTGCGGGGCCGGGAGACGCACCCGGCGGAGAACACCTCGCGACTGCGGGACCTCGAGGAGCGGGCGACCGCCTTCCTCGAGTCGGCGGATTCGTCGTCTTTCTGCTGGGTCCACTACATGGACACCCACACGCCGTACGTCCCGGCACCGGCCCACGTGAAGGCCGCTTCGGACGGCGAGATGGGCACCCCCAAAATGCTCCGTGCCCACCTCAACGCCGGACTCGGGCGGTCCGTCGGCGAGCGAACCCTCGAGGACCTCCGGACGCTGTACGCGGGGGCCGCACGTCAGGTCGACGCCAGCGTCGGCCGCCTGCTCTCGACGCTCGAGGAGCGCGGCCTCCGGGAGGAGACGACCGTGATCGTCGCCGGCGACCACGGCGAGGAGTTCCAGGAGCACGGCCACCTGGCCCACTACCCGAAACTGTACGCCGAACTGATCGAGGTGCCGCTGATCGTCGACGCGCCCGGCGACACCGTCGACCGCGTCGAGACGCCGGTCGGCCTCGACGCCGTCCCGGCGACGGTCGGAGATTCGATGGACGTCCCGGCCACGCCGGGGGCGACCGGCGAAAGCCTGCTCCCGGCGGTCCGGGGCGAGGACTCCCTTCGGGACAAGCCGATCGTCTCGGTGACCGTCCGCGGCGAATCCGTCACCCAGCAGCCGATCCCCCGCCACCTCGACGACGGCGAAGTGCTCGTCAGCGCCCGGACGGCCGACTGGACGTACATCCGCCACGCCGAGTCCGGTCGGACGGAACTCTACGACAGACGGGTCGACCCCGCCGAGCGGACCGATTGCTGGGACGACGACACCGACGCGCCGACCGACGCGCTCGCCCGCGCGGTCGCGCGTCGACTGGAGACGATCGGTGGCGAGGGTGAAGCGAGGAACGACGCCGGCGGTGGGCGTGACGAGGAGGCCGTCGACGACGAGATCGAGACCCGGCTCGAAGCGCTCGGCTACCGGTAACCGCCCTTCCCGCCCGAATCCGCCGGTCCGAATCGCCCACGGCCTGCAGATCCCGCCCACAATCCTTTCTCCGTCCCCCTCCTACGTCGCTCCGATGCCGACCATCTACGCCGCGATGCGCGACCGTCTGCTCGTGGTGACGGGCGACGCCGATGGCTGGCGGACCCGGACGCGTTTGCGGGATAACGACCTGGAGTGCGTGGCGGCGTCACCGGATCGGCCCGACCGCGTCCTCGTCGGTACTTTCGACGGCGGTCTCCGTCGATCGACCGACGGCGGCGAGTCGTTCGGGCGCGTCGGCGACTGGATGGAACCCTCGATCACCGCCCTGGCGGTGAGCCCGCACGATCCGGACGTGTGGTGGGCGGGCACCGAGCCGAGTCGGGTCTATCGGTCGGCCGACGGCGGCCGGTCCTGGACCGAGTGTCCGGGCCTGACGGCGCTCGATTCCGCGGACGAGTGGTCGTTTCCACCGCGACCACACACCCACCACGTCCGGTGGCTCGAACCGGGCCCGAACGATCCGGATCGACTGTACGTCGGGATCGAGGCCGGCGCACTGGTCCGGACCGAGGACGGGGGCGAGACGTGGCAGGACCGGCCCGAGACCGCGCCGGGTGACCCGCATACCATGGCGACTCATCCCGACGACCCGGACGCGGTCTGGATGGCCGCCGGCGAGGGCTGTGCCCTGAGCGAGGACGGTGGCGACACCTGGACGCTCCACCGGACAGGGCTCGATCGCCGTTACTGCTGGAGCGTCGCGGTCGATCCCGGGGACCCGGAAACGGTCCTCACGTCCGCCGCCAGCGGGCCACGGACTGCCCACCGCCCGCCGGGGGAGAGCGACGTTTACCGGCGGGTCGGCGACCAACCCTGGCAGCGGATCGAGGACGACGCGCTTTCGACGGGGGAGGGCGTCCTCCGCTCGGTGCTCGCGACCGACGGCCCGGGGGAGTGCTACGCCCTGAACAACCGTGGGCTGTTCCGATCGACCGACGCCGGAGAATCGTGGGCACCCCTGGACGTCGAATGGCCGGCAGGACTGACCGACCAGGCGCCGAGAGGGCTCGCGATCGTCTGACCCCGCTTCTGGCTACCTCCCCCTCGTCCGGTCCCGTCAGAGCATGACGAGTCCGATCCCGTAGACGACGACCGTCACGGCCGCTGCTGCACCCGCGGCGTAGAGCGTGATCTTGACGGCTTGCCGCCGATCCCGCCGGAGTGCTTCCTCCTCCGAGATGGTGCCGGTCCCGCCACCAGACCCGGAGAGATCGTATCTCGCGAGCGCGGCGAACGCCACGCAGAACCGAAACCGGGCCTGGAAGTAGCCGATGAACCCGCCGAACAGAAAGACGAACGTGACGAGAAGGTAGTTCGTCGGCAAGTCAGCGAGGACGACGGCGAGCACGTACGCTATCGCGACCAGGAACCCGGCCGCGCCGGCGAACTGGCGCTTTCGCTGTTCGTCGGCCCCGATGTTGCAGACTCCGGGCTGGTATTCGGTCATAGAACTCAGTGGGTCCCGATCCCTCAAGAACTCTGGGCCGACCCGCACCGATCGACGGTGGTAGGGTTCAGGAACCGTGCGAGAGGATCACGAGGGCGGGAAAGGCCTTTGACCTCGTCTTCGCTATCCCTCGGCGTGATGCGTCGCGCACCCGCGACCCCCGGATCGATCGAGGCCCGTGGACGCGTTCCGATCGGAGCATAGTTCCAGCAGCGAGTTCTGCGCGACGCGCCGCCACGGGTCCGGTAGCGGCGCGTCCGCCGAAAACGGCGATACCCCTGATCAAGGTCGCGTGGACGGGGGTGACCGCCGTGCGGCGTAGCGACCTGTTCCTGCCCGCGAGTCGCGAGGGTCGCGGGGCGGGCACGAAGGCGACGAAACTCCTCGTCCGGTGGGCCTGATCCGCGAGTTCGCCAGCGGACGCTGGGGGTTCGCCCCTGTCGGGTTCCGCGTCCGGGAGAAGATCGCCGACCGCCTCCACGAGGAACTGGGCCGGGACGACGTCCTGCTGTTCGACGACCACGACCGGTCGGTCGGCGAGCGCTTCGCCGAGAGCGACCTGGTCGGGAGGCCCGCGAAAGTCGTCGTCGGAAACGGGTATCGCGAGACGGGATCGGTCGATCCGAAGACCCGGGACAGGGCGACCCGACACCTCGCTCCCGAGGCCGTGGACGCGTTTGCGGCCGGGAATGCCGATCGCTAGTCGGATGCGGTCCGCGATGTCGAAAGGGACTGCGCCGCGGCCCCGGACGGAGCCGCCGGACGGCCCCACCGGGAGTTACAGGTCCTTCAGACTGATGCCGTCCTCGACCAGGCGGGCGTGGCGCTCGCGGTCAAGGTGTTCGGCGACGTCCTCGTGCTCGTACAGTTGCTGGATCAGGTCGGCCATCAGGTTGCGCCAGGCGATGGCGTAGATCGGCGACTGGCCCCACGCCCGGAGTTCGGGGACGAACTCGTCGTACGTCTCCATCCGGGCCTCCATGTGCTCGATCCCGTCGAGGATCACGCTCGCGGCCTCCTGGTCGTCCTCGGCCTCGTCGACGACCCGGTTGAGACGATCCTCCCAGGCCGCGACGGCTCGTCGCATGTCCTGTGCTGCGTTCCCGTCGTCTTCCGGCAGGCGGTCGAGGATCGGTTCCGGAACGCCGAGCGATAGCTCGTCCATGGTCCGGTGTGCGTCGCGGGGAGAGAAAAGGGTATTCCCGACGGGGTACGGGCGGCGCCACTCGACGAAAACCGCCGCCGACGGAACTCTCTTGATCGCGCGACTGCGACTGGCGACCGTGCACCGGATCCAGCTGGCAAACGCCCTCTTCGAGGGCCGGAACGCGATCTACCTGTTCGGCGT
>JBLGCL010000034.1:0-19093 GCA_047617305.1 Natronomonas sp.
AGGTGGCCGCCCTCGAGGCCGAGGTGGACGCCCTCAAGTCGCGCTTCGAGGCCTGGACGCTCCGCGCGGCCGGCCGGGTCGAGGACCCGATCACGCTCCGGGGACTGGTCCACCTCGCCGCCGCGACCGAAGTGATCAGCGACGCCGCCCTCGAGATCAGCGAGGGCGTCCTCCGGGGGATCAGTGGCCACCCGGTCGTGGCGGAGGCGGTCCTGGAGAGCGACGAGGTGATCGTCCGCGAGACGGTCGCGCCCGGGGGCGACCTCGACGGCGTCACGCTGGGCGAGCGCGAAGTGAAGACCGAGACCGGCATGCGCGTCATCGGCGTCCGGCGGCCGCGAAACGGCGACGAGTGGGTGCTCTCGCCCGGCCCCGAGACCGCGCTGTCCGCGGGCGACGTCCTCATCGCGAAGGGCACGCGGACGGGGGCCGAGCGGCTGGCCGCGATGGCCGGCGAGGCGGCCGACGAACCGCTGGAGTGACGGTCCGAGCCCGGTAGCGAGTCACGTTTCGGTTTCTTCGTCCCGCGAGAGCCGGATCGCCGTCCCGACGGTGAGCGCGACCCCAACGAGGAGGGCGAGCGAGAGCCCCAGCACGACCGCGAGCGGGAGGTACGCCAGGGGTGGCTGGCGTGGTTCCGGGAGGGACGGGACGAACGCGGGGAACGCGATGAAGAACGCGTACACCACGGCGGCGACGAGGACGCCGACGATCAGCCCAACGGTCGCGTTGCGACGCACTTCGAGCGCGTCGAGGAAGCGATCGATCGGGGTGGCGTCTGGCGGGGAGTCGGTTGGCACGCGGTCGGTGGACGCGTCGGTCACGGGGAGTCGTTGGCGTGGACCGACAAAACCCCATCGCTGGCGGCAGGCGGAAACCCCACGCCTCGGCCGCTACGCGTAGGCTTCGAACTCCTCCCCGAAGGCGAGGAAGTACCCGGTCCCGATCAGACCGATGACAGTCGCGACGCCGAACGCCAGGGTCGGATCGACGCCGTAGAGGTATCCGCCGACGATCCCGGCGGGAACGATCAGCGTGTTGCGCACCAGGTAGTACGACCCCGTGACGCGGCCGCCGGCGTCCTTTTCGGCCGGACCGACGATGAGGGCCTTGTGGGCCGGGAGGCCGGCGAAGCGCAGGCCGGAGAAGGCGAACAGCACCGCCAGGATCCACTGGTCTGCGGGGGCGCTGATCAGCACGACCGGAAAGATCGCGTAGACCAGGAAGCCGGTCGCCACGACGGGCTTGAGGCCGATCCGACGGGCCATCTTCGAAGCGGGCACCATGACCAGCAGGGCGACGACCATCTCCACGCTCAGGAGGACGCCGAAGTACGCCTCGGGCCGGAGGGAGACGCTGCCGACCGAGAACCCGACCGCGAGGAAGTCGGTCACGACGAGCACGAAGAAGGTGTAGACCATCCCGTTGGCGAACCGGACGAACGTGTCGCCGACGAGGAGGGGTCCGAGGGGGTCCGGCATCCCCCGGAGGTCCTGGCGGATCGTCTGTAGGCCCTCGAACGACTTCCCGAAGGTGTCCTTCTCGGCCGCGTAGAGCCCCCGCTGCCCGACCGTCGCGAGCAGGCCGAACCCGATCGCCAGGAGAAGGACGTACTGGAAGCCCACCTCGAAGGGCGTCACGACCTGCACGACCGCAGCGGCGAGCAGGGGGCCGACGAGAAAGCCCACCCGCCGGAACACCTCGGTGCTGGCGAACCCCGTCGCGAGGCGCTCGGGGGGCACGCTCTGTTTCACGATGGCGAAGGTGGCACCCAGGCCGAAGGACTTCCAGGCCTGCGCGAGCACGAACCCGACGAACAGCCAGGCCCAGGCCGGGATCTCGAGCGCTGCGACCGACAGTCCACGCAATTCGGGTGCGAGCGCCCACACCCCGAACCCCACCGTCGAGAGGAGGCCGAACGCGGTCAGTGCCGTCCGCGACCCGATCCGGTCCGAGACGATCCCGCCGGCGTAGGGGTAGATCGCCCCGATCAGGTCGCTAAAGCTCTTGTACGCGCCGATGACGACCGCGCCAGCCCCGAGCACCTCCAGGTACTTCCCGAAGTACCGGCTGGTCATCTGGAACCCCAGGCTGAACGCGAACATCGCGACCGCGAGCACGAGGACGTCCCGTTCGAGCGCGAAGAACTGCCGGAAGTAGGTGAACGCACCCACCTCGTCGGTGTCGGCCATCGAGCGGGGTGTCGAAGCGAGAGGGCTTAGTGGTTCGGTCGTCGGGAAACGCTCCGTGGATCTGCCGGAAAATGCCGATCTCCGTCGGAGGGTATCCGACTGTGTTCACTTGAGGCCGTCACCGGGTTTCAATTTTAATACTCGGGAGAAAAACTTATATTGGGTTGTCATCGATCTACCCCGATACGGACCAATGACACGGCTCTCGCGGCGAGCCGCCCTCGCCACGGCGGCCGCGGCGGTGACTGCACTTGCGGGCTGTAACGCCTCGGATTCGGTCGACAGGACGACGACCGGCGGAACGGGGTCGCCGACCTCGTCGACGTCGGCACGTTCGTCGCCCCCGACGTCGACGACACCCGACCGGGCGTCCTGGTTCTCCACGGGTCGGCTGGAGGCCCCGACGTGTTTACCGCGACGATGCTCGCCTCGCACGGTTATCCCGCCCTCGCCGTGAAGTACGTCGGGCCGGAGGGCCCCATCCCGGACGACCTGCTCGAGGTGCCGCTGGCGTACTTCGACCGGGCGGCGGAGTGGCTCCGGGGCCGGTCCACCGTTCGGGACGGCGATCTGGGCGTCTACGGGGCCTCGAAGGGCGGCGAGGGCGCCCTCTTCCTCGCCGCTTACGCGGACTGGGTCGGCGCCGTCGTGGCCGACGTCCCCAGCGGCGTCGCCTTCGAGGGCCTGACGCCGGAGTGGCGATGGGCGGGGAGTTCCTCGTGGGCGGTCGACGGGGACCACGTCCCCTACGTCCCGGGCGGAGGGTGTTTCGCGGACACGACGGACGACGGGCTGTACCGGATGGCCGCGGCCTACGAGTGTGCACTCTCCGGGGCGGACGAGGGGGTCGTCGCTGACGCGACGTTCCCGGTCGAGAATTGCGACGGTCCGATCCTCTGTGTGTCGGGAGAGCAGGACGAGATGTGGCCCTCACCCCGTCTGAGCGAATTTGTCGTCGACCGACTGCGCGAACACGACGCCCCCGATCGCATCGACCATCGAGCCTACGAGAAGGCCGGGCACGCGATCCCGATCCCGTATCGCCCGACCTATGGCCTGTCCGCGGGGAACGGGTTCCTGCTCGGCGGAACCCCGAAAGGCAACGCGAACGCGTCCGCTGACTACTGGCCCCGGGCGCTCGAGACGTTCGGATGCGGTCTGGAGTGAGCCAACCGCGATACCGAACGCACTAAGTCCGGCGCCACCAACGAGTTTCCTAATGACAACGGTGGGCACGGCCAGTGCCGATCCCGGCGAGGTCGACACTGGCTGGCTCGAAGTCGGCGAAACTCGCGTTGGAACCCCGGTCGAGCTCCCGGTCGCGGTCGTGAACGGCGCCGGGGACGGCAAGACGCTGTACCTGCAGGCCGCCAGCGACGGCGACGAACTCAACGGCGTCGGCGTGATCAGGCGCGTCGTGCCGCGACTCGACCCGGCCGAACTGTCGGGGACGGTCCTCGTCGTCGGGATCGTCAACTACCACGGCTACCAGGTCGAGGAGCACCGGAACCCGATCGACGACACCAAGCTCAACCGCACCTATCCCGGCGACGCCGACGGCACGACGAGCGAACGACTGGCGGCCGCGACGTACGACGTTGCCGGCCGGGCCGACCTGATCCTGGACCTTCACCAGGGGTCGACCAGCCGCATGATCGAGGAGTGTCGGGTTCGGTGTGGCCGCCGTCACCGCCTCCACGAGGAGTGCCTGGAACTCGCGAAGACCTTCGACACGGGCTACGTCCTCGACCAGAAGGGCCCCAACGGGCAACTGGCCCGCGCCGCCCCGGACGACGGCATCCCGACGATCGATCCCGAACTCGGCGGCGCGTACGGCCTGGATCCGGAGAGCGTCCAGGTCGGCGTCGAGGGCGTGTTCAACGTCCTGCGTGGCTACGGGTTTTTCGACGGGGCCCCCGGGCCAGGGGCGCAGGTCCGGGCCACCGGTTTCGAGCAGTACGGGTCGCCGGCCGGCGGACTCGTGGATTTCGCGTTCGGTCTCGGCGACCGCGTGGCGACCGGCGACACGCTCTTCACCGTAACGGACGCCTTCGGGCGGAAGAAGGACGAAGTAACCGCCGAGTCGAGCGGCGTGTTCTGGCGCACTCGTCGCCTCCCGCAGGTGGCGACCGGGGAGTACGTCTGTTCGCTCGGGACCGATCTGAACGAATACTGACCCCATGTCCGTCGATCCGACCGACCTTCACTGCCCCGAGTGTGGCACCGTTTACGAAGCCGGCCCCGACGAGCCCTGGCGGTGCGAGTGCGGACGGCCGCTCGACTTCGTCGACGAGCCGATCCCCGACGGCTCCCCGCCGCCGTTCTCGAAACTCGACACGCGCCGCGGGCTGTGGACCTTCTTCGAGTTCCTCCCGGTGACCGAGCAGGTGACCCTCGGGGAGGGGTTCACGCCCCTGGTGGACGCTCCCCGCTGGGACGCCGAATTCAAGCTCGAGTACGTCTTCCCGACGGGAAGTTTCAAGGACCGCGGCGCGACGACGACGCTCTCGCGAGCCGTCGAGTTGGGGGTCGACACGATCCTCGAGGACTCCTCGGGCAACGCCGGCGCGGCCATCGCGACCTACGCGGCGCGGGCCGGCCTCGACGCCGAGATCTACGTCCCGGCGGACGTCAAGCAGTCGAAGTTGATGGCCATTCAGCGCTCGGGCGCCCGCCCCGTCCGGATCGAGGGCGATCGCGAGGCGGTGACCGAGGCCTGCGTCGACGCGGTCGAGTCGGGGGACGGCTGGTACGCCAGCCACGCGTGGAACCCCGCCTTCCTCGCCGGCACGATGACGTTCGCCTTCGAGGTGGCCGCCCAGCGCGACTGGACGGTTCCGGACTCGCTCGTGATCCCGACCGGCCACGGGACCCTCCTGCTCGGCGCCTACCGGGGGTTCCGCGCGCTCGAAGCGGCCGGCATCGTCGACGGGATCCCCCGACTGCACGCGGCCCAGGCCGCCGGGTACGCGCCGGTCGTCGAGGCCGTCGACGACGCGATCGAGGGACAGCCGGTCGATCCCGAGGGCGAGGACGAGAGCGAGAACGGAGAGGCCCTCGAGGCGGCGCTCGAGATCCTCCGGGACGACGACGGAACGGACGAGGAGGCGGTCAACGAGATCGCCGACGGGATCCAGATCCGGGAGCCCGTCCGGAAGGCGGAGATCGTCGAAGCCGTCGAGGGAACGGACGGCACCGCGATCGCCGTGAGCGGCGACGCCGTCGAACTGGCCCTCGACCGACTCCACCGGGAGGGCTTCTACGTCGAACCCACCTGTGCGGTCGCCCCGGCCGCCCTCCGACACCTCCGCGAGGTCGACGTGATCGGCCCGGACGAGGACGTGGTCGTGCCCCTGACCGGCAGCGGGCTGAAGACGCTATGAGGCTGGAGGCATCGACGGTTTTTCGATGACGACCTATTCCGCCGACTATTGCCCGTACTGCGCGGCGGCGCTGACCACCAGGAACGTCGACGGGCGGGATCGCCAGTACTGTCCGGACTGCGAGCGGGTGATCTGGCGCAACCCCGTCCCCACGGCCAGCCTCGCGGTCGTCGGCGAGAGGGGCGTACTGCTGACGAAACGAGCGGTCGAGCCCGGTCTCGGGGAGTGGGCCGTCCCCGGGGGACACCTCGAACACGAGGAGACGCCCGAAGCGGCCGCCGTTCGTGAACTGCGGGAGGAGACGGGCTTCCGGGCGGATCGCGACGACCTCGTTCCCCTCGACACCTTCACGGCGGAGCCGTTCGAGGGCAAGCGAATCGTCTCGATCGGCTACGTGGTTCGTGCCGGGGCCGTCACGGGAACGCCCGCGCCCAGCGACGAAGTGTCGGCCGTCGGCTGGTTCACACCGTCCGAGTTCGAGGCGTCCGGCGGCACGTTCCTCGCGCATCACGACGAACGGGTTCGAAAGGCCTGGGCCTGGAACGGGGAACGGTGAGTCTCGCGGGGGTCGATCTCTCCCCGGGGGGAAAGTCCAGAATCGCGATGGTTCGGCCCCGGAGATCGGTCGCGGCACCACGTCTATCGGGAGTCGTTCGGGGAACCGTGCGGTTCCGGTTCGCGAAAACGGCGGACGATGGCTCCCCAGAGGCTGTACGCATGGGGTGGGTGCAGGCCCACAGCGGGCTGGTGGGTGGCAACCTGGCCTGCACCATGGGTTATCCATCCCGTTTCCTTAAACCTTGCCATGGATTACCAAGGTGGTTTTCACCGTGCCCGTCGGCCGGGGACGATCGGTCGCGTGGATCACGCTGGCGACGTCGCGACGCATCCCGATCGTAACCCCAACGGGATCCCGACCGGGCGGAGTGGCGGGGTCGGGAGTTCACCGAAGGGTCCTGGGCGTACGGCCTTGACGTCGGAAGGGAGGACGAAAGTCGTCGTTCCTCCCCGGATCCCCCCATAGGGATGGCAGGCAGGGTGGCGGGACGGGCAACGGGGCCAAACCTACCTGCTATCGAGTCAAATGTCCACGTCGGGCTTAAAATTCGGGTCTAGATATTTAGTGGGTCGATCGGTACTCGTGTTCGGCGTCGATCCCGGAAAAGGACGGACGACGTCCCACCGTTCCTCCGAGGTGTAACCCGTTGGTGGGCGGTCGGACCCAAATCGTGCCACCGGATCCGAGAACACGCCGGACCGTGTGTTTCCGATCCCAGGGCGAACGATGGCGCACGGATATCGGCCGCGTCAGCCGTGGGGCTGATTCGGGGACGCCGACCTCGCGGCTGCTCTTCACGGAGGGTCGTCGTCGGACGCCGGAACACGCTCGTCGGAGCGGTGATCTCCCGGGTCACCGCTCCGGATGCGTCGGCGCGTCGAACCCGCCACGGACGAGCGGTTTGGCGATGTGCCGGCGGGCACAGGGGGGCACCTCGTACCACCCCGCCTCGAGGTCGCGGTCGACGTCGCGCTCGACCGTCCCCGGCGCCTCGGTGCCGCAGTCCCGGCAGCGATACCCCTGGTCGCGGCCGGCGCTCTCCATCGATCGACCGCACTCGGGACAGTCGGGGACGACCCGTTCGGTCCGGACGAGGTCGCGAACGGCGAACTTCTCCAGTTTGAGGGTGCCCTCGGAAACCTCGCCGCAGACGGTCAGGCGGTCCCCTTCGCGAAGGGCCCGCACCCGGTCGCGAAAGCGTTTGGTCGGTTCGAAGGCCGCACACCGCAGGGACCGGTCGTCGTCCGCGACGGTCAGGAAGACGTGCCCGCCGCGGCGGGTTTCGGGCGCTTGCACGACGGTGCCGTCGACGCGGTAGGACCGGCCGTCATCGACGTCGGCGAGGTCCGCGTCGATGAGGTGGGCGTCGGTCCCCTGGTTGGTCCGGAACAGGGCGGCCGTCTCGATCGGTTCGGACTCGATGCCGTCGGCGACCTCACGGACGGCGGCCGGATCGTCCCCGCGCACCCCGTAGAGAATGGGGCCCGGAGCGTGCGGCACGCAGACCACCTGGTCTTCGACCCGGTCGACGGTGTCCCAGGCCGCGGGATAGGCCGCGTCGGCGGCGGCGAACGCGGAATCGCGGTCGACCCGCCGGGGCGTCCCCCAGCGTTCGCGGGGACGGTACGCGATGTACTCGTACGTCCAGTCCCCGAACGCGGCGTCGGCCCCGACGGCCGCCAGCGCGCCGATCATCCCGCGGCCGTTCTTCCAGGCGGCGTGCCGGTAGCCGTGGGCGTCGATCAGCGCCTCGGCGTCGGCCAGGACGTGGTGGTCGCGGACGGCGTGGCGGGCGAACTCGACCACGTCGGACGGAACCCCGGCGCTCTCCCCCGGCGCGACGACCAGGCCGGGGTTCGTGTTCCGGTCCGCCGTCTCGGCCGCACCGTCGATCACGTCGTGGGCGATCTCGAACCCCGAGTCGACGGGGAGGTCCGTGTGGACCGCGAGCGCGGCGTTCCCCCGGGTCTTGTGCTCGACCGCGGGATTGAGCCTGATCAGTAACCGATCCAGGACCCGGCCGCCGGCCGCGTCGATCCCCTCGGCGATCCTTGCGGCGGCGTAGGTCGTGCACATCCCGCGATCACGGGAGTCGGTGTCGTCGAGGCCGATGATCGTCATCGATCGTCGTGACGACCGGACGTATTCCCGTCGCGTATTTCCGGGTTTCGTTCGTCCGGGGCAGGTCCGGCCGGACGGCGAGCGTCGGGATCCAGGCAGGAACGTCATTGGCGTTCAGGGACGAATCGCAAGACTGCGACAGTATCGAAGGGCAAAACATATAACCGACGAGGGCTGCTTACATACGCATATGTCCCGATCGGCACTGGTCGGTAACGTCACCGCGATGCTCGAGGACGCGGGATTCGTCGTCAGCGACCGGTGTTCGATCCGGCCGAAGAGCTTCGACCTCGCCGCGCGTCGCGGGGACGATCGGGTGTTGCTCAAGATCCTGGCGAACGTCGACGCGTTCGACGGCGAGACTGGGGCCGAGATGCGGCGTCTCGGCCGCTATCTCGACGCCACGCCGCTGGTCATCGGGCTGCGGACCCGGGACGAGGACCTCGAACGGGGCGTGGTCTACTTCAGACACGGGGTCCCCGTGCTCTCGCCAGACTCGGCACTGGACCTCTTCGTCGAGGGCGTCCCGCCGCTCATCTACGCGGCGCCGGGTGGCCTCTACGTGAACATCGACGGGGACGTCCTCGAGGACAAACGTCAGGAACGCGAATGGAGCCTCGGGCAACTCGCCAACGAACTCGGCGTCTCCCGGCGGACCGTCTCGAAGTACGAGGACGGCATGAACGCCAGCATCGAGGTCGCGATGCAGCTCGAGGAGATGTTCGGCGGCGACCTGCACAGTCCCGTCGACGTCCTCGAGGGCGGCGAGGAGGTCAACGACGCCGACCCGCCGCCCGAGGGGCCGGACGTCGATCCGGACGACCGGCCCGTCGTCGCCGTCCTCCGCCGGGCCGGCTTCGAGGTCCACCCGACCCTCCGCGCCCCGTTCAAGGCCGTCGGGGAGGACGAAGTCGAACAGGAGGAGACGGTCCTCACCGGGCACTCCGAGTTCACCGAAAGCGCGAAGAAGCGGGCGCGGATCATGGGATCGATCGGTCGGGTCACGCTGACCCGGTCGGTGTACTTCACGGACCACGCGACACCGGAGTCGGTCGAGGGGACCGCGATCATCGAACGCGAGGAACTCGACGGGATGGATCCGGAGCGGCTCCGGGAACTGATCCGGGAACGCGCCGAAGAGAAGCCCGCCTGACCGGCGGCTCAGGCCGACGCGCCGTCCCCGTACGTTTTCTCCAGGTAGGCCACGATGTCGTCGCTCTCGGGCATGCCCTCCACCCCGTGGTCCCGGTCGACGAGTACCGGGACGCCGGTCTGTCCGCTGATCGTCTCGACTTCGTCGCGTTCGTCGTGTGACCGTGGCACCTCGTGGGTGTCGTACTCCAGGTCGAGCTCCTCGAGCTTGTTCTCGACTTTCGCGCAGTAGGGACAGCCGGACAGCGTGTACAGTTCGATAGCGGCCATGTGTCGGGCTATGCGACCATCCCCAATGAACGCGGCGAATCAGTGTGCGGCGGTCGCAGGAGCGCAAGTCGGGCTAGCTCAGGCGCGCGGCGGCTCGCCGGACGGCCAGCCCGATCCGGCGGCGCTGATAGACGAGTTCGCCGATCGACCAGACCAGGACCAGCAGCGCGGCGGCGGCGAGGGCGACGAGCGCCCAGGGGGCCATCCAGACGGGTTTGATCCACTGGGATCCGCTCTCCCAGAGTTCGGCGAACCCGACGACCGGGCCCCCGATCGGCGTCCCCCCGAACGTCGATTTGAGCCACTGCGGGAAGGTTTTCCTCCCGCCCTCGGTCCCCGGCGACAGGCCGGAACTGTTCCTGAGATCGTAGGTCCCCGAGACGCCCAGGTCGCGCATGGTCGGCGCGTCGCTCGGGTCGTCGTAGACCTGCCTTCCCTCGTCCCCGTAGACCATCCGCTCGACGTCGTAGGGCGCCCACGGCACGTAGGCCTCCCAGACGATCCGGCCGGTCGGCGTGACCTCCACGACCCGGTGGCCCATCGAGTCGACGATCAGGGTGTTCCCGTTGGGGAGCCGGTCGGCGTCGCGGGGCCAGTTCAGCTGGTCCTCGCCGACCTCCCAGACCTGCTCCCACTCGCACTTGCCGGCGGTCGTTTCGGCGCACGTGTACTCGACGACGCGATCGTTCTCGGAGTCGGCGACCAGGATCGTCGGCGTGCCGTCCTCTGTTTCGAGGTACATGGGGTTGTGCTGCTCGTGGAGCACGTCGTGCCGGCCGTCGGCACCGAGCCGCAGGTCGATCCCGCCGGTCGACCGGTCGACGACGATCACCTGGTCGAAGTTCCGCGGCGACGCCAGGTACTGCCCCGGGCCGATCTTGTCGACGTCGTTGACGTGCGTCCAGTCGTCGTTCATGCCGCCGTCCGTCGAGGCGGGGTAGTGGTTCTTGAAGTACCACTCCCAGATGACATCGTCCTCGGTCACCTCCTCCTCGCTCCCGTTGATGACCCCCGAGATGTCGTAGATCGCGAGCCGATCGTTGCTCACCCCCGAGGATCCGTTCCACTGGCGCATGTTGGCCACGAGCAACTGGTCGCCGTTGATCAGGTCCACGTCGTGCGTGTCCGTCAGGTCGAGCGTGACCTCCCAGACCCGTTCCTTCGTCTCGGGGTCCAGTCGGTAGACCTGCGTCTTCCCCTCGTCGCCGATCCGCATCGTATTGACGGCGAGGACGTCGCCGTTCGGCAGCGGGTCGGAGTCGTAGAACCACGAGGCACCGCGTTTGCTCCCGTCGTAGATCCAGCTCACGTTGCCGTCCGGATCCAAGCCGACGAGGCGCGCCGGCTTCTTTTTGTCGGCCTCGCCCTGGAAGTGAAAGCCCTGGACGGCGACGATGGTGGTTCCGTTGGCCGCCCGGTCGATGGTTCCCGGTTCCAGCTTCGGCGGCTCGTGGGCGACCGTGAGCGCGGTCGCGCTCGCCACCAGGGCGATCACGACGGCGAGCACGAGTCCCCGAACGTACCACCGCCGCTCGAGGTCGGGTCGATCCGGGACGGCGGTCGGGACGGGGGGGACCATATCCGTGTCCAACGTCGGTTCGGGTAAATGTCTTCCGCCCTCGAGGAACGAGACAGGACACTGCCGTCCTGGGGATTGAGCGGCGTGGGAACTCCCTCCAGCGACCTCCCGGTCGTCCGTGGCCGGGACGTCGCGCCGTCGCCGATCGGTATGCTTACGGTCCGGATGATAGAACGTGGCGCCGATGGAGAGGCTTCGAAACGTCCTGCTGGTCAGTATCGACTGCCTGCGGGCGGATCGATACCGCGAGGGCCTCGAGTCGGGGCTCCTCCCGACCTTCGAATCCCTCGACGAGCGAGGGGCGACGTTCGAGTCGGCGTTCACCGTCGCCAACACGACGGACCCGAGCCTCACGTCGTTCATGACCGCCCGGTACCCCTTCGACCACGGCGTCGTCGAGAACGGGTGGGGGCTCGACGAGGAGTACGCGGTTGCCGCGGCCCGGTTCCGGGACGCCGGGTACGACACCTTCGGGGTGGTCAGCGTCGACCACCTCAACCACGAACACTCCCGGCTCGGTCGTGGCTTCGATCGCTACTTCGACGGGGCCTCCTACGACACGCTGTATCCGTACCTCAGCAAGATCTACGACACGAAGCTGTTCAACGCGGTCTTCGGGGCCGTCAAGGACCTCGGCACGGAGAAATACACGGTCAAGAGCCTCCTCCGGGACACGGGGCTCATTAGCCTCCACGCTCGCCGGGGGAAGAACGTGACGGCGGACGCCATCGAGGGGCTGGACGAGTCCGAGGAGCCGTTCTTCGGCTGGGTCCACTACTTCGACGTCCACGAGCCCCGCAACGCGCCCCGAAAGTACCTCGGCGACCACGACGAGTACACCGCCGCGATGATGCACGTCGACCGGGAGGTGGGCCGCCTGCTCGACGCCCTCGAGGAGCGCGGCCTGGCCGAGGACACGCTGGTCGTTTTGACCGGGGACCACGGCGAGGCGCTGGGCGATCACGGCTACACGGGCCACGGGCGGACGCTCTACGACGAGGAACTGCACGTCCCGCTCGTGTTCGCCCACGAGTCCCTGCCCGACGGATCGGTGCGGACGCAGGTTCGGTCCGTCGACATCCTGCCGACGCTGCTCGCGTTCGCCGGCGCGGAACCGCTCGACGCCCCCGGCGAGCCGTTGTTCGAGGGTGGCCCGGTCGAGACGGATCGCCCCCTGTACACGATGGCCTACCCGACGTTCCACGACCGCGTCGCCGTGCGGACGGACGGCTGGAAGCTCGTCCGCGACCGCGATACCGGCGACGAGGAACTGTACGACCTGGCGGCCGATCCCGATGAGCGAAACGACCTGGCCGGGAGCGCGACGGATCGACGGGAGCAGCTGGCGGCGGACCTCGACGACTGGCTCGCGGGTTTCGACCGGGTCGAGCGCCAGTCGATCGACGCGGACACCGAGGACATGCTCGAGGACCTCGGGTACATGGAGTAGGCGGAGCGGAATCGAGGGCGCGGTCGCCGCGCTCGACGGCCGCCCGGGCCCCGTTTCGTAGCACTCAAGTGGTAAATCGCTGATGTGCGAGTAATGAGGGACGTCATCCTGGTCTCCGCGGACTCGGTCCGATACGACTTCGTCGACGCGATGGAGTTCGTTTCGACGTTCGCGCAACACCGCGGCGTGACCGGGGGGCACTACACCCGCCCGAGCCTCGCGAGCCTGCTGTCCGCCACGTACCGGGGGGCGATCGAGTCCCGGGCGACGTCCCCGACGGTCGCCGAGGCGTTCGCCGGGGCGGGGTACACGACGATCGGGCTCTCCTCGTCGCCCCACACCGACCCGCGGTTCGGCTTCGACGCCGGGTTCGACGTCTACGAGAACTACTCGCCCGCCGGGAACCGCGGGAACCCGCTCCGGCAGTTCGCCTCGCAGTTCGACCTCGTCCGGCGGATCTACCATCGGGTCCGGCCACCCCACGCGAAGCTGTCCCATCGGCTGCCGGACGAGGAACTGATCGACAACGCGATCGAGGCGTTCGACGACGCGTCCGGGCCGCGGTTCCTGTGGCTGCACCTGATGGGGACCCACCGGCCGTACGGCCTCGGCGAGGACGCCGTTCCCAAGGCCGTCGATCGCCGGGCGCTGTTCTCGCCCGACCGGATCGACGACGAGGACGAGGCAGTGATCGAAGACCGGTACCGGGCGTCCCTGGGACGGGCCGACGAGCGGATCCGCCGCCTGGTCGAGTCGGTCGACGCGTCGGACCCGCTCGTCGTGTTCACCTCCGACCACGGCGACGAGTTCGGCGAGGAGGGCTACTACTTCCACCAGCCCCAGCGCCGCCGGGTCGCGGAGGCCCTGACGACGGTGCCGGTGGCGACGAACGACCTCGACCTCGCCGAACCGCTGAGCCTGCTCGACGTGGGGCCGACCCTCCTGCGCGCGGTGGGGGCGGGCGAGCACGTCCCGGACGAGTGGCACGGCCGGGACGTCCGCGAGACGCCACGCGAGCAGGCGCTGACGATCGCGCCCTGGCACGGGACGGCGACGGTCCTCTGGCAGGACTTCGAGACGCGGATCGTGAGCCGCGACGCCGACGTCTCGCTCGAACGCGGGGGCGAGTCGGTGGCGGTCGAGGACGACGTCGTCGACGAGGACCTCAAACAGCAGATGCGCGACCTGGGATACGTCGAGTAATGGCGGACGACGGCGCCATCCTGAGGGGCTACCTCTCGGTGTTCGCGGGCGACCTGGGTCGGCTGCTGGTCTTCGCGGCGTTCATTCCGCTCCTCGTCCGGACCGTCGGCGAGAGCGGGTTCGGCCGGTACGCCCTGGTGATGGCGCTGTTTCTCCCCAGCCGGAAGGTCCTCAACGCCGGCCTGTTCGAGGCGACGAAGACCTACGCCTCGCGCAACGAGGCCGAGGAACGCCACCGGGTCGTGACCACCTCGTTCGCCCTGCACGCGGGGACGCTGGCCCTGGGCATCCCGGTCTTCGCGGGTCTCGCGACCGTGCTGACCGACGGGTCGCTCCGGACGGCGCTGTACCTGATGCTCGGGGCGGTCGGGGGCGAGCAACTGTACTACTACGGCCGGGGCGTGCTCCACGCCTACAAGCGGGAGGCGCTGGTCGAACCCCTGATCCCCATCCGTTCGGTCGTCCTGGCCGTTGTCGGGCTGACGCTCGCGGGGAACGGCTACGGCGTCCCGGGCGTGTTCGCCGGGTTCGCGACCGGGTTCCTCCTCACGGGCCTGGTCTCGACCGGGCTGGCGTTCCGCGAGGCGGGGATCCTCCCCTCGCGCCGGCGGCTGGCGATCGGGGAGTACGCCCGACCGATGCTCCGGTTCGGCGTCCAGTCGATGGCGCTCGTGTTGCTCCTGACGGGGATGTACAAGATCGACGTCCTGCTGGTGAGCCACTTCCTGGACGCGACGCGGACCGGCCACTACCGGGCCGCGCTGCAGGTCTCGGAGTTCATCTGGGTCGTCGCCGTGGCGATGGAGATGGTGATGATCCAGTCGACCGCGACGCTCTGGAGGCAGGGCGCCACCGACCGCCTGACGGCACTCACGTCGCGGCTCCTCCGGTACGTCGTCGTGCTGACCGCGCTGCTCGTCGCGGGCGTGTTCGTCCTGAGCGAGCAGTTCCTCACCGTCTACTTCGGGCCGCCCTACGCGGCGAGCGTGACGCCGCTCCGCGTGCTGTTGCCCGGCGTCTTCGGGTTCGCCGTCGCCCGGGTCATCTGGCCGGTATTGCAGGCCGGCGGCCACCTCCGCAAGCTGCTCATGGCCACGGGATCGGCGGTCGCGGTCAACGTGGTCCTGAACCTCCTGTTGATCCCCCGCGTGGGCATCGTCGGGGCGGCCGTCTCGACCTCCATCGCGTACGGGTCGATGGCGGTGACCCACGTCCTTGCGGCCAGGAGCGTCGACCTGCGGCCGCTCGACGGCCTGCCGATCGGGCGCGTGTTCGTCCTCGGCGCGGTGACGGTCGGCGTGCTTGTGGCGCTCGAGCCCCTCGGTCCCTGGTGGGTCGACCTCGGCGTGCTCCCGTGGATCGGGCTGGCCGTGTACGCGACCGGTTCCGTCGTGCTCGACGTCGTCGACGTCGAAGAGATCCGGGAACTCGTCCTGGCGATCGACTGAGCGGGGCCGTGAATTGTCACGTGGTGACAAGCCACATTCCTTTCGGCGGCCACACTCAACAACTTTTAATATGGCATGTATCAAGAGTGTGATCCGATGGAACCGGGACGCACGGACGGCCGGTCGGCCGACGCGCCTCCGTCGGGAAGGGACCGCGACGAGGGGCCACGGACATCGATCGTGGTCCCGGCGTACGACGAGCGGGCGAACGTCCGGCCCCTCATCGAGGAGATCGTCGACGTCCTGACCGGCGAGTCCATGGCCGGGTTCCGGCCGTTCGAGATCGTCCTGATCGACGACGGCAGCACCGACGGGACGGACGACGTCGTCCGCGAGCTGGCCGACGAGTACCGCGCGCTCCGGGGCGTGTTCCTCCGGCGGAACTTCGGGCAGACCGCGGCCCTGGCCGCCGGGTTCGACGAGGCCGAGGGGGAGTTCGTCGTCACGCTCGACGCCGACGGCCAGAACGATCCGGCCGACGTCCCGCGGCTCCTGTCGCGTCTCGAGGAGGGCTACGACTGCGTGAGCGGTTGGCGCAAGGACCGCCAGGACCCGCTCACGAAGCGGATCCCGTCCGCGATCCAGACCCACCTGTCGACGTACACGGGACCGGACATCCACGATTTCGGGTGTACACTGAAGGCCTATCGCCGGACCGCCGTCGAAGAGCTACAGCTCCGGGGCGAGGGCCACCGATACATCCCGGCGAAGCTCTACGATCGGGGGTTCTCGATCGCCGAGGAGCCGGTGAACCATCGCCCGCGACGGAAGGGCTCGACCAAGTACGGGACCGGGCGGCTCCTCCGCGGGTTCGTCGACCTCGCGTTCAACGTCTTCTGGAACAAGTACTCGATGCGACCGCTCCACCTGCTCGGCGGACTCGGCACGCTGCTCCTGGTCGCCGGCGGCCTCCTGGGCGGTCACGCGGTCGTCCTGAAGTACGGCTTCGGCGAGTCGCTGGCCCCGCACCTGCCGCGGCTCGTCCTGACGCTCCTCCTCGTCCTGTTCGGGTTCCAGCTGGTCATGTTCGGCGTTCTGGCCGAGATGCTGACCCGCCTGCTCTACCGGGAGGAAACGCCGTACCGTATCGAGCGGGTCTACGCCGGCGACGCGGAGGAGTCCCCGACGGACGACCGCGTCGAACCGCCGGACCCGTCGAACTCCCCCGGACGGGACGAGGCGTAGGCCCGTGGCCGGTCTTCCCGCGCGCGAGAACGCCTCGAAACCGTCAGAGTATAAATGAGCGCTCGAATATCGGCCGGTAGCATGGTTCCCGTGCGGTACGTCGACCGGGTCCGCGAGCGCCTCGGCGTCGACCACGCGTTCCTCGCGCTCGTGGTCGTCCTCTGGGCGTGGCTCTACCTCGAAGGGCTCGGGGACTACCCGCTCCGCGTGTGGGACGAGTCGCGCTACGCCGTCCCGGCACGACACATGGTCGAGTCCGGCGGCTGGCTCGACCCGCGGATCCGGGTCAACACGCACACCGGGGACCTGGCGCTCACCCCGCGACTCGTCAAGCCGCCCCTGACGTACTGGCTGCAGGGCGTCGCGATGCTGGGCTTCGGCGTCACCACCTTCGCCGCCCGCCTGCCGACCGCGCTGGCGGTCCTCGGGCTGGCGGGGTTCGTGTACCACCTCGGTCGACGGACCTACGACCGCCGGGCCGGCCTCGCCGGCGCGATCGTCCTGCTGGTCTTTCCGGGGATGCTCCTCGGCAGCCACGGCGGACGGGCGGCCGTCCCCGACACGCTCCTGGCGCTGTTCGGCACGGGGTTCGTCTGGTTCGCGTGGCGGGGTCGGGAGCGATCCGGGTTCCTCCCCCTGGCCGGCGCCTTCGCCGGCCTCGCGGTCATGACCAAAGGGTTCGCGGCGGGCGTGTTCGTCGTCGTCGCGCTGCCGTTCCTCCTCCGGTATCTCCGGGCGTACCTCGATCGATGGCGGTGGACGGTCGCCGCCGTCGCGACGACCGCCGTCGTCGCGCTCCCGTGGCACCTCTACGCGTGGTTCGCGTACGGGGACGAATTCGTCGACCAGTACCTCTTCACGGCCGTCCTGTCGCGGATGCAGGGGGACCTCGCGGGGAGTTCGACGGAACCGCTGTTCGGCTTCCTGAACTACCCGTTCGTCAGGGAGGGCGTTCAACTGCTCGTTCCGCCCTACCGGTACGGCATCCCGGTGTTCCTGCTGGGGGCGATCGGGGCCGCGGTCGTGGTTCGTCGGCTCGTCCGGCGGGACGGGTACGCCGAACACCGCGAGAAGGTCCTGCTGGCGTGGTGGACGCTCGCCGTCCCGGCGACGTTCGTCCTCGCGGGCGGCAACCACCCCTGGTACTTCCTGCCGATGTACGTCCCGGGATCGGTGCTCGTGGGGTACGTGCCGGCGGCGCTGGCTGACGGGCCCCTCGGCGGGTGGCTTGGGCGTCGGACGAGATCGGCGTTCGATTCGCTTCCGGACCGGACCGGGGGCGCCGCCTACGCCGCCGTCTGTGTCGTCCTCGCCGTGCTACTGGTGGCCACGTACGCGCCCCAGCTCGGGACCCCCCACGCCGGCGAGCAACGCGACCTTGGCCGAACCGTCGCTCGAGAGGTTCCGGAAAACGAGACCCTTCACGTCGTGTTGGAGGACGACGTCGAACGCAAGGCGCTGATGGCGATGGACTTCTACGCCGACCGGCGTTTCGAACGGGCGACACTCGAACGCTTACGATCCGACCCGGAGGTCCGGTACGCGATCGTTTCGATCGACGAACTGGACCGGCTCGGTCGCGAGTACCGCGTCCTGGCGAAGAGCCGGACCAACGGCGTCGCCGTCGTGGAGTTCGTCGGGCCGCCAGCGTCGGCCGACGGAGGCTCCCCCGACCTCGCCTCGCATCGTTCCCGACCAGGATGACGACGGACAGGCGGGTAGTGATTCCGATACTTTCGGGTACGCCACGGTCCGCGGACGGTTCCCCGTCGTTCGTTCCCGGAGGGCGCCAGCCACTCGCGCTCCTGGTCGCTCGAGATCCGGGCGTTACGACTCCTCCGGCGGCGGAATACCGCCGTTTTATTGCAACCGCGAGAAAAACGATCGTCCGGGAATGCTCCGACGATTGGCGAGCGATGTCTGGAGGAACGTGCGACGTGGCGGTCCGAACGTCGTGCGGGAACTGCTTTCGCGGACGTATTACACCTACGCCGTCTCCACCGACGGGACTTCGGTCTTTTCGGCGGACTGGGACCTCCTGATCGTCCTCGACGCCTGCCGGGCCGACCTCTGGAACGAGGTCGCGGCCGAGCACCGAGCCTTCGGGCAAGCCGACTCCCTGACCTCGGTCGGTGCCTCCTCCACCGAATGGCTCACTGACACCTTCCACGGACTCCCGGACACGGCTCTCGAGAACACGGCCTACGTTACGGGAAACCCGTACACGGACGAATATCTCGACGGTGACCGGTTCGGCCGTCTCGACGAGGTCTGGCGGTATGCCTGGGACGACGATCTCGGGACGATCCCGGCGGCCCCCCTCACTGACCGGGCGATCGCGGCCGGTCGCCAGGGGGACTTCGACCGCCTGATCGTTCACTACATGCAGCCACACTTCCCCTGTGTCCCCCGTCCGGCGGCCGTCGACGGGATCGAACTCGACCGGTTCGGGGACCGCCCGCTCTCGATCTGGGAGGAACTCCGGTTCGGCGAGCGCGACGTCGACGATGCCTGGGCACTGTACCGGGAGAACCTCCGATACGTCCTCGAC
>JBLGCL010000035.1:0-19022 GCA_047617305.1 Natronomonas sp.
AAAACAGCCCGGTGTTCGGCGCGACGTAGACCCGATCGAAGTCGGCGGCCGGGGTGTTGTCCCGCACCCACTCGACGCGCTCGCGGAGGGCCTCCGGGGTCTCGACGAGCGTGTTCTGTCCGTCCACAAGGCCGAGCGCCACGTCGTCAGTCGTGCCGTACTCGTTGATCAGGTACGTGTGGCCGTCCTGCCGGGTGACGAAGTCGAACCCGACGGCGTCGACCTCGGCGTCCAGCAGGTGGGCGTACACCTTCTCGTCGAGAACGTCCCAGTACGGGAAGACGACGACGTCGGCGTCGACGGCCGTCGCGACGGCGTCGATGGCTTCGCTCGCGCGGGCGTCCTCGCCGTCTTCCGGCGGATCGGCGGCGAGCGACGGTTCGAGCAGGAACAGGGTCTCGACGTCCGGGAACGCCGCGGCCTCGTCCGCGAGGAACGACCCGACGGCGTCGAGGAACGCCGCCTCGTCCCCGTAGTGCTCGTCCGTCGCGAGGTTCGCGAGCGTGTAGGGCCCCGGCAGGACGGCCTGGCGATGGGCGGGATCGACGCCCTCGAACCCCCGTTCCAGGTCGGCCGCCACGTCGCCGTCGAACGAGAGCGCCCCGTCCACGGCCGGCTCCCGATAGAAGTTGTTGTTGTCGTAGTAGCGGACGATGCCCCGGGTTTCGACGTCGTCGTGGACCGCGAGCGGGTGGGCGAGCATGTCGTCCCACCGGAGTTGGCCCTCGACGATCCGGTCGAGCCCGGCGTCGCGCTGTTCCTCGATTACCTCGTCGCCCGCCTCGGCGTACGCCGCCAGTACGGCGTCGCCCTCGTCGCCGTCGACGAGGTCGTCTTTCTGGTGTCCCTTCAGGTCACTCAACGACTCCTTCGCCCGGTCCGGCAGCGGATGGAGTCCGAGGGTGGTCCCCACGAGTTCGGTCATGAATCTGGCGCCCCTAAGATATGCCTCCTTTTAATATTTACTATCTTAAAATATGCATCCAAGTTATTCCACGCTGCGGACGGTGGAACACGCCCGAACGCCCCCGCGCTGACGTCACGGCGATTCCCGCGGCGGAATCAGCTTCAATACCGTCAGCGTCTCGAACGGGTACGATTCGTCCCGGAGGGCGACGGCACCGAACCCCTCCTCGCCCGCGAGTTCCACGACTTCGTCGACGCCCGAGAGGCTGCTCACCAGGAGGAGAACGACCCCGCCCGGGGCCAGGACGCGTCGAACCGACGCCAGGAACGGATCGACGACGGCGCGTCCGGTTTCCCCGCCCGAGAGCGCCACTTCCATCCAGTCGTCCCACTCCGTCTCGGCGTCCGTCGGGATGTACGGCGGGTTGAACGTCACGACGTCGAACGCCTCGGCGGCGAAGGGTTCGGTGAGGTCCCCCCGGACGACGGGAACGCCACGCTCGCTCGCGCGTCGGCAGGCGTGGGGGTTCAGGTCGCTCCCGACGACCGCCGCGCCGGTCACGTCGGCGATCCGTTCCGCGACGAACCCGGAACCGGTCCCGACGTCGAGCACCAGGTCGTCGGCGCCGACGACCGTCGTCGCGACCTCGGCGAGCAGGGCGGAGTCCTCCGCGGGCTGATACACGTCGCGTTCGAGGTCACGCCGATCCGCGAGATCCACTTATTCGTCACCTCCGTCGCCGGACGACGGGGCCGCCGGTTCCACCGCTTCCCTGGCGTCGCCGCCGACCTCGACCTCGATCCGCAGACGGCCCCTGGCGCTCCGGTTCACGATCAGGACGGCGATCGTGGCCAGCACTCGCTCCCCGGGCGAGGAAAAGAAGTTCGCGATCGCGCTCAGGTCACCGAGCGTGTCAACCATCGTCCCTCACCTCGACGGCGAGCGACGCGAGCGCGGCGAACTCGGCCGGTTCGAGGTCGTCCGGCCGTCGCGCGAGCAGGTCCCCGTCGGCGGCGTCCACGACCGCCGACGGGTCGTCGAGGTTCGAGATGTGCGCCGTGTTCCGGATCGCGTTGCGGACGGTCTTGCGTCGCTGGGTGAACAGCGCCTTCACGAAGTCGAGGAAGAACGCCTCGTCGGCGACCTCGTAGTCCGGATCACGTGGCGTGGCCCGGACGACCGCGCTCTCGACCGCCGGGGCGGGCGAGAACGCCTCCTTCGGGATCGTCTCGACGATCTCGACGGCGGCGTAATGCTGGGCCGTCACCGACAGGCGTCCGTACTCGCTCGTTCCCGCCGGAGCCACCATCCGCTCGGCGAACTCGCGCTGGAAGGTGAGCACGAGCGGTCGTTTCTCGGGCAGCAGCCGGAAGGCGATCTCGCTGGAAACGCCGTACGGAAGGTTGGACACGGACGCGGTAAAGGCCGGCAAATCGACCTCGAGCGCGTCCCCCTCGATCACCCGGAGCGCGTCGCGATCGCGCTCGTCGCGGAACTCCTCGCGGAGGAACGCCGCCAGGTCCGGATCGCGCTCCACGACAGTCACGCGGTCGCCGATCGCCAGGAGCCGATCCGTCAACGCGCCGGTTCCCGCGCCGACCTCGAGGAGGTGGGCCGTGTCGGCGACGTCGGGGAGGTACGTCGGTAGCCGATCGAGCACCCGATCGTCCACGAGGAAGTGCTGATCGCGCCGCGGGTCGCCCCCGACGCCCGCCCGGGCGAGCAGCGCGTCTGGGTCCCTCATCGCCGGCGGGTATGCGTCGGGGACGGGTAAATCCGTCTACTCGGCGTCCTCTCGTCGGGCGAAGAGCCGGTACTTGAGGTCCTCCTCCTGGAGTTCCTCCATGATCCGTTCGACCAGGGTGTCCCGGGCGTCGTGCAGCCCGTCCACCCGCCCTTCGAGTTCCTCGAAGCTCTCGAAGGGCGTCCGTTTGCGCTCGTCGATGATCGAATTTCTGAGCTTCTCCCCGATCCCCGGCAGGAGGTTGAGCTGATGCAGCCGGAGCGTGATCGGCTGGGCGTCGTTGAAGAAGCCCACGAATCGGTCCTCCTCGGACTCGACGATCTCGCGAATCGCGTACTCGAGTTCGGACTCCGCGCCGCCGGAGAGGTCGTCGTGGTCGATCTCCCAACTGTCGACGATCCGGTCCCGTTCGTCCTCGGGAGCGACGACGACCGCGTCGCCGATCCCGACGTCCGCGTCCTCCTCGAAGACGATCTCGAAGAGCCGAAACGAGTCCCTACCCAGGCCGTAGCCGAGTGGCTGCCGCTCGTACCCCCGTGGGCCACCTTCGGACCGACCGGTGGGGAAGAAATCCAGAAGGACGGCCCTGCGGGCGTCGCTCACGTCGCCTTCGGAATCGGTCATATGCCCGAGACTACGGCCACACGGTACTTAAAAACTTCCAGGGGAGAAGCGCCTTCCTTCGGGGCGCGGACGTACCATCCGGTCGGTGAGACGAGTCCACGAGCGGAACCACACCCGGATCGTCCGCGCCAGAACCGGGCCCCGGCAATGAAAACGGTTCGACGATCTCAGTCGTACTGCGCGACGAGGTTCAGGATCTCGTCGAGTTCGTCCCCCGAGAGGGAGTATCGTTCCTGTGCGAAGACCGCACGGAGTTCGTCGCGATCGCGAGGGAGGAGGTCGGCGATCTTGTAGGCGGTCTTCTCGTCGACTTTCTCCAGCGCGACGAGTTCGTCGACGAGGTCCTGGGCCTCCGTCGGTTCGAGTTCGGCGAACCGGTTGGCGTGCTCGATGGCGCGGGCCAACTCGTAGCGCAGCTCCCGGTCCTCGTCGAGGACCCGCTCCTGTTCGAGGTCCGCCAGGATCTCCTTGACCTCCGCGACGGTCAGGTACTCCTCCTCCAGCCGTTCCTTGAAGATGGTCATGCTATTGCTGCGCTCGGAGGTGGGCAGGCTTGACGACGAGCGTCTTGTCCGTGCCACCGTCCGTGATACTGACCTTGTACGCCCCACCCTGCTGGCCGATAACCTCGCCCGTCTGGCCGTTGAACCGCGGGTGGAACCGACCCTCCGGAACGCTCGGGTCGATTTTGAGGTGGACCTTCTGTCCCTCCTCGAACTCGGCGATGGCCCGCTGTGGCGGCGACGTTCCCCGGTCGCGGGGGTCGTTCGAGAGTTTGTTCCTGGTCTTCCTGCGTGGCCCGTGGGAGTTCGGCATAGTCGTACCCCGGCATAGATCGCTGTCGCTAATAAAAGGACCGTTCCCGACCGAGTCGCCGCCCGCGATTTCCGCCGGCCTGCCCTCCCGTGTCGCGTCCCCCCGGGTCTTTACCCCTCCCTACCGTATCGTAGCTATGCAACTCGCACCGGCCGTTCACGCACTGCCACTCACGTTCGACTACGGCGGGACGGGATCCGAGATGACGATCCATCCGGCCCTCGTCGACACCGATCGTGGTCCGATTCTCGTGGACGTCGGGTTGCCCGGCAGCGTCCAGAGGCTGGAGGCGACCCTCGACGGACTCGACTACCGACTGGAGGAGGTTCGAGCGATCGTCATCACGCACCACGACGGCGACCACGCGGGAGCACTCCGGGAACTGCTCGAACGGACCGACGCGATCACGTTCGCCCATCCGGGGGAGGCTCCCTTCGTCGTCGGGGATCGGGACCCGATCAAGTCCACGGGCGAGCGCTACCCGCCCGCACCGATCGACGTGGAGATCGTCGACGGCGTCACGTTCCGGACGCGGGCGGGGCCGATGCGAGTCGTGGCGACCCCCGGCCACTCCCCCGGCCACGTTTCCCTGTATTTACCCGACGACAGGCTGCTCCTGGCCGGCGACGCGCTCACCGCGGAGGATGGCCTGGACGGGCCGAAACCCGACTTCACGCCCGAGATGGGCCGTGCGACGCGGTCACTGGCCGCCCTGTCGGATCTCGACATAGAGCGCACGCTCTGCTATCACGGCGGGTTCGTCGAAGCGGGGACCGATCGCATCGAGGCGATTCGCGAGCGACTGGAGCGATCCTGATCCGGACGGTCGCGACGATTCCCCGGACGAGTGGGTTCTCTCCGACCGGGGGAGGGCATCGACACCCGACGCTGTCCGGTCGGCGGACGGACGGAAAACTGAAACGCGGCGACTACAGCCGGCCGACTTCCTCGACGCCCACGCTCTCGACGCCTTCGACGTCGGCGAACGCCTCCTCGACCGCCTCGGTGCCCCCGGCCTCGTCGGGCACGATGACGGTCGGGAGGAGCGCGACCAGCCCGAAGGCGACGTCGTCCCGTTCGAAACCGTTGATCTCGGCCCCCTCCGGCAGGACGGCCCTGAGCCGGTCCTCGAGGGCGTCCAGGTCGATCTCGGGGTCCTGCGGCATGACCTTGATCTTCGCAGCGACTTTCCCCATGGTCACGGCCCCCTGAACCCGCAGTCGGGACACTCGTAGAGGTTGCTCTGCTTGCGACACTTGGCACAGCGGTAGATCTGGGTGCCACACTCGGGACACTTGAAGCCGGCAGCGTTGGTCCCCGCGATGTCGATCCCGCAGGAGACGCACGTTCGCGCCCGGCGCTGTCTCGATTCGCTCATACCGAGCCGTTCCGTCCGGGTGGTTTTAATGGTTGTCTTTTTCCGACCGTCGATCAGACGCCGAGCACCAGGGGACCGAGAAGCACGCCCATCAGGTACACCCGACGGGCCCGTAACCGGACGGGAACGAGGCCGAGGACGGTGCTCGCGACGAAGATACCGATCCCCACGAGTCCCGCGAAGAGATACGAGAGCGCCACTAATAGAAAGCAGACCCCCAGGGACACCCACTCGTACCGCACCCGCCTGACGAACGCCAGGTACCGGTCGCCGACGGCGACCATCACCAGGAGACCGATCGCCCCGCCGAGCAGGACCGCCGACAGCAGGACCGGGAGGTTCAGGGGGGCGCCGATCCGATCGACGGCGACCAGAACGCCGGTCCGGGGCGACCCGATGGCGAAGAGCGCCCAGAGCGCAAAGACCGAGTTGGCCGTGTTCACGCCGCTCGTTGCGACGACGTACCCGCGATCGCCACCCGACGCCGGGAGGAGGGTAAGGGCGATCACCGCGGCGATGGCGCTCGACACCCCGGGGAGGTAGCCGACCGCCGCACCCCCGACCGCCCCCGCCAGCGCCGTCAGCACCACGGTCCAGGGACCGACCGTGACGTCGGGAGCGCCCTGTGGCGGAACCCCGCCACTATCGAGCGCGTCGATCAATACGGGCGCCCCGAAGAGGCCCGCAAAAAGGGGCGTGAGCGTGCTCCCCCGGCCCAGCGGCGCCGCCAGCGAGAGGTCCAGCGTCGCGACGCCGAGTGCGGTACTCGCCGCGAACAGGAGCAGGCCGACGAGGCGCGCACGATGGCTCGACTCGGTCGCCAGGAGGCCCACGACGACGGCCGCCAGTACCGGCTGGAGGTGCGCGGATATCGCGGGATATGCCCGTTCCATGACCCAGGTCGTCGGGACGGCGAGAACGATCGAGAACACCAGCGCCAGCCCGCTCCCCAGCGCCGAGAGCCGCACCGCTTCCCGTCCTTGGCCCTCGATGACGAGGCGATGTCCCGGCAACGCCGTCACGGCCATCGACGCGTCCGGAACGCCGAGCGCGAGGGCCGGGACCGCGTCCAGCACCGTGTGGACGACGCCGGCGGTGAGCATCCCGGTCGCGAGTGGAAGGGGCGACGCCGGCAGGTCACCCGCGGCAGCCGCCATAACCATCGCGAAGTTGTTCGCGTGAAGGCCGGGCGTCAGGCCGCTGGCGACGCCGAGCAGCCCGCCGACCAGCGCCACGGTCAGAATCGTGAGGGCGGTTTCCGGGGCCGAAACCAACCTGACGCCGGCGAACGTCATCGGGCCAGGATCGGCGCGCGATCCGGCTTAAATGGTCGGCCCCGGGTCGGGCCCGGAACCGTCGAACGGGGCCGCGATAGCCGTCGCTACCCGGTGGCCCGCGAAGAAAACGAACGGTCTCGTGACCCGATCAGCCGAACAGGTCGCCGAGGCCCTCGCCGCTGGCCTCTTCCTCTTGCTCTTCTTCGCCTTCGTCCTCTTCTTCGGCGGTCTCGGGAAGTTCCTCCTCGGCCTCTTCCTCGTCGCCCTCGACTTCCTCGCCGCCCTCGTCAGCCGGGGCCGCGCCGCCGCCACCAGCGGCGGGGACGGCCGCCTCGGCGACGGCCTCGTCGATGTCGACGTCCTCGAGCGCCGCGATGAGCGCCTTGACGCGGGATTCCTCCACGTCGACACCCGCGGATTCGAGCACGTCCGTGATGTTCTCTTCGTTGATCTCTGCGCCCGATTCGTTCAGGATGAGTGCTGCGTAAACGTATTCCATGGTTCTGAATTATCCGAACATGTCGCCGAGTCCGGCGGCCGCGTCGCCCTCGTCGTCCTCGTCCTCGTCGTCCTCGTCTTCGACCTCAGTCTCCTCGGCTTCGTCGGTTTGTTCGTCGTCCGATTCGTCCGCGGACGCGTCGGCCTCCGCAGTTGCGGGCGCCTCGACGTCCCTGAGTTCCTCCGGCAGTGCCTCCTCGTCCTCGATGTGGGCCGCAATGGCACGGACCTGGGCGTCGGCCGTCCGGACGAGGTCCGGCACGAGGTCCTCGTCCTCGATGGCCGCCTGTAGTCCGACGCTCTTGGCCTCGCCGGTCGCCTTCGCGATGAGCGTCTCGGCGGTGACCGCCGTCGGATAGGCGGCGTTGACCGAGAGGTTCCGGGCCCGCGCCGCGGCGGTCTCGACGTCGTCGCGGTAGTCGTCGACGTCGATGTCGAGGTCCTCGGGCTCGAACAGGACGCCGTCGGAGACGACGGCGCGCAGGTCGAGGCCGACCTCCTTGGGCTCGATGCCGAGTTCGCCCAGGACGTTCGCGAGGTCTCCGGAGACCTCCTCGCCGGCCTCCAGGACCGTCGAGTCCTCCGTGACGTGGATCGAGCCGTCCTGGATGCGGGCCGCGGCACCGACGTTCTGGAGGTCGCCGACGAAGGGCCCCGGATCCATTCCCGTGTCGCCTTCCTCGATCACGATGTCGTTCGGGGCGACCTCGCCGGCACTAATCGGCGCCGGCGTCTTGGACGCCTCGAGCTGCTGGAACAGCGAGAAGGGGTTCTCGTCGGTCCCGATGATGCCGACCTGCCCTTCGACCCGGTCGGTGATTTCCTCGACGCCGCCGCCGACCTCGTCGAGCGCCCGGCGCAGGAGCGTGTTGCGGCTGACCCGGAGCTGCGTTTCCGGGTACAGGTCGCTCCGCATCGCCTGGAGCTGCCGGCTCGGAATGCCGGAGATGTCGACGACGCCGATGCTGTCGTAGTCCCCGACGATCTCGACGAGGTCGTCGACCTCCTCTTGCTTCCATTCGGGGACGTGTTCTGTCTTGCGTTCGGATTGGGTGCTCATCTCAGGCCACCTCCACCGCGGGACCCATCGTGGTCTTCACGTAGACCGAGTCGATATTCTGGGGCCCCTTCTCGAGGTCGGCGTGGAGCCGGCGCAGGATCACGTCGATGTTGTCCGCGATCTCCTCGGCGCTCATGTCCTCGGAGCCGACCAGCGCGTGGAACGTCCGACGGTCGCCGCTACGGACCTGGACCGAGTTCTTCATCCGGTTGACCGTCTCGACGACGTCGTCGTCCGGCGCCAGCGGGTCGGGCATCTTCCCGCGCGGGCCGAGGACGGTACCGAGGTTCCCCGCGACGTCCTGCATCATCGCCTGTTCGGCGATGAAGAAGTCGATCTCGTCGGCGAGGTCCTTCGCCTCGTCCTCGTCGTCCCCGAGGTCCGCGAGGTCGTCGCCGCTCAGCACTTCGTCGGCGACGTCCTCGGCGCGGACGGCGGTTTCGCCCTCCGCGAACACGGCGATCTTCGTCTCCTGTCCGGTGCCGGCCGGAAGAACGATGCTCTCTTCGACGCGGTTCGACGGTTCGTTGAGGTCGAGATCGCGCAGATTGATCGCGAGGTCCACCGACTCGCTGAAGTTCCGCGGCGGGGAATCCTCGAGTGCGCGAGAGACTGCCTCCTCTATTTCCTGATCTGCCATCGTTCACCTCCGTAGTACGCACGAATGCTCCTACGGGTCAGTGAAACAGGCGATGCCTGTCTCGTCCGGAAGGTGGCCAATCGCGCACTTAAAACCGTCGAAGCTCGGCCGTCTCGGCGCCTCACTCGGCTGTCAGCGTCTCCTCGATGATGGTCGTGTTCGAGGCGTGTGCACCACCTCGACGGTCACCGGGCCACCCGGGTCGAGCGAACCTTCGCCGTTGAGGATCCGGAACTCGATCTCGTCACCCGCCGACAGCTCCCCGTCGGTGTCCCCGGTCTCGTGGGTGATGGGCAGTCCCGTCGGACCGGGGGCTGGCTACGCATCGTTCGCCGGTCGGGACGGTGGAGACAGAGGTCGCTCACCCAACAGCGTCGGTGGGGTCCCGGCCAGCGGGGTGGGTCAGACCGAGAACGGGGAGACCGGTTCGAGTCCGCGCTCGGCCAGCAGGTCCCGGATCTCCGCGACGCGGTCGGGGATCTGCTGGGGTTCGTGTGCGTCGGTGCCGACGGTCACCTCGAGGTCGTACTCGAGGAGGACGTCCAGGAAGTCCGGCGTCGGATGGAACTGGCCGAAGTCCATGAGGACGCGGCCGGCGTTGATTTCGGGCACCGTCCGTGCCTCCGCGAAGGCCGCAGCGACCTGGTGGTAGTGGTCCTCGTCGGCCAGCCCACGAAGCGCGGCGTTACGCTCGACGATGTCAGGGTGGGCGGCGACCTCGAACAGTTCCGAGCGGACGAGCCGCTCGAGGTCGTCGAAGTAGTCGTCGACGAGCGCGCGCTTCTCCGATTCCGACTTCGAGCGATGTGGCTCGGCGATGTGGACGTTCACGCCGTCGACGAAGTGGACGCTCCCGAGCGCGTAATCGAAGTGGGCCGTTTCGAGGAACGAACGGATTTCCGCTTCGTCGCGGGGGTCGTAGTCCACCTCGACGGCGTCGTAGATGGTGAGGTCCATCCGGTCGCGCAACCGTTCGATGGCCTGCCGGCGGCGCTCGTAGGTCATGTCGAGGTTGAAGCCGGTCCGTTTCTTGTGGTGGCGCATCGGCTCGCGAGTCGAGACGTTCGCGTGGTCGGCGAAGCCGATGGCCTCGAGGCCGGCCTCCTCGGCGCCGCTGAGCATGAAATGCAGGAACGAGCCGTCCGAGTAGGTCGTGTGCGTGTGGTAGTCTTCGTTCATGAGGGGCGTTCTCCACCTGGTGGTTTCGGTTGTGTGTCGGTTCAGGGCCTTAGTCGGTTGTGTGTCGGTTCAGAGGCGTCGGCGGCGGTCAGTGCACCCTGGAGCGCCCACCTGGTGTAACTCGTCTCGCGGAGACGTCCGGGTACGGCGACGATTCGTGGTTCCCTGATCGTGGCCCCGCCTACGGACGGATCCGGCATATACGTTTTCTGAAAGCAGTTTTTGTTGACCATCTTACCCATGCGGCGACCGCCGGGATTTCTGGCGGTTCGTGGTGGGAGTCGCGTACCGTCGTGGTCAGTGAGGCTCGTTCTGAAACCCGGCTCAGTAACTCGGGTGTCCGTTCCGGGACCCGGTGGAGCGGTGGCCCTGGTCACAGGAGGAGGTCGACGTAGAACTCGTGGGAGGAGTTGGCATCGGCGGCGTTGAGGTCCACGTCCGCGAGCCACGCCAGCGTTGTCGTAGTCGGGGCGACAGACGCCCGACTCCAGGAATCAGCTTGCGGAGAAAGCGCGTCGTCCGCGTCGGTTACGCCGACGCCTCCCCGTCGAACACGTCGTCGTACTCGCCGGCGTCGATCTTCTCCTTGAACTCCCTTGCGTCCTCGCCCTCGATCGTGACGCCGAGCGAGGTACAGGTGCCGACGACCTCCTTGGCGGCGTTCTTCAGGTCGTAGGACAGCAGGTCGGGGTGTTTCTGCTCGGCGATCTGCTTGACCTGATCGACCGAGAGGTCCGCGACGAAGTCCTCCTGGGGCTCGCCGCTGCCGGTTTCGAACCCGGCCTCGTCCTTGATGAGTTCGGCGGTCGGCGGGACGCCAACGTCGATCGAGAACGATCCGTCGTCCTCGTAATCGACCGTCACGGGGACCTCCGTCCCGTCGAACGCGGCCGTTTCGTCGTTGATCTGGTCGACGACCGCCTGCACGTCCACCGGGGTCGGGCCAAGTTCCGGACCGAGCGGCGGGCCGGGGTTGGCCTGGCCACCGGGGACGAGCACTTCGATGGTACCAGCCATATTCCAACGAAGTCCCTCCGCGGGCTTTAAGGATTTCTTTCCGCCCCCGACCGATCATCCCGAGTGCGAGCCGCCAGGCCGACGAGGACGGCAGGTCGACGACCGGACACTTCGGGGATAATCGAGAGCCAGAAGTGAGGACCGATCGGATCACCCCCCTGTTCGGTCGAGACGGTCCGGCGGGTAATCGTCAACTGACCACAATTTGATAAAACGTGGCGACGTAGGGATCAACATGGTGGGCCGACGCGAAGTGCTTCGGGCGGTGACGGTCGCCGGCCTCGCCAGCGTGGCCGGGTGTAACGGGGACGGGTCGGGAACAGCCACGACCACCATGATCGGTGATACCATGCCAGGATTCGAAATCACGACTGCTGCATTCGACGACGGGGGGACCGTCCCGATCAAGTACACGTGCTCCGGCGCCGACGTCTCGCCGCCGCTCTCGATCGAGGGCGTTCCGGACGAGGCAGTTGCTCTGGCGCTCGTCGTCGACGATCCCGACGCACCGGGTGGCGTGTTCACCCACTGGCTCCTCTGGAACGTCCCGCCCGGGACGGGATCGATCCCGGAGGGGGTACCGACGACCGAGACCGTCGACGACCTCGGGGGAGCCAGGCAGGGGACCAACGACTTCGGAGAGATTGGCTACCGTGGCCCCTGCCCCCCGAAATCCGACGGTGCACACACGTACCGGTTCAAACTGTTCGCGCTCGACGCCGAACTCGACGTCGACGCCGGGGTCGAAGCGAGCGCGGTCAACGACGCGATCGACGACCATCGGGTGGCCACCGCGCGACTCACCGGGGAGTTCAACCGCGATTGAGCGCGACGGCGAGGGGCGTCGCAGGCAATCGGGCGGTCCTTCGGCGGCGTCGAGCACCGTCGCGAACGAAAGAGTACATTCCTTTCCCGGTGCAACGAGCCAGAATGGATCATGAACTGGACGCCGTTTCTCGCCCTCCTGACTGGTGCGATCGTTGGGGTCGTGTTCAACCTAACCGAGTTACCGGTGCCCGCGCCGGCGAAACTGGCGGGCGTAACGGGTATCATCGGGATATACGCCGGTTACAACCTGCCGGAAGCCTGGAACTACCTGCAGGACGTGCTGGTCGGCTGAGAACGACGGTCGTTCGGACCGACGGTTCAGAAGGGCTTCCGTCGATCAGTACACGGCGCGTTTGATCCCGTCGCTCAGGTCCTCGAACGCCTGGAGGGAGGCCCGCCGTTCCTCGCGGAGTTCGCGTGCCGCCCGCTCGTAGTCGTCGACGTGGTCCGGGGGGTAGTATTCCTCGATCGGCAGGTCGGGCACGGACTCGGGAATCGTCAGGTCCATGGTCTCGTCGTGGAGCCACTCGACGCTGCCGCGCGCGACCTCGCGGAGGATCGCGACGGTCTGGTCGACCCCGACGTCCCGCGTCGACTTCTCTCCGACGTACCCGGTGTTGATGACGAAACACTCGACGGCGAGTTCCGAGACCAGATCCCGGAACCGGTTGCCCTCATCGCCCTTCGAGCCAACGATGAAGGGGTTCGTGCCGACCACGCGGATCGCCTCCCCCGCACGGTCGGGGTCGCCCGCGCTGGTCTGGATGGACTCGCCCAGCATGAACGCGGCCGCCGCCTCCTCGGGCGAGAGCTTCGCGATCGGGGGCATGAGGGGGTTGCGCGTGATAAAGAAGACCTGGTCGACGGACTCGAGGTTGACCTGGTCGCTCGCGCTGGCGAGGTAGTCGCGGTCGATGGCGGCCCGTCCGTTGGCGGTCAGTTCGTCGTCGTCGAAATCGACGGTGCCGTCCGCCGCCACCGCCACGTTCTCGAGGACCGCGGTCTCGTGGGAGACGGCGTCGTAAATGGCCGGCTGTTCGTCGGGATCGAGCCCGATCGTCTTGACGTACAGGCCGTTGCCCTCGGTGCCGACGACGGTCCCGTCGGGGAGCAGGGCACAGACGTCGTCCTGGAGCATCTCGGCAGTCTCGGGCGGGCCGAGGCCGAACCCGTGCCCGGTCAGCGTCGACTTGCCGGTGGCGCTCAACCCGAGGAACAGCTGGCCGACGGTACGGAACTCGCCGTCCTCGTCGACGATCCGAACCCGTTTGGAGCCAGCGTGGAGGCCGAGTCCGCCCGCCCGTTTGACCCGGTACATGAACAGCCGGAGGAACGACTTCTTGGCCTCCCCCGTGTAGTCGCTGCCGACCACTGCCGTCACGCCCTCCTCGGGCAACACGCGGATCGCCGTTTCGTCCCTGTCGGGTACCTGCACCGTCACGAAATCGGGGTCGCCGTCGGCCTCCCGTGCGGGTTCGAACAGCGTGGCCAGGGCGAGCGCGATCCGCCCGTACTCCTTCGGGACGTAGTACCGGCAGACGTAGGAGTGGACCGGATGACGGCCCAGGCGCCGGTCGAGACACACCATTTCGTTGTCGTGGGCGTACTGGACGGCGTCGCGGACGAGTCCGTGATCGGACCCGTCGAAGTCGTCGTCGATCGCGTTCTTCGTCAAGTCGGCACAGCGCGAACGGTAGTCGCTCACGTAGGACGGAGACCCGTACTCGGTCGTCGTTTCGAGGTGGGCGGAAAGGCTCCTGAGTTCCTCGATCGACGGATCGTACGCGACGTTCTCGGCCTCGACCGGGTCGGGGATCTCGGTCCTCACGAGCTGTCGGGTCCTCCCGGGGTCGCTCATCGTATCAGGTGGGGGTTCGCCCCACGGATATATAACTATCGTTGAGGTAAGTATTTCCGCCTGGTCGGACCGCCCGAACCCACCGACAGAGAAAAGACGGCGGAACCCGAGCGTCGAGGCGGCATGATCAAACTCGTCACGTTGCTCGTCCGTAGGGAGGATCTAAGCCACCAGGAGTTCGTCGACTACTGGCTGACCGAGCACGCGCCACGAGCGAAGGAGATGCCCAACGTGAAGAAGTACGTGACCGACCTGCCGACCGACCCCGAGAAATCGAGTTACGACGGCATCGCGGAACTGTACTTCGAGGACGTGGCGGCGCTGGGCGAGGCGTTCGACTCCGACACCGGTCAGGCCGTGGAGGCGGACCTGCAGAACTTCGCCGAACCCGACGACGGGCCGACCATGATCGTCGAGGAGGAAGTGCAACTGGACGAGACGGAGTAGGCGATCCTTAGTTCCACCCGAGCCCTTCGGGATCGGCCGGCGGTTGGAGGGGACTGGACGGGAGTTCCGGCCCGGGATCGGGGTCGTTGTACCCGCTCGGAGCCACGTCGTTGGGCGCGTCGGGATAGAACAGCGACGCGACCGCGTGGAGGTGCTCTCGCCCGACGTCGAGTTCGAACTGGCCGCCGCCGTACGGGCGGACGTCGTTCTCCAGGCAGTACTCGATCGTGTCGAGGAGGTCCCGAACGGTCCCGAACCGCGACGGCTTGACGTTCAGCCAGTCCGGTTCGAACGGGAGGGCCTCGACGCTCGCGACGTCGGTGATCGGCACGTCCCAGGACACGCGTTCTTCCTCGCCGTCGAAAAGCGGGCGGGTCTCGTCGGTGAACGCGGGGTCCTCGATCACCGCTTCAGGGAACGCGTCGAGGAGCAACCCGTAGAGCTCCGGATCGGCCACGCCGTCGACCTCGGTCCCCTCGTATTGTCCTTTCAGGTCGAGGATCCTGACGGCGCCGGTGTCGGCCAGCGTCTCGACCAGTTCGGGCGTCCAGTCGGGCGTCGGATCGAGTTTGAACTCGTGAGTCGGGTCGGCGTCGAGGAAGCGCTCCACCCGATCGGCCGCGGGCGGGTCGCCCAGTCGGGTGCTGACGACGAACCGGACGGGATCGTAGGATCGATCGAGTGCGGTCCCCAGGTTGGCGTCGGCCTGACGCAACGCGAGGTCGAGCGCGGCGCTCTCGAGCCCCCACCGGCGGTAGTGCCGGGCGGCTTCGCCCTCCGGATCCCCGGCCGGGAAGAGGTCCACAGTGTCGAGACGGGCCGAGAACTCGTCCAGAGTGTACTCGCCCGGCGTCGGGAAGTCGATCGTCGCGCCTTCCTCGGCCAGCGCGTCGTGCTCCGCCTCGTCGTAGGTGACGTCCTCGCCGCGCCCCGTTTCCCCGGGACCGTGAAGCGCGAACACCGTCGTCACGCGGGTGAAATCGCTGGACGTAGGCCGTCGCCGCGTCGACAGGTCGTAGTCCTCGACGGCGAGCGGGAGGGACGCCAGGTCGTCGTAGAGGGTCACGCTCCGGTAGGGGGCCGGGTGGTACCTAACGGTTGCGGCGGAGAGTTCTGCCGACGGACCGCGGGCCTGTCACGCCCCGAAATCGCCGAAGTCGCTCTGCTCGCCGCGGTCGGCGGGAAGCAGGACGTCCGCAGAGTCGTTCGCCGGGTCGTTGACGGCCGTCGAGATCGGATAGGCCTCGAGGTCGTCGCAGCCGTACGGTTCCAGCAGCTCGTGGGCCCGGGACTGGTCGGCGTGCAGCCACTCCCGTTCCGCGTCGGGATCGAGAATGACGGGCATGCGGTCGTGCATCGGCGCGACGACGTCGTTCGCGTCGGTCGTGACGACCGTCACCGACTCGATCGTGGACCCGTTCTCCCAGCGGTCCCAGAGCCCGGCCATCGCGAACGGCTCGTTCCCCGTCAGGTGGACCCTGTAGGGCCGTTTGCTCCCTCGACTCCCGGCCCACTCGTAGAACCCGTCGGCGAGGACGAGACACCGCCGGTGCTCGAAGGCGTCCCGGAACGTCGGCTTCTCGTCGACGGTCTCGCCCCGGGCGTTGATCGGGCGCGGTCCCTCGTCGGGATCGTCGGCCCAGGAGGGGACGAGCCCCCAGTCCTGGCGCGTGATCGTGTCCTCGCGGTCGTCGGGCACCACGGCCAGCTCGTCGCCCGGCGCGACGTTGTACCGGCGTTCGTACTCGAAGTCGAGGTCGGCGTCGAACCGGTCGACGAGGTCGTCGGGATCGACGAAGAGCGACATCCGGCCACACATACCCGTTCCTCGGGGGTCGACGCAAATAGACCTTGTCGGACGCCCCAGTCGGTCGCGGTCGGGAGACCGGCATCGTCGACCGTCCCGGGTCGTCGGCTCCCCGGACCACGTTCCCGGCCCCCGGAACGTAACGGTTTTCGCCCGCGACCGTTGAGTATGGGATAGTGATGGACACAGCGTTCGTGAATGAGTTCCAACTCGACGCCAGAAACGTGGCGCTGAGCGCGGTCTTCGGTGCGGCCGTTGCCGTTGCGACATATGCGATCCCGATCAGCATTGGAGCCGGATACTTCAATCTGGGCGAGGTCCTCATTTACACGGCGGCGTTCCTCTTTGGCCCGGTTGTCGGTGGCCTCGCCGGGGGCATCGGGGCGGCCGCAGCCGACGTGTATCTCGGATACATGATGTGGGCACCGATCACGTTCGTCGTCAAGGGACTAGAGGGTGCCGTCGTCGGGTATCTCGCTGAGGACAAACTTAGTCGGAAGGTGCTCGCCGTTGCCGTCGGCGCACCGATCATGATCGTCGGGTACTTCGTCGCCGCTGCCTACCTCATCGGCGTCCCGTACGCCGTCGGGAGCGAACTCCCGGCGGACGTGATGCAGGCAGTCGTGGGCCTCGTCGTGGCGTTGCCGCTGTCGAAAGCGGTGGAATCGCGAGTACCGCAACTGTAGTGATGCCCGTCCTCGAGGCCGAATCGCTGTCGGTGCGGACGGCGGACGGCACGTGCCTTCTCGACGACGTGGACCTCGCCGTCCACGAGGACGAAACGATCCTCCTCTGTGGCGGCCCGGGAGCCGGCAAGAGCCTGCTGGCCAAGGCCCTGGTCGGCCTCCTCGGACGGCGGACGAACCTCGAGGTGGACGGGACGGTCGAGCGCGACGGCGAAGTCGGCCTGGTCTTCCAGCATCCGGAGGTACAGCTCGTCAGGCGGAACGTGCGCGAGGACGTCGCGTTCGGCCTCGAGAACCGGGGCGTGGATCGCGAGGCGATGCGGACGCGGATCGAACGCCACGCGGCCAGGCTGGACGCGACCGGGTTGCTGGATCGGAACGTCGACGAACTCTCCCGCGGGGAGACGACGCTGGTCGCCATCCTCGGCGTCCTCGTCACGGATCCCGACGTGCTCGTCCTGGACGAACCGCTCGCCCCCCTCGACGGCTACAACGCCGGGCTGGTGCTCGACGCGATCGATCACCTGCGGTCCCGGGGGACGAGCGTGGTCGTCGCCGAACACGACCTGCGGGATCTGCTTTGCCGGGGCGAACGGGTCGTCCTCCTCGACGACGGGCGGGTGGGCGACCGGGGCGAACCGCGATCGCTCGCCCCGGCCTTGCGCGAAACCGGGGTGAAGCTCCCCTTCCCGACGGAACTGGCGCTCGAACGGGGCGCTCGAGGGACGGAGGTGCCGATCACGAGCGATGACTGACGGCGCACGGATCGAGGCCACGGACGTCCACTACGCCTATCCCGACGGGGACCGGGAGGCGCTGGCCGGTGCGACGCTCGAGGTAGCGGCGAGCGAGGTGCACGCGATCATGGGCGGCAACGGCGCGGGCAAGACGACGCTCCTCCGGTTGATCGCCGACCTGCACGACCCCGACGCCGGGCGGATCGAGATCGGCGAGCACGCTGAGGCGGCCCCCGTCGTCGGATACGCCCCCGAGAACCCGAAAAACGGGTTCTTCGCCGAGAGCGTCGAGAAGGAAGTGGCCTTCTTCCCGTCGAACCGTGGGCTGGACGTGGACGAGCGGGTCGACGCCGCGCTGGACGCGATGGGAATCGGCCACCTCCGGGACCGGATGCCGCTCTCCCTGTCCGGGGGCGAACAGCGAATGGCGTCGATCGCGTCGGTGCTGGCCGGCGATCCGGCCGTCCTCGCACTGGACGAACCGACGACCCACCTCCACCGCCACGGCGAGCGGGAACTCGGGGCGGTCCTGACCGACCTCGACCGGACCGTCGTCCTGTCGACCCACGACGCCGACTTCGCGTTCGAATTCGCCGACACCGTCTCGATCCTCCGGGAGGGTAGCGTCGCCGCCGCCGGGGACCCGCGTGACGTACTCGCCGACCTCGAACTCCTGGCAGGCGCCGGGATTCGGGCGCCGGGAATCGTCGAATGGGCACAGCGACGGGGACTGGACCGCGTGCCGTCCTCGATCGACGCGGCGGCGGACCTGGAGGTGGACTGATGCGGTTCTCCCACCGGGACCTCGACCCGCGATCGAAGTTGGCGTTCGTGGCTCCGGTCTTTCTGCTCGGGGCCGTGGCCCATCGAATCGTCGGCCTCCTCGCTCTCGGGGGGGTGATCGTCGCGATCGTCGTCGCGGGGCGCGAACTCTCGCTCCGTCACTGGATCGGCGCGCTCTCGCCGTTCAAGTACCTGATTCCGCTCATCCTGGCGCTCAACTCGGTGTTTTACGGCGGCGGCGAGGTGCTCGCTGAACTCCCGCTCGGCGCGTTCCGGGTGACCGTTACGGTCGGTGGGCTCCTGACGTCGGTCCTGATCGCCCTCCGCCTCCTCGTGCTGGCGTCGGCCGCCGCCTGGTTCGGACTGACGACCGGCGCGACGGAATTCGAGCGCGGTCTCACCCTGGTGGGCGTCCCCTGGCGGCTGGCGTTCATCGGCTCGCTGACGCTGCGACTGGTCCCCGAGATGCGAACCCGGTTCCGGGACATCGAGGACGCCCAGCGGGCTCGCGGCCTCGCGGTTTCCGGCGGCCCAGTCGCCAGGGCGCGGTCCCGGCTCCCGATGCTCGTGCCCTTCCTCGCCTCGATCGTCCAGTACGGGTACGAGCTGTCGGACGCGTTGACGGTGCGGGACTTCGATCGCGACGCGACCCGGACGTCCATGATCGAACTCCGGTACTCCCGTGCCGACTACCTCCTGTTCTCGCTCGCCGCGGTCCTGTTCGTCGTTTTCCTCG
>JBLGCL010000036.1:0-18937 GCA_047617305.1 Natronomonas sp.
GGAGTATCGCCCGCCCCGCGTCGTCCTGACCGTGATCCGGGAGGACGGGATCCGGGTTCCGTATTCGTCCCCGGCCGTGAAGTGCGCGGCCCGGTGGGCGGCCACCGAACTGGGCGAGGACCGCGTGATGGTGGACACGCAGGCCGGGACCAACGAGGTCCGGGTCGGGGACGTCGGGGCCGTCGTCGTCGAACCGGACGACCTGGACGGTCCGTCGCCGACGTCCGGTCGCGACCGGGGGACGGTCGTCAGGGAGTTCGTCACCGCCGTCTCACGGGAGCCATGACGCGGACGGCGTCCGGGACGGGGTCCTCGGCCTGCAGGCGGATCGACGACTGGGACGACGACCGCCTGCAAGCGCTGGCCGAGAAACACGGCACGCCGCTGTTCGTCACCGATCTGAACCGGGTGCAGGCGAACTACCGGCGGTTCGCGGCGGCGTTCGACCACGAGCACGTCCTGTACGCGGCCAAGGCCAACACCGGCCGGGCCGTTCTCCGGACGCTGCTAGACGCCGGAGCGGACCTCGAGTGCGGGGCCGCCGGTGAACTCCGTCGGGCCGTCGCGGCAGGGGCGAACCCGAACGACCTCCAGTATACGGCGGTCAATCCGCCGGCCGAAGACCTGGACGTCGCCGTGAACCTGTGGACGGACGGTCCGGGACTGACGATCACCGCCGGCGCGGTGGACACGCTGGATCGTCTCGCGGAGCGCGGGTTCGACGGGCGACTCCTGGTCCGGGTGAACCCGGGCGTCGGCGCCGGCCACCACGAGAAGGTCGCGACTGGCGCCGACGCCAAGTTCGGTGTTCCCGCCGACCGCGTCGCGGAAGTCGTGGACCGCGCTCGCGAGGAGTTCGCGTTCGTCGGCCTGCACGCCCACGTCGGCAGTGGAATCCTCGGGGACGACCTCGCGAACCACCGTCGGGCCATGCGTCGAGTCGGCGAGATCGCGCGCGAGGTAGGGTCGATAGAGGTACTTGACGTCGGCGGCGGTTTCGGCGTTCCCTACCGTCCGGACGAGGTGCCGCTCGACCTCGATCGCGTCGCGACCGCGTCCCGGGAAGCGCTGGGTCCCGTCGACGCCCGGCTGGCGCTCGAACCCGGACGATACGTCGTGGCCGATGCCGGCGTCCTCCTCACCCGGGTCAACACCCGAAAGGAGGCCGCCGAGGCAGTGATCGTCGGCACGGACGCGAGCATGAGCACGCTCTTGCGGCCCGCGATGTTCGACGCGTACCATCCGATCCGAACCCTCGGAGCAGGGGACCGCGAACGGGAACCGGTGACGGTTGCCGGACCGCTGTGTACCAGCGCCGACGTCTTCTGCGAGGGGCGACCCCTGGCCAGCCCCCGACGTGGCGACCTGCTCGCGATCGGCAACGCCGGCGCCTACGGCTACGAGTTCACCTCCACGTTCCACTCACGCCCCCGTCCGGCCGAGGTTGCCCTGGACGGTGGCGAGGCGAGGATCGTCCGTGACCGCGAGACCGTCGAGGACCTCACGCGACTGGAGCGGTCCTGATCCGATTGCGACCGGTCGTCAGGGCGGGTGGTCGCCGCCGTCGCGTCGTCGACACGGCGGACCGCCCCCTCGCGGCGTCCGCGCCGACTGGATCCGGATCCAGTCCCGATCGCGGGACATCGGTCCGGTCTCCGAGCAGTAGGGCGACGTGATCCAGCGGGTAGCCTTCCGGCCCCTCGGCGTCGATGGCCTCGTACCGACGAACCACGTCCGTCGCGGGCGGGCCGCTCATCGACCCCGTCCGGTCGAGGTCGACGGACGCAGTCTCGTCCACCAGCGCGTCCCGGGAGTTCCCCGCTCCGGACGCCCTCGACGGGGCCTTCGTCGGGGACGCCCAGGCAATCCCGAGTGGCACCGAAAGGTCGGCCCGGGCGACCGGCCGTTCGAGGGCCCCACGATGGCCATGGGTATCGTCGGCGGCTGGTTCGTCGAGCGGAGCATCCTCGAAACCCGCGGGATCCGGTTCGAGTCGGCCTGCACTTCCAGAGGGACCAGGTCATCTTCGCGTAGCGTTCGCGTCCGGACGAGCCCTCCGATAAAGGGCTCAATAATGCGCGGCAAGTCCTAATCCGGAGGATACCGTACCTCGAAATGCCCACGCGGGACGGGGCTCGGCGGCCCCGGTCCCCGGACGGGCAACGCTCACCGATGCGTGTCGATCGCATCGCCGGTCAATCGCTTTCATCGCGCTCTCTCCCTCAGTTTCGGGGCTCCTGTCCTGCCCCGGCCCCCACGTCGATCCGGTCAGCCATTCGCTCGACGTCCTCGGCTGTCGGATCGGGGACGCCGAGCCGATCGCGACCGATCTCGAACGCCGTCACCGTCAGAGTGACAACCCACCGGTGGAACGGAGCCTCGGCGGCCGCGGCGTCCGTCGCTCGTTCGAAGGCCGGCAGCCAGTCGAGGTGGTTCGCCACGAACGTCCGGTACTCCTCGTGATTGCCGGCTTCCAGCAGGACGCTCGCGTACTCGAGTTGCAGGGCGACGTGGTCGGCCGGGTAGGCCTCGGGGATCTCGGCCTCGATCGCCCGGTAGCGGTCGCGCATGTCGGACGCCGGCGGCCCGCCCATGAGCCCGCCGTCCCTGGAACCGTACCAGGGTTTGTAGGGCGACTCGGCGGGCGGCGCGTACGGCGTCCGGGCGGCCTCGAACAGGGCGACGTAATCCTCGGTGATCTCGCGATCGTCCACCACCGGCGGGTCGATCGCGAGGTCGTCCTCGATCGCGAGGTCGCTCGCGATTTCGGCCAGTTCGCGGGCATACCCCCCGCTCTCGACTTCCTCGTGGAGTTGTCGGTCGGGGTGGCGCAGCCCTGCGGCGAGCACCACGTGGAGATCCCGCCAGCGGTCGGTCGGTTCCAGTACGGGGTGATCGTCGGTCATTGGGTCCTTCGTTGGTGGCATTGGTGTTCGGTACGGAAGAGGGTACTCGGTCCGACGGTCGGTGACCGGCGGATGTGGAGGCGAGTCGATTTCCAGACGGGTCGAACCCCAGTCGGGGGTGGATCACGGCACGACGACCGGGTTCTTCACTGCCGCGGATAGGACGACGTACCGGAGGAGAAAGCCCCCGAGCAACACGAGGGTGTACTTCGCCGCGAACCCCGTGGACATGGCGACCTGGCCGAGCCTCGATTCCTCGATGTCGGTATAGGACACGAGGCCCGTCATGATCATGGACATCAGGAACGGGAGGACGAGTCCGAAGGCCATGACGCCCCAGACGAACGGGACGTAACAACACGACCCGAAGAGCTTCGAGAACGTTTCCCGGGCGGCCACGCCGCCGGAGTTCAGGAAGGAAAGCAGGGCGAGGAGGACCCCGATTTCGACGACGATGAGGCCGTCGTCAGCCAGACAGAACAGGTGGTTGGTCCGGGTGGTGCCCCCGCCACTGAGGACGGTTCCGAACAGGGCAGCCGAGATGCCGGTCGAGGCTCCGCTCATCAGGAAGATGAACGGCATGAACGTCCGGTTCCAGAACGGCACCGACGCCAGGTCGGTCAGCAGCATCGCGGTGTAGACGATGACGCCGACCGACAGGAAGGCGCCGACGAGGCGGACGCCGAGACGGAGGTAGCCGGTCGGGCGGAGCAGGTCAGCGACGGTGTCGAGCAACCTGACCACCCCCCGATCGTCGCTCCAGGGCAGTCGGTCGTCGATCCAGGCCACGATCCATCGGGGGAAGTAACTCAGGCCCTCCGCCTCGCCCTCGTGTTTCGCCCCGAAGAGCAGCCAGAAGGCCTCGATCGTGGCGAAGACGGCGAACAGCACGATGAACCACGTCCCGATGACCAGCCAGGACCCGAAGTTCGAGAACAGGATCGGGAACGTGAGCGCCCGCAGGGGCGCTCCGAGGTGCGAGAGCAGGGCCACGCCGCCGATCGCGATGGCGACCACCCCCAGGAGCGCGCCCCACCGGGAGGTCTCCTCGCAGGCGAAGGTCTCCTCGGGACCCTGGGCCCGAGGCCGGAACAGCACCGAGGACACGACCGACGTCAGGTACGAGCCGCCGCTCAGGCCGCCGAGGAACAGGTAGGCGGCGATGAGGATCCCCCAGTGGCCGCGGGGCAACCACAGGAGGTCGCCGCCGGGTACAGCCATCGTCGATCACCCTCCGTCCGAGGCTTTCTTGCCCACGTCCATCGGCGCGACCGCGCTCGTTTCGCTGGACGTCGGTTCGACGATCACCGAGGTCCGATCCTGGGCGAACCGTTCGGCTGCCTCATCGGACGCCTTGTCGACCAGTTCGCTGATCGGGCCGGCGTCGAGGGCCCCGCCGACGCACTCGTCCACGCAGGCCGGTTCGAGGGGCTCGTCCTGCTCGTTCTTCGACGTCTCGCCGTGGCCGCTACCGGGGCCTTCGTCCAGACAGAGGTTGCACTTCTGCATCAGGCCGTCGTCGCCGTATTGCGGGGCGCCGTAGGGGCAGGCCCACTCGCAGTAGCCACAGCCGATGCAGGCCTCGCGGTCGACGGTCACGATGCCGTCGCTGTCGCGCTTTTCGATCGCGTTGGTCGGGCAGACGTTCACGCAGGGCGGGTCCGCACAGTGCATGCACGACAGCGAGACGTTCGTCTCCTCGTAGTTCTGGTAGTCGTCGAACGAGCCCGACGGAATCGTCTCCACCCGCCGCCAGTCCACGTGCCCCTCGTCGATGCCGTGGCGATTTTTGCAGGCGATCGCACAGGCGTTACAGCCCATGCAGTCGTCGGGGTCGAAGTAGAAGCCCCACTGCTCGCCCATCAGGCGTCACCTCCCGTCTTCCGCACCTCGACCGCGAGGTGCCTGTCGATCTGTCCCGACACCGGATCGATCTGTTCCGGAGCGTTGAGTAGCATGTTGTTCGCACCGTCTTCGTCGGGCTGGATCGAGCCCCGGCCGAAGCCGTAGGGTTCGACGCTGACGGCCCCGGGGCGGATGCCCTCGGTGACCGCAGCCATCAGTTCCGCGCTGCCGTGTTTGCCCTCGATGTCGACCATGTCGCCGTGGTCGATCCCCCGCTCGTTCGCGTCCTCGGTGTTGATGACGAGGTAGTTCCCGCGGTAGTCCTCGTGTTCGAGGTCGTAGGACTCGGCGAGTTGTTCGAGCGGGGCGTCCAGCGCCTGGTCGCCCCCGTGGGAGAATTCCACGGTCCGGGTGTCGAGCATCTCCAGCGGGTACTCGTCGGTCAGGGAATCGCCCAGCGTCCCCGGCGGGAGATACTGGGGTTCCGTTTTGATCTCGGTCCCGGCCTTCTTGCTCAGTCCTGTGTACAGTTTGTCGAGTTTCTTGTCGAGGTCGAACCAGAACTCGCCGGCGCCCTGGGCGAATTTGGCTTTGCCGTCGCCCTGCTTCCACTTCTCGTAGCCGTACTCCCCGGTGAGCACGTAGGTGTCCTCGTCCTCGAGGTCGCCGAGCGTGAGGTCCAGCGCCGACAGCTTGTCGTTGATGTACTCCTCCTTTGACTCCCACGGGAAGTACTTGCCATAGCCCATGGCCTCGGCGAGCCCTTTGATGATGTCGAAGCCGGGTTTCGTGTTCCACTGCGGATCGATCGCGGCCTTCGAGCCGGTCACCCACGCCTGGGTGTTGTAGGCGCCGAACCCGCCGCCCCCGAGCATCGGTTTCTCGAGCTGTGAGGACTCGGGGAGGACGACGTCGGCCTTCCGGGCGGTCTCGCTCCAGAAGGCGTCGATGCCGATGACGAGGTCCATCTTATCCAGCGCGCCCTCCTCGTCTTCGGTCCCGAGCCACTCCTGGGCTGCCCCGTCCGTCACGGGGTTCCGGTAGTAGTAGACCATCCCCCGGATGTCCCCGTTGTCGACCATTTCCGGGACGTTGTTCTGGACCGGTTTGCCGGTCATCGCGGCGTAGCCGGATTCCCTGTCTTTCAGGTGGCACTGCTTGCCCTTGGCGTTGTTCGGAACGTCGTACTCGCAGCCCACCTCGAAGGGGTTGGCGAGTCTCGAACCCGCGTACCACCGCTGGCCGCCGGGGCGGTCGATGTTCCCGACCAGCCCGGTGAGGGCGACGACGTTCTGGGCGGCTTTCTGGTGATCGGGGCTCTGGCCGAGGCCGGTCCAGGAGGTGATCCCGGCGCTCGGCGCCGCCTCGCCGAAGCCGGTGGCCACCTCGCGGATGGTGTCGGCGTCGAGCCCGGTCTTCTCGGCGGCCCACTCGGGCGTCTTCCCCGCGACGGCTTGTTTGTAGGCTTCGAACCCGTGGGTGTACTCGTCGACGAACGCCTCGTCGTACAGCCCTTCCTCGATGATGACGTTCGCCATCGCCAGCGCGAGGGCGCCGTCCGTCCGGGGCTCGATCGGGAGCCACAGGTCGGACTTCTTGGCCGTCTCAGTGTAGACCGGGTCGATGGTCACGATCGTCGCGCCCCGGTCGCGTGCCTCGAGGAGCTGTTTGGCCTCCCACTGCCCGGCGAAGGTCTCCAGCGGATCGCGACCCCAGACGAGAACGTACTCCGTGTTGGGGTAGTCGATCCAGCGGATGTTCCCGCCGCCGAGCCCCATCAGCGTGCCCGTGATTGCCATCGTCCCGAAGCAGGTCGGCGTCGGGTGGGGAACGTGGTTGGGACAGCCATAGAGGTTCCCGAACAGGGTGCTGAAGGTGCCCGCGGTCCCCCAGCCGTGAAACTCGACCAGCGACTCGGCGCCGTGTTTCTCGTCGAATTCCTGCAGCCGCTTCGCCGCGTACTCGTACGCTTCGGCCCACTCGACCATCCGGAGTTCGCCGTCCTTGCGGACGTGGGGCTGTTTGATGCGCTGTGGCGAGTAGGCCTTCTCGAGCTGGGAGAGACCCTTCGGACACAGCGTGCCCTTCGTGCCCTCGCCCGCGCTGCCCCGCGGGTGGCCGTCGATGCCGTGGAGCTCCTCTGCCGTCCCGTCCTCGTTCAGTTCCACCTCCATGCCACACAGCTTGTGACATTGCCAGCAGTTGCCGTACGCGGTCGCCGTATCGCCCGCCCCCGTCGAACTCGCCGCCGAGGACGCCCCGGTCAGCGACGGCGCCGAACAGCCTGCCGTGCTCGCGGCGACCCCGGCGGCCGCCGTCTTCAGCAGGGACCGGCGGGTCAGGCCCGATTCGGCGTCCGCGGTCGGTTGACGCCCGCTCATGCGTCGCCGTCACCCGGTTCGACAGGTCTCTCGTCCGCCCCGAACTCCTCGACGACGGCGTCGTGGTACTTCTCGTAGAACTCTTCCTCGCTCAGTTCGCCGTCGACGAGGCGCTGAGCGTCGCGACCCATCCGTTTGCCGAGCTCCTGGTCGAACTCCTCGGTGCGGTCCGACTCGGAACTCGGGATCGCGTCCGCCAGTGGGGACTCGTCCCGTCCATCTCGATCGGTGGTGTGCTCAGTCACAGTTTCGCCTCTACCCGTGTTATGGACCCTCCATCGATAGCGCTTGATTGATACCTGTTGAGGGTTTTATGAGGGATGGGCTACCGAGCCCGGGTTCGACGCTCCCTATCGACGGGGTCACGAACGCCAACCCGTCGTGCCCGTCGGAGCAATCTACCGACAGTCGGACGGAGAACTATCGGTGCGCACCTGGACCACGGCAGGCCAGTCGATCCGGTGAAAATTCGGTGTTGGCGCCCGACGGTGCGCCGGCGCCCCACGCGTCCCGTCGCGTCGACCGGTGCGAGAGTCGTCCCCCGAGCAAACCAGTTGGTCGGCACTGCACGGCCGGAGCCGCCGAGGCACCTACTGTGCGGGTTCGCGCTCGATCTGCATCCACTCGTCGTTTTCCCGGTCGTAGATCACCAGGATCTCGGTGCCGGTACAGATGAAGTGGAGTTCACGGTGCTGGAACCGGTCACTGACGTCGTCGACGACGTCGACCATCTCCTCGATCTCGAGGTCGAGGAAGTCGTCGGGCAGTTCGTCCGCGAGTTCGTCCGCCAGTTCGTCTGGTTCGTCCGGCTGGGATTGGGTCTGGGTCATCGGTTCCTCACGGTTCGATCTACGCCGTCGTTTCGGGTAGGTCCCACTCCGGATAATTGAACGCTTTAAGAACTCCTTTCCCGGTCGTTCGTCCGCGGGAGGTGGTTCCGGATGATCTTGGCCTCCGCAGCCTTGAGGCGGTGGGAGACGGCGGACTTGCCGACGTCGAGGTCCTCGGCGATGTCCTCCAAGGTGGCCTGTCGGGGCTGTTCGTAGTACCCACGTTCGACGGCCAGCATCAGTGCCTCCTGCTGTTTCTCGGTGAGCAGGCTGAAGTCACACAGCACCGGCGGCGTCCCGACTACCTCCTCGTCGATCCTGACGATTCGGTCGACGCGGGCGGGATAGCCGACCGCCTGTAACCCCCCGACGAGTTCGGGAATCATCGATCGATCGCAGGGGTGGACCGTGATCAGGATCGAGTCCTCGCGGACGTCGGTGACGTGGGGGACGCAGTCGTGGTCGTGGAACACGTCGGCGACGCACTCGGTCCCCATCCGGCGCTCCATGTGCAGGACCTCGACCTCCTCGTCCCCGGTGACGATCTGGGACCGGCAGACCCGGCCCATCTGCTGGAGGTCGACGTCGTGGATCGGTCGATCGACGTCGGTGAGCGGGCAGTCGTCGCCGACGTCGATCTCGATCACGACCCAGAGCGGTCGGCGATCGGCCTCGGCTTCGTCCACGGTCCGGTCGGCGTCGCCCTCGGTGCTCCCGTCGGAATCGTCGTTCGGGGTGGGATTGGCGTCTGACATGTGCGTGAATCGTGATTCCCGGGCGTCGGTTCCGTCAACGACTGGATGGCTGTCCAACGCGGGTCTCGATCTCTTCGAGTGACGGGGTCCTGGCCCGAACGGTGGGCGGCAGGGAAGCCGGCCACCAGTACGACCCGCCCCGTCACGCCGTGCTCGACTGGGTCAAACTAGCCGCTCCGGGTCGATAGCGGTCACTTGCAATAATTGCTGTCTTTAAAAGTCGCGGTCGGTGGAACGGCCGACGTGAGGGCCATTTCGAAGGCGAGGTGGCAGTCCCCGGATCACTCGCAGTCGTCGTTCGAATCCGCCATCAGTTCGAGCATCAGCTTCGCCTCGGCGGACTTGAGCCGCCGCGAGAGGGCCGACTTCGAGATGCCGAGTTCGTCGGCCATCGTGCCCATGTCGGCGTCGGCCGAGTGGTCGTAATACCCCCGCTCGGTCGCGAGTTCGACGGCTTCCCGCTGTTTCTCGGTCAGGACGGAGAGGTCACACAGGACGGTCGACTCCTCGATCAGGTCCTGGTTGACGCCAACCAGCCGCCTGACGTCGACGACGTACCCGAGGTCACGGAGGGATTCGACGAGATCCGGGAGCGTCTCGCGCTCGTCCGGGTACACCGTCACCGTAAGCGAGTCGTCGCCGGCGTCCATGACGTGGGGGACACACCCGTGTTCGTGGAACACCCAGGAAATGCAGTCGGCTCCCATCGACTGGCTGGTCTGGAGGACGTTCATGTCGGCCTCGTCGGTGACCACGGTCGCCTTGCACTCGCCGTTCATCTGCTGGAGGTCGACGTTCTCGATAGTGGCGTCGATGTCCGTCAGCGGGCACTCGTCCCCCACGTCGATCTTGAGTACGGCCCACAGCTCCCGTTGTTCCGGTTGGGTCTCCTCCGATGGGGTCCCCTCCTGGACGGGTCTGAACGCCGGTCCTTCGGACATTCGCTCGGGATTTTTGCTCTACAACGTCAAGAGAGTTCCCCCAAAGCGTCGGTTTCGATATTTTTCGCGGCCGTCAGTTGCCATCCGTCGGGGTCGTCGCGTCCGACACTCGCCCGACCATCGTTCTGGCCACGTCGTCCCCGACGGTGTCGAGTTCCAGTCGCGATCGCAAGACATCGGTCGTGTCGTCGAGCAGGTGGATCGCCCACCGGTGGAACGGCGCGTCCGCAGCGGCGCCCTCGGTCGCCAGGGCGAAGGCCGGGATCCAGTCGAGGTGTTCGACGACGTGGCCGGCGACGGCGTCGATCTCTCCCGCGTCCAGCAGCACCGTCCCGTACTCGAGCAAGAGGACCACGTGGTCCGGCGGGTAGCCCTCCGGAACGTCCGCGTCGATGGCCTCGTACCGACGAACCATGTCCTCCGCAGGTGGGCCACCCATCAGGCCCGTCCGGTCGTCGTACCACGGTTTGTAGGGCGATTCCGCAGGTGGGGCGTACGGCGTCCGCATCGCCTCGAACAGTTCGAGGGACGACTCGGTCAGGTCGCCGAGCGAGGCCACCGCGGGCGGGTCGACCCCCGTCTCGGGGTCGAAGTCGACGGTCGCGGTGGCCTCGGCCAGCGCGTCGCGAAGCTCCCCGCTCCGGACGCTCTCGACGAGCGCCTCGTCGGGGTCGCGCAGGCAGTTCCCGACCGCCGCCAGCAGGTCGGCCCAGGCGTCCGGCCGTTCGAGGGTCGCCGCGGCAGCCATCTCAGAACACCACGTTGGGGGAGTGGACCGCGGCGAACAGCAGCACGTACCGGATCAGGAACGTGGCGAGGACGCCGAACAGCAGCGAGCCGACGAGCCCCGGCCTGACGACCCACTTCGTCATCGTCGTCTCCTCGCGGGCGCACCAGACCCACGCGAGGATCGGGCTCGCGACGATGGAGACGACGATGCCGGCAGCGAGAAGCGTGACGAAGATCGACAGGCTCCCGCCGTCGAGCATGGCCATCGACTCGGTCGCCGCCGGCCCGTCGCCGAGGGAGTTCAGGAGCGTCCAGAGCAACCCGCCGGTGAGCAGCAGGCCGAGGCTGACCGCACCGGCGAACCCGACCACGAGGCGGTCCGTCGCCCCGTCGAACGCGATGGTCAGCGCGAGCGACAGGGCGATGCCCGACGCCACGCCGCTCGTGACGAACAGGGCGGGGAGCAGCGTCGGGTGGTTCCAGAGCGGGACCGTCTCGACGACGGCCAACTCGAAGCCCGTGTAGACGGTACCCAGCGCCGGCAGCAGGCCCAGGACCCCCACGATCCAGAACCCCGTCTCGCCGGGGCGGATCGCGTCGGCCACGCTGTCGAGCAGTCCCTCGACCCCAACGATTGCGGCGAGCCGCCGGAGCAGGGCGCTGCCTCCCTCGGCTCCCCGACCGAACGAGCCGAAGTGGAACCAGAGGGTTTGCAACCCGGCGAGGGCGCCGAGTGCCACCAGGATCCAGGTCCCGCGGGTGATCCATGACCCGAACTCGGTGAGCGTCACGGGAAAGAGGAGTCCCGATAGCGGTCGCGCGAGGTGCGCGAGGATCGCGAGGCCGGCGATGCCGGTCGCCACGAGAGCGGTGAGGAACGCCCAGCGCGCCAGGGCCATCGGTTCGGACTGCCGGTCGTCCCGACCGAGGGCGTAGGCCACGAGGCCGGCGAGGTAGGCGCCCCCGCCCAGCGTGGCGAAGAACAGGTAGATGGCGGTCAACAGCCCCCAGTGGACCTCTTCGAGCCAGACGTATCCGGATGCACTCATGCTCGATCACCTCAGTCCGCGGTTTCCGTTTCGTTCCCCGTTTCGGAGCCCTCCCCCGCCGACTCGACGATGACGTGACACTGGTCGTCCTGGAGGAACCGGTTCTGGGCGTCCTCCGACGCCATGTCGAGCAGGTCCTCGATCGGCCCGGCGTGGAGCGCGTCGCCGACGCACTCGTCCGCACAGGCGGGCGTCAGCGGGTCCTCCTGCTCTTGCTTGGGCGGGGTGTCCACCCCACTTCCCGGACCCTTGTCGAGACAGAGGTTGCACTTCTCCATCAGCCCTTGCTCGTCGTACTGGGGCGCGCCGTAGGGGCAGGCCCACCCGCAGTAGTGACAGCCGATGCAGGCCTCCCGATCGACCACAACGATGCCGTCGCTGTCGCGCTTCTTGATCGCGTCGGCCGGGCAGACCTTCTCGCAGGGGGCGTCCTTGCAGTGCATGCAGGACACCGAGAAGTTCCGTTCCTGCACGTCGGGGAACTCGCCCTTCTGGGCGCGTTCGACCCGGCGCCAGTCGACCTTCCCGGACTCGACGCCGTGGCGGTTCTTGCACGCGATCGAACAGGCGTGACAGCCGATGCAGCGCGAGGCGTCGAAGTAGAAGCCCCACTCCTGGCTCATGGCTCGTCACCTCCCGTCGTCCGCACCTCGATCCCGAGGTGCCTGTCGATCTGACCCGATACGTCGTCGTACTGGTCCGGCGCGTTCAGTTGCATGTTGTTGCCGCCCTCCTCGTCGGGCTGGATCGAGCCCTCGCCGAAGCCGTAGGGTTCGACGTTCGCCGTGCCGGGCACGATGCCCTCGGTGACCTTCGCCATGAGTTCGGTGCTGCCGTTCCGGGACTCGATGGTCACCATGTCGCCGCTCTCGACGTCCCGCTTCTCGGCGTCTTTCGGGTTGAGCAGGACGTAGTTGCCGCGGTAGTCCTCGTGTTCGAGGTTCATCGACTCCGCCAGCTGTTCCAGCGGGTTCGACAGCGCCTGGTCGCCGCCGTGCGAGAAGTAGACGGTCCGCGCGTCGATCATCTCCAGGGGGTACTCGTCGTCCACCGCGTCCCCGAGCGTTCCCGGTTCGATCCACTGGGGCTCGGTCCGGATCTCGGTTCCCGCCTTCTTGCTCAGTCCGTTGAACAACTTGGCCTTCTTGTCGAGGTCGAACCAGAACTTCCCGGCGCCCTGGGCGAACTTGGCGCTCCCGTCGTCTTTCTTCCACTTCTCGTAGCCGTACTCGCCGGCGACCACGTAGGTGTCCTGCTTCTCGAGGTCCTCGAGCGTGAGATCGTGTGTCGCCAGCTTGTCGTTCAGGAACGCCTCGGCGTCGTTCCAGGGGAAGGCGTCGCCGTGACCCATCGCCTCGGCCAGTCCGATCACGATCTCGATCCCGGGTTTCGTCTCCCACTGGGGGTCGATGGCCGCCCTGGACCCGGTGATCCACCCCTGGTTCTGGTACGCTCCGGCACCGCCCTTGCCGAGCATCGGCTTCTCCAGTTGGGTCGCCTCGGGGAAAACGACGTCCGCCTCCTTGGCCACGTCGCTCCAGAACGCGTCGATGGTGACGAAGAAGTCGAGTTCGCCGAGCGCCTCCATCCACTCGTCGCCGGCCCCGGAGGGAACGGGATTCCGGTAGTAGAAGCTCATGCCCTGTACGTCGCCGTTCCGAATCGCCGCCGGGATATTGTTCTGCACGGGCTTGCCGATCATCGAGGCGTAATCCGAGCCCTTGCCCGTGATGACCGGTTTCTTGCCCTCCGCCGCGTGGGGGAGTTCGATCCCGCGTTCCTCGAACGGGTTGCCCAGACCGATGCCGCCCAGCCAGCGGTTGCCGCCGGGCCGGTCGATGGCGCCGACGAGACCGAGGAGGGCGACCACGTTCTGTGCGCCCTTGAAGAAGTCGGGACTCTGGCCGAGACCAGTCCAGGAGGTGATCCCCGCGCTCGGGGCGGCCTCGGCGAAACCGGTCGCCACTGTCCGAATGGCCTCGGCGTCGAGCCCGGTCTTCTCCGCGGCCCACTCCGGGGTCTTGTCCGCGACGGCTTCCCGGTAGGCCTCGAAGCCGTAGGTGTAGTTCTCGACGAACGCCTCATCGTAGAGGCCCTCCTCGATGATGACGTTCGCCATCGCCAGGGCGAGCGCGCCGTCCGTTCTGGGCTTGATCGGCAGCCACTTGTCGGACTGCTTCGCCGTCTCGGTGAGCACGGGGTCGATGGTGACGACGGTCGCGCCGCGATCACGGGCGTCCAGCAGTTGCTTGGCCTCCCACTGCCCGGCGAAGGTCTCCAGCGGATCCCGACCCCAGACCAGGACGTACTCCGTGTCCGGGTAGTCGATCCACCGGATGTTGCCGCCGCCCAGGCCCATCAGCGTGCCCGGAACGGCCATCGACCCGAAGCAGGTCGGCGTCGGGTGGGGCATGTGGTTCGGCACGCCGACGAAGTCCTTCAGGAAGGTCTCGAAGAGGCCGCCGGCCGTCCCCCAGCCTTCCCAGTTGACGAACTTCTCCATGCCGTGGTCCTGATCGAACTGCTCGAACCGATCGGCGGCATACGAAAACGCCTCGTCCCAGCTTACGGCCTGCAACTCGCCGTTCTTCCGGACGTGCGGTTTCTTGATCCGCTGTGGGGAGTAGGCCTTTTCCAGTTGCGAGAGGCCCTTCGGGCAGAGCGTTCCCTTCGTTCCCTCGCCGGCGCTCCCGCGGGGGTGGCCGTCGATACCGTGGAGTTCCTGTGCGCGGTCCTCCCCGTTGAGCGTAACTTCCATGCCACAGAGCTTGTGGCACATCCAGCAGTTGCCGTAGGCGGTGCCGGCGGCGCTCCCGACGGTTTCGCTCGACTCGTTCGCAATCGCCGTACAGCCGGCCAGTCCCATCGCGACGGCGCCGGCCCCGCCGGCCTTCAGCAGCGATCGCCGGGTGATGCCGTCGCCGCGGTCGGCGTCGCTCATTCGGTCTCCCCTCCCGGTCGGCGGTCGAACCCGAACTGCTCGACCACCTCGTCGTGGTATTTCTCGTAGAACTCTCGTTCGGACAGTTCGCCCCGCGAGACGCGACGAGCGTCCCGTCCCATTCGACGACCGAGGTCGTCGTTCGGGCTCGTCTCTCCCTCGTCAACGAGGTCGTCCAACGGCGACGTCGACCGCTGTTGCGGTGAATCTTCAGGTGTCATGCGCGCTTTCACACGCAAAATTCTAGCGTCGCGGACTCGATACCGGTTTGTCTTACCTATTGAAGGTTTTAAGTAGGGGGTTGCAATTATTGCATGTTTTAAATAAGGGTCGCTATCGTAGCGGTCGCGTCAGCGACCCACTGTCGCACGACTGGGTCAGCCGTCAGTCCGGTTCAACCGTCGCCGAAGATCTGGCCCAGAACGGTCCCTTCAGCGCGGGCCAAACGCTGTGAGAGTGCCGACGGGGAGATCTCGAACTCGTCGGCGAGTTCCTCGAGGGAGGCGGTCTGGGGCGTGTCGTAGTACCCGGCTTCGACTGCCAGGGCGAGCGCCTGGCGTTGTTTCGCGGTGACGTCGGTCAGGTCCACTTCGCGGGTCTCGTTCGAGCCGTTACAGGCGTCCGTGTTCACCAGGCTCCGGACCTCGACGCGCGAACAGACCCCTCGAAGTTCGGCGACCAGTTCGGACACGACGCTCACCGAGGAGACGTAGGTGGCGATGACGAACGTGCCATCCTTGCGGTCGAGAATCCGGGGCACGCACCCGTACTCGGAGAAAATCACGCCCGGGCAGCAATCACAGACCGGCGCCGTCTTGTGAACGACCTCGCAGTCGCCGCTCCCGTCGGTCTTCTCGACGCCGTCCTCGTCCTGGCACTCGCAGACGGTCACGTCACACTTGCAAACGCCGTCGTTGTAGTCGGCCTCGACGTCGACGATGATGCCCTCAAGGTCGTCCATGAAACAATCGCCGTTCGGCGTCAGTTCCAGAACGACCCGGGTCGAACGGGACTCTTCCAGCGTCTCGTGGGATCCCTCGCACCCGCCGGTCCGTTCGGTGGTCGGTGACGGTACGCCGTCCGGACAGCCCGTTTGGCCTTGACTCATCGTATTCACCCGAGTTTCCCTGGCGATGGGACCGGTGTCACAGGATACGTTGTCTCGGCCGTATCTTATACGACCTCGTTGTTCTCAATAGATGACAATACTCTCCACGACTGGTATTTCGGTCGCGGTGAAATCAGTTTTCGGACAGGGGGAACGTGCGTCTTTGGGGCTTCTATCGCGACGTCCCCGTTTCGATGGCGGCTTTCGTATTGGGGATCTAGCGCACGACTCTCGCCCCAACGGATTCGAACACTCGACTCCGTCGGACCCCGAAATTCGCGTTTCTCGAAGCCGCCAGCGCGAGGGTATTACTCGTCAACGGATTCGACCGCTTCCAGCAGCACCAACAGTCGCTCAGAGAGGGTCCCGGCGTCGGGCGCGAGTACCCGGCACATCGGTTCCTTGCCGACCGCGCCCCCGTCGACGACCGCGGCCGGGGTTTCCTCGACCGACTCGAAGGCCCGCTCGGCACCCCAGGCCATCGTGCTGCCCTCGGCGCTCTCGATTTCCTCCGGTTGCGCTTCCCGGTCGAACTCGGCGACGGTCCAGTCGAGTTCGTCCAGGGCGTCCGTGACGGCGTCGTCGTGTCGGCAGTTCGCGCCACACCGGAGGTCGGCGTCCATCTCGCGGGCGGCGAGCAGGAACCGCGCGACGTGACTCGACGCGCCGACCCGGACGCCGCGGTTCGACCGGACCCCGTCCTCGACCCGGGTGATGCGTCCCTCGACGGCCGCGGCCTCGTCCGGCCGTTCCGCGAACGGCGGGACGCACGCCACGTTCATTCCGACCTCCGGGATCAGCGGGCTCGCGTCGGCGTCGACCAGGTCGGACACGACGTCCTCGACCGCGTCGACGGCCTCGGGCAGGCCGGCCCGGTTGCGCAGGTCGGCCAGGTGGTGGACCGACCCCTCGCCCTCGCCGACGTCCAGGTGGTAGCGGACGGCTCGTTCCATGAACTCGATCCCGCTCTGGACGGCGCTTTCGAGGTCGGCTCCCTTCGCGAGGTCGGCCGCGATCGCCGACGAGAGGGTACAGCCGGACCCGTGTGTCGCGGCGCCATCGATCCGCGGGTGGACGAACGTGTGGACGTCGTCCGCCGTGACGAGGACGTCCCGGACCCGATCCCCGGGGAGGTGGCCGCCCTTGATCAGCGCGCCCTCGGTGCCCATCTCGACGAGAGCCTCCCCGGCCTTCCGGGCGCTGGCCTCGTCCTCGACCTCGATCCCGGTGAGGATCTCGGCTTCGTCGAGGTTCGGCGTGACCAGGGTCGCGTGGTCGATCAGGTACTCGTATTCGTCCTCGGCGTCCTCGTCGAGGAGACGGTCGCCCGAGGCGGCGACCATCACCGGGTCGACGACGACCGGGGCCGGCCACGCGCGGGCCCGGATGGTCATCACCTCGATGATCTCCCGGGTCGCGAGCATCCCCATCTTGACCGCTCCCAGTTCGAAGTCGTCGTTGACGGCGTCGAGTTGCGCCTCGATCTCCTCCATCGGGAGGACGTGCTGGCTCCGGACCTCCTGGGTATTCTGGGCGGTCACGGCGGTCAGGACGCTCGTGCCGAAGACCCCGCGGGCCTCCATCGTCTTCAGGTCCGCCTGGATTCCGGCACCGCCGCCGGAGTCGCTGCCAGCGATCGTGAGCGCTACCGGTGGTCGATAGGGTGCTGGTTGTCGAGTCATACGTCACAGTACCCGGCGGTAGTACTAATCCGTAATGATCGCGTGGCGACCGGCGCTCTCGATCGGCTCTTCGCTACGATTCGGGCCTGTATTCGCGGGACTGGATCTCGATCACGGTCGCGACGTCCTTGAGCATCTCGCCGGCCGTGGCGACGACGTCGTCGAGCGTGGCGATGCCGGTGAGGGTCCCGCCGTCGTCCACGACTGGCATCCCCCGGACGCCCGCTTCGGCCATCCGGGCCGGAAGATCCACCGCCGTCGCGTCCTCGTGGATCGTGACGGAGTCGGTCGTTATGACCGCTCCAGCGGTAACGCCGGCGAGATCGTCGTACTGGGCGACCGCGAGTGCCACGTCGCGGTCGGTGACGATACCGATCGGTGTTCGACCGTCGGCGATGACGACGTCGCCGACGTCCTCCTCGTGCATCATCGACGCGAGGTCCGGGATCGACGTGTCCTTGGTGGTCGTTATCACGTCGTCGGTGAGCGTCTCGACTGGCGTGGCCCATCGAATGACGGCGTTCGAATCCAAGAAACTACGCGTTGGTCCTCGAAGGAGCTAATTTCGGGGCTCTCCGCCCGACCTTCGTCGTCGCATTACTGGTCGTCCGCAGCCAGTCGCGCGTACACCGGCCACGACGAGTCGCCCTCCGGCGGTTCGATCCGGTTCCCGTCGGCGTTGTAGACGCCGTCCCCGTCTCGCACCTCGCCGACCTCGGCGGCCGGCAGTCCCTCGCTTTCCAGCGCCCGTCGGACCGCCCCGACGCCCCCCGGCCGGACCGCCACTAGGAGCGTGCCGGCGCTGGTCGCTCGCCAGGGGTCCATCGAAACGGCGTCACAGACGTCGGCGACGTCGTCGGGGATGGGAAACGCCTCGCGATCCACGTCGATCCGGACGCCGGCGCTGGTCGCCATTTCGTTCAGGGCGCCGTGGACGCCGCCCTCGGTCGCGTCGTGCATCGCGGTCACCGGGCCGGCCGCCGCGGCCGCGATGGCGGCCCGGACGTGGTCGAGGTCCGGGAGTCGCGCGGCGGCCGTCTCCAGCGTCGCGTCCGGGGTGTCGATCCGATCTGCAAACAGCGAGGCGAACATCGAGGCGGCCTCGACGCCGGGCCCCGAGCCGACGAGCAGTTTGTCACCTGGCCGTGCGCCGTCGGGGCGGACCACGGCCCCGGGATCGGCCAGCGCCATCGCCGTCGCGCCGCCGATCCAGGGGTACTCACACCCGTCGTACCGGGCGGTATGCCCCGCCGCGACGGCCGTCCCGAGGTCGGTCAATTCCCGGTCGAAGACGTCCCAGACCGCCGCGAACTCGTCGTCGGTCATCGACGGCGGGAGGGTGAACTCGACCGCGAGGTGGGTCGGCGCGACGCCGGAGACGGCGACGTCCGCCAGGACGATCCCGAGCGCGAACTCGGCGGCGCGCTCGAACCCCAGGTCGGGGAGAATGGAGACGGGATCCGTCGCCAGGACCATCGCCCGCTCTCCGACGTCGATCACGCCGAAGTCGACGCCGTGGGTCGGCCCAAGGGCCACGTCATCGCGGGCCGCGCCGAGGCGGGCACCGATGTGTTCCTCGAAGAACTGCCGGTCGACCTTGCCGCGCCGGGTCATGTCCGGGGCTGGGGCTGGCGGCGGCAAAGTGGTGGCGCTCCGCGGCGGTGTTTGCGGGGTTTGGGAGAACGCCAGATGCACTGCCCACCGACGAATACCGTCGAAAACCGTCGATTCGCTTCGGTCCAGTGCGGTTCGCCGGGATCAGTTGCCGGA
>JBLGCL010000037.1:0-18857 GCA_047617305.1 Natronomonas sp.
ACGCCGCGATGCGGGTGGGGGCCGAACTGGTTCCGTTAAACGTCAGGCTCACGCCCGCGGAACTGGAGCCCATGATCGAACGCGCCGGTGTGGAACTCCTGATCGCGAGCAGGGAAACCGAGACGACCGCTACCGAGGCCTTCGAGGGTCGGGTCCTCACGGTCGACTCGACGGATGTCCCCGCCGTGGAGGAGCTCTCGGCGCAGGCGACCGACGTCGAAGTGAATACCCAAACGGCCCTCCGGACCCGGGACGAGACGGCCGTGATCATGTTCACCTCCGGAACGACGGGGCGACCGAAGGCCGTCAGGCTCACCGTCGGCAACCTCGTCGCCAGCGCGACGGCCTCGGCGTTCCGGCTCGGCATCGACCCCGACGACCGCTGGCTCGTCACCCTCCCGATGTACCATATGGGCGGGCTTGCACCGGTGATCCGCTCGACGCTGTACGGTACGGCGGTCGTCCTCCGGGAGTCCTTCGACCACGACGGCACGGTCCGGACGATCTCGGACCGGCGGGTCACCGGCGTCTCGCTCGTCCCGACGATGCTCCGGCGGCTACTAGACGCCGGGTGGTCCCCGCCGGAACGCCTGCGGTTCGTCCTCCTGGGTGGCGCTCCCGCCCCGGCCGGGTTGATCGACCGGTGCGAGAACATGGGCGTCCCCGTCCATCCGACCTACGGCATGACCGAGACGGCCTCACAGATCGCGACCGCGCGGCCGGAGGAGGCGTTCGCCCACGGGGGAACCGTCGGGCAGCCGCTGGTCGGGACGTCGGTGGTGGTCGTGGACGAGGATGGCGAACCGCTGCCGCCGGGCGAGCCCGGAGAACTCGTCGTCGACGGGCCGATCGTGACCCCCGGCTATCTCGACGAGGCAACGACGGCGGAGGCGTTCTCGAACCGTGGCTTGCACACCGGCGACGTCGGGTATCGCGACGAAGAGGGCCGGCTCTGGGTGCTCAACCGGCTGGACGATCGGATCCTCACGGGGGGCGAACTCGTGGATCCGGGGGAGGTCACCGACGTCCTCCGCGGCCACCCGGCCGTCGTGGACGCCGCCGTCGTGGGCCTGGACGACCAGGAGTGGGGCGAGCGGGTCGCCGCGCTGGTCGCGACGGACGACGGCGTCTCCGCCGACGAACTGGCCTCGTTCGGTGAGGAGCGTCTCGCCGGCTTCAAGCGACCCCGGACGTGGGGGTTCTGCGACGAACTGCCCCGAACGGCTTCGGGAACGGTCGACCGCGAGGCGGTGCGGGACCGCCTCGGCGACGACGCGAGGGGATAGTCGGCTCCAGGACGACGCGGGTGCTTAACTCCGTTCGGGCCAAAGGCCCGCCTCGTGTGTACGTTCATCATCGCCTGGCAAGCGTTCGTCGACACGCCGGTCGTCGTGGCGGCGAACCGGGACGAGGCGTACGACCGCCCGGCCGAACCGCCGTCGATCCGTGAGGGGAACCCGGCCGTTCTCGCGCCCAGGGACGCCGAGGCCGGCGGGACGTGGATCGGCGTCAACGAACACGGCGTCCTCGCCGCCCTGACGAACCGCTGGGTCGACGCCGACCTGGCGGGCGAGCGATCCAGGGGGCTGCTCGTGGACGACGTCCTCGCGGAACGATCGGCCGAGGACGGCGGTCGGCTGATCGAACGGGCCGTGAAGGCCGACGAGTATCAGGGGTTCAACCTCGTCGTCGCGGACGCCAACGCCGCACTGTACTACGAGTGGGACGGCGCCCTCGAGTTCGTCCAGTTCGATCCCGGCGTCCACGTCGTCGTCAACGTCGGCGCCGACGGGCGGTACGTCATCCCGTCGTTCCGCCAGTCGGCCGCCGAGGCGCAGGCGGAGCGAGCCGATCAACTACGAGCCGACCTCGTCCCCGAACCGGGCGCGACGGCCACGGCCTGGCAGGACCGGGCCGCCGACGCCGTCGCCGACCACGAGTACGGCGTCTGCGTGCACGGCGACGGGTTCGGCACCCGGTCGTCCTCGTTGATCGCGATCGGTCCCGAGGGCACGAGTTACCGCTTCGCCGACGGCCCGCCCTGCGAGACCGAGTACCGGAACGTGTCTCCGGAGGGCCGGTTGTGATCATCTCCGTCCACGCTGGGGCGTGGCATTCTCCTTGCCAATCTTTAAACCACCGCGAGTGCGTAGGCCCTGGTACATGACCGAACGCGTCCGGATCACGGGGTGGTCGACGTGAGCGTCGCCGACGAGGAGGCCGAACTCTCGGAGGTCGAACGGGCCGGGCTGGAACTGGTTCGGGAGACGGGCGGCATCCACCAGAGCGACTTCTGGAAGGAACTGGACATCTCCTCCCGGAAGGGGAGCCGGGTCGTGGAGTCGCTCGTCGAGAAGGGGATGATCCAGCGCGAGGAGACCGTCTACCAGGGGCACAACACCTACTACCTGACGCCGGCCACGCGGGACCTCGACTTCTCCCTGCTGATGGCCGGGGACATGCTCACGCCCTTCGTCGGGGACGAGGAGACCGATCCACACTCCGACGCCTTCACCCAGTGGATCATGAACCTCGCCTACGAGGAGTAGCGCGACGAGCCGCTCGTTTTTCCCCGTTCGAAGCGTCGGCGAGTCAGGCCAGCGCGCTGCCCGCCCGGATGATCGTCTCCTCGCCGAAGGCCGGCCCGACGAGCTGGAGGCCGACCGGCAGGCCGTCGGTCTCGCCGGCCGGCACCGAGATGGCGGGGAGGTTCGCGAGGTTGATCGGGACGGTGTTGGCGTCGGCCAGGTACATCGTGAGCGGGTCGTCGAGGCTCTCCCCGCGTTCCATCGGCGGGACCGGCATGGTCGGCGAGGCGAGCACGTCGGCCGCCGAGAGCGCCTCGTCGAAGTCCTGCTTGACCCAGGCCCGGGCGTCCTGTGCCTTCTTGTAGTACTTGTCGTGGTACCCTGCCGAGAGGGCGTAGGTGCCCAGCAGGATCCGTCGTTTCACCTCGTCGCCGAAGCCCTCGTCGCGCGCTTTGCCGAAGGTCTCGTTCCAGTTGCCGTCGAACCCGCCGGAGTGGCCGTACCGGACGCCGTCGAACCGGGCGAGGTTCGACGAGGCCTCCGACATGGCGATGACGTAGTAGGCCTCCACGGCGTGTTCGACCGACGGGAGCGACACCTGGTGGTAGCTCGCGCCCCGGTCCTCGAGTTCGGCGATGGCGTCCCAGAACGTCTCGACGACGCCCTCGTGCGCCCCGTCGATGAGTTCGGTCGGAATCCCGATCTCCAGGCCGTCGACGTCGCCGTCGGCAGCGCTCGCGTAGTCCGAATCCGCCCCCTCCTCGCGGGTAGTCGCGTCCCGCTCGTCGGGGCCGGCGATCACGTCAAGGAGTTCGGCGGCGTCCGCGACCGTCGAGGCGATCGGGCCGATCTGTTCGAGGCTGTTGGCGTACGCGATCAGGCCGTATCTCGAAACGAGGCCGTAGGTCGGTTTGATGCCGACGACGCCGGTGAACGCGGCGGGACACCGGACCGACCCGCCCGTGTCCGTTCCGAGCGCGAGGTCGGCGTCGCCGGCCGCGACCGCGGCGGCCGACCCGCCCGAGGATCCGCCCGGAACGTGCCCCTCGGCGGCGGGATTGTCGGTCGGGCCGAACGCCGACGTCTCGGTCGTCGTCCCCATCCCGAACTCGTCCATGTTCGTCTTCCCGACGATGGTCGCACCGGCGTCCTTGAGGCGCCGGACCGCGGTCGCGTCGTAGGGCGGGACGTAGTCCTCGAGCATCTTCGACCCGCAGGTCGTCCGGACCCCCTCGGTCGAGATGTTGTCCTTGACGGCGACCGTCCGCCCGGCGAGGGGCCCCTCGTCGGCGCCCTCGATCTGCTCGGTCGTGATGTACGCGTTGTAGTCGCTCATGAGACGTTCGGTCCCTTGAAGTAGCCGTCCTCGGTTTCCTCGGCGTTTCGCAGGGCCTCGTCCTGACTCAGACCGTCGTGGACCTCGTCCTCGCGCATCACGTTCACGAGTTCGGGTTCGGCCTCCACCTCGGGAACCTCGTCGAGCGTTTCGAAGTACTCGAGGATGTCGGCGAACTGCTCAGCGAACGCGTCGGCCGCCTCGTCGTCGAGGTCGACCCGCGCCAGGGAGGCGACGTGGCGAACCTCCTCGGGGTCGACGGGCGTCTCGCTCATGGCTGAATCGATTGCCTATCGGGGAGTAAGGGTTTCGATACACCCCCGCTCCGTTCGGAGACAGGATCGCAGAATCCGGCCAACATACTACTTGATGCAAGTACATAAATTGTGGTGATTCGGCCCCAATTTTGGGAAAGATTTAAGTAATTGCGGCAGCAAACAGTCAATACGCCGAGAATTCTTTCCGGCGTGTGCCCGCCCGATAGCCCACCATGACCGACACGGACATCCGAGAGACGACCGACGAAACCGCCCGCGAGGAACGCGAGGAATCGGCGGACGAAGAGGTCCTCCGCTGTCCCGAGTGCGGGGGCGCCCTCCAGACGGACACCGAACACGGCGAAACGGTCTGTAGCGAGTGCGGCCTCGTCGTCGAATCGGACGAGATCGACCGGGGCCCCGAGTGGCGCGCGTTCGACGCCGACGAGAAGGACCAGAAGTCCCGGGTCGGCGCCCCGACGACGAAGATGATGCACGACGAGGGGTTGTCGACGAACATCGGCTGGCAGGACAAGGACGCCTACGGTCGGACCCTCTCCTCCAGCCAGCGCGAGAAGATGCAGCGGCTTCGGACCTGGAACGAGCGGTTCCGCACCCGCGACTCGAAGGAGCGCAACCTCAAGCAGGCGCTGGGCGAGATCGACCGCATGGCCTCGGCGCTGGGCCTCCCCAAGAACGTCCGCGAGACCGCGAGCGTCATCTACCGTCGGGCACTGAACGAGGACCTCCTGCCCGGGCGGTCGATCGAGGGCGTCTCCACCGCCGCCCTCTACGCCGCGGCCCGCCAGGCCGGCACGCCCCGCTCGCTCGACGAAATAACGAACGTCAGCCGGGTCGAGAAGGACGAGATCGCTCGGACCTACCGCTACGTGGTCCGCGAACTCGGCCTCGAGATCAAACCCGCCGATCCCGAAAGCTACGTGCCCCGCTTCGCCTCCGAACTCGACCTCTCGGAGGAAACCGAACGACGGGCCAGAAAACTGCTGTCGTCGGCCAAGGAAAAGGGGATCCACAGCGGCAAGTCCCCCGTGGGTCTCGCGGCCGCCGCCGTCTACGCCGCCTCCCTCCTCACCAACGAGAAGGTGACCCAGAACGAGGTGAGCCAGGTCGCCAACATCTCCGAGGTCACCATCCGAAACCGATACCACGAACTGCTCGAAGCCGAGACGGACCTCGGCACGGACTGACCGCGGGGGCCCGGCGTCCCCCGCCCGGGGTGACCGTCTCCGACCGCGGTTCGACGCCCTTTACAGCGTTCCCGCGTTGCTTGCGTCCATGGAGACGACGCGTCACTTCGTCGCCACCGTGTACGTCGTCAACGAGGGTGCGATCGCGTTGCACCACCACGACAAACTGGACATGTGGTTGCCGCCCGGCGGTCACCTCCATCGGGACGAACTCCCCCACGAGGCCGCCAGGCGTGAAGTCCGCGAGGAAATCGGCCAGGGCGTCGACCTCCTCGCGACGTCCGGGGACGTGTCCTCGGAGACCGTCCGCGAACTCCCCCACCCGCGCCAGTTCCTCCTCGAAGACATCGACTACGTCGAGGACGAGGTCGCCCACCAGCACGTCGATTTCGTGTTCTACGGAACCGTCGGGGACCGGTCCATCGACCCGGACGACGGAGAACAGCCGCCCGCGGACTGGGAGTGGGTCACGGCCGGGACCCTGCGGAACGAGTCCGATCGGTTCGAGCCCGATGTGATCGAGTTCGGGCAGGACGCGATTCGAACGGTCGAGGCCCGAAGCGAGCGATAGTCACCCGTTATCGTCGGTTTCCGCTCTTGAGGGGTCCGGCATCAGGTCTTCGACGTACTTCTTCACGTGATCGTCCATCCGGCGTTTGAAACCCGCCTGCCGGGCGAGGCGGTCGAGTTCCCGCGAGATCAGACTGCCGTACTGCATGGCCTTCTTGTTCCGATCGGCGAGGTCGGCCGGGACGAACTCGTGCGCCGCCCGACGGAAGGCCAGCTTCCGGGTGCCGTCCGGCCCCACGAGGGCGTTCCCCGGCAGCCGGAGGGCTTCCTCGACGATCCCATCGTGGAGGAGCGGCGCCAGCGGTTCGACGCCTCCGGCCCGGACCGCGAGCACGTCCCGCTCGGCCTGCGAGGGAAGCGTCTCGAGCACTTCCCGACGGGCGCCGGCCACCGTGTCGGCGTCGACCCGCGGATCGGACGGGGCGGTTGCGACCTTCGCGTAGCCCCCGAAGCATTCGTCGACGCCCTGGCCCAGCGCGAGCACGTCGATCCCGTCCGCGGCGGCGCGCTTCGCGACCAGGTAGAGCGGGAGCGCGATCGAGATGTCCATCGCGTTGGTCCGCGCGATCGCCCCGGCGACCCGCGGAACCGCGCGTTCGAGATCGTCGTGGGAGGGTTCGACCTCCCGGAGCTCGCGGCCGAGTCGATCGGCCGCCGAGCGGGCTGCCTCGCGGTCGTGGCTCCCAGGGAATCCCACGACGTACAGCGGCCCGTCGACCAGCGCGGCCGTGACCGCCGAGTCCACCCCGCCGGAGAACGCGACCGCCGTCCGGCCAGCGGGGACGTTCCGTCCGTCCGACGGATCGGCGTCCTGGATGGCCTCCACCAGCGCGGCCGTGGCGGTTTCCAGGTCCTCGTACGGCGAGGGCTGGGGCAGGGCCCACACCCGTTCGCCGTCGACCGTTCCGGGCGGCACCGTCGCGGGGTCGTCCAGGCCCGTCGGGTCGGTGGCAACCGCGTCGCCGTCCACGAACAGGGGATACCGGCCCAGGACGTCCCTGACCGGTCGGCCGTCGAGGGTGCCGACAAACCCCCGGGTCCCGGGCAGGGGATCGCGTCGATCGAACGCCGTCCGAACGGTCGCCGGGTCGGCGCCGTCCATCATTGCCAGATACCGTCCAGACGGTGCTTCACCCGGCGTTTCGCCCCGCCGGCCGCCTGCCGGAAGCTGATGTGCCACGGGGTCCGTTTGCCCTCGACGGTGGTCCGACCCTCGCGAATCGCGTCGAGGATGCCTGCCACGGTCGGGTCCTCGGCGTCGATCCGGGTGACGGCCTGTCCGACCATCTCGGCGATGTGGGCGTCGCTCCCGGCCGTCATCGGGAGCCCGCGCTCGACGGCGAACTTCTCCGCCTGTCGGTTCGATCGCCCGGTGATGAGCCGCGAGTTGTAGACCTCGATGGCGTCGGCCGCGACCAAATCGGCGGCCGTCACCTTCGCCATCACCCCGTGACGGGATTCCTGGAAGGGGTGGGGTATCACCGCGATACCGCCCAGGTCGTGGATTCGGCCGATCGTATCGAGAAAGGAGAGCCCCTCCGGCACGATCTCCTCGACGCCGAGTGCGAGGACGTGGCCGGCGTCGCTGGTCACCTCCATGCCCGGGATCCCGACCAGGTCGTACTCGGGGGCCAGCTCGACCGCCTCGAGGCTCGCCTCGATCTCGTCGTGATCGGTGACGGCGAGCGCGTCGAGACCGACCGCTTCAGCTTGCTCGAGAAGGCGGTCGACGGGATCCCGACCGTCGTGGGAGAGGGCCGAGTGAGAGTGAAGCTCGACCGATAGCACGATCCCACGTTCTTCCGGGGTCAAGAAAAACATCTCGGTACGAGTATCGCGTCAGGCTGGGGGTTCCCGTCCCAGTTCCCCGAACCCGTCCGTGATCGGGGTTCGCACTGGCGACGCTGTGCCGACGGATCGGCCGGTCTCCTTGCCGAGCACCTTCGCCCGGACGTTGCACGAATGTGCACATGAAAAAGCATTAACGGGGAGGTTTTCAACACTGAAGTGGATGACTCTCGCCGAATCGGACCGCGAACTCGTCGAGGCGGAACTCGGCCGGGAACCGACCCGAGCCGAGGCCGCCCTCTTCGAGAACCTCTGGAGCGAGCACTGCGCGTATCGGTCGTCGAGACCCCTGCTCGGGGCCTTCGACTCGACGGGTGAGCAGGTGATCGTCGGCCCCGGCGACGACGCCGCGGTCGTCGCCCTGCCGTCGGACGACGGGGACGGGACCTACGTCGCCATGGGCATCGAGAGCCACAACCACCCGTCCTACGTCGACCCGGTCGACGGCGCCGCGACGGGCGTCGGCGGCATCGTCAGGGATATCATGTCGATGGGGGCGTACCCGATCGCCCTGGCCGACTCGCTGTACTTCGGCGAGTTCGACCGCGAGCACTCGCGCTATCTCTTCGAGGGGGTCGTCGAAGGGATCGGCCAGTACGGCAACTCGATCGGCGTGCCGACGGTCGCCGGGTCGGTCGACTTCCATCCCGACTACGAGGGCAACCCGCTCGTGAACGTGGCCTGCGTCGGCCTGCTCGACGAGGATCGACTCGTCACCGCGGCGGCTCAGGAACCCGGGAACAAGCTGGTGCTGGTCGGCAACGCGACCGGCCGCGACGGCCTCGGCGGGGCCTCGTTCGCCAGCGAGGACCTCTCCGAAGACGCCGAGACCGAGGACCGACCGGCCGTCCAGGTCGGCGACCCGTACACGGAGAAACTGCTGATCGAGGCCAACGAGTCCCTGATCGAGGAGGACCTCGTCGAGTCGGCCCGCGACCTGGGCGCGGCCGGCCTCGGCGGCGCCACGAGCGAGATGGTCGCCAAGGGGGGATTCGGTGCCGACATCGACCTCGACCGCGTCCACCAGCGCGAACCGGACATGAACGCCCTGGAGATCCTCCTCGCCGAGTCCCAGGAGCGGATGGCTTACGAGGTTCGGCCGGAAAACGTCGACCGCGTCCGCGAGATCGCCGAGCGGTTCGACCTCGGCTGTTCCGTGATCGGCGAGATCACCGAGGGCAACTACGTTTGCACGTTCGCGGGCGACGACGGCGAACGCGAGAGGGTCGTCGACGTCGACGCCGAGTTCCTCGGTGACGGCGCGCCCATGAACGACCTCCCGGCCGAGAAACCGCCGGGCGTGTCGCGGTCCCGTCCCGATCCTGCGCCCGCCCTCGACGAGGCGTTCGAGGCGGTCGTCGCGAGTCCGAACACGGCGAGCAAGCGGTGGGTCTACCGGCAGTACGACCACGAGGTCGGGGTCCGGACCGCCCGCAGTCCAGGGGACGATGCCGCGATCCTCACCGTCCGGGACGCCGGAGTCAGCCTCGCGATCTCGGCGGGCGGGGCGCCCAACTGGTCCGACGCGGCGCCGTTCGACGGCGCGCGGGCGATCGCCCTCGAGAACGCGACGAACCTCGCGGTCAAGGGGGCGACGCCGCTGGCCGCCGTCGACTGTTTGAACGGGGGCAACCCGGAGAAGCCGGACGTGTACGGCGGGTTCCAGGGTGTCGTCGAGGGGCTCGCCGAGACCTGCTCGGCGCTCGACGTGCCGGTCGTCGGGGGGAACGTCTCGCTCTACAACGACTCGCCAGCGGGGCCGATCCCCCCGACGCCGACGCTGGCAATGGTCGGCACCCGCGACGATCCGGACGCCCCGCCGATGTCGGTCGCGGCCGAGGGCACGATCCTGCTCGTCGGCGACCTCGGGGTCGACGGCGACGCGGGCCTCGGCGGTTCCGAGTACCTCCGGCGGTTCGACGGCGAGGACCGGTTCCCGACGCTTCCCGGGGGGCCGAAGGCCCTGGTCGAAACGCTGGCCGCGGTCGTCGACGAACCGCACGTCCAGGCCACCCACGACGTGAGTCACGGCGGCCTGGCGGTGTCGCTCGCGGAGATGGTGAGCGAGGACGCCGGCATCGACGCGTCGATTTCCGTCGAAGACCCGTACGAGGCGCTGTTCCACGAACAGCCCGGGCGGGCCCTCGTCCAGACGACTGCGCCGGCGGCCGTCCGCGACGCGGTCGACGACGTCGTCCCCGTTCGCGAAATCGGGCGGGGAACCGGCGACGGCGGACTCTCGTTGACCGTCGACGGCGTGGCCCTCGAATACGACGCCGACGGGATCGCCGATCTCCGGTCGACGATCGACCGGGGCATGGACTGAGTGCACGTCGAATCGTCACGCTGACCCCGCCGAGGGACCTTCTTCGGCACCACCGCCATATTGAAATATCCTGCCCCCACTCTTTGAACCGATGCGATCGCTACGTGGGGTGATCGGGTGACCGGATCTCCGGTCGCCCTCGTCGTCGAGGACGAAGCCGACCTGGCGAGTCTGTATTCGGCCTGGCTCCGCGAGGCCTGTACCGTGCGGACCGCCTACGACGGGGCGCAGGCGCTGGACGCCATCGACGAGGGGATCGACATCGTCCTCCTCGACCGGCGGATGCCGGGGCTCTCGGGCGACGAGGTGCTCGAAACGATCCGCGACCGCGGCCTCGACACCCGCGTCGCCATGGTGACCGCGGTGGAGCCGGACTTCGACATCGTCGGGATGGGGTTCGACGATTACCTCGTCAAGCCGGTGTCCCAGCGGGACCTGATGGAGACGGTCGACCAGCTCCTGTTGCGCTCGACGTACGACGAGCAGATGCAGGACTACTTCGCCCTCGCCTCGAAGAAGGCCGTCCTGGACGCCCGGAAGCCCGAGGCCGAACTCCGGGCGAGCGAGGAGTACGCCAGGCTCGAGGACCGGCTGGCCGTCCTCCGAACGGAGATCGACGACACCGTGTCCGAACTCTCCGACGGGGACGGGTACCGCCGGATCTGTCGGGACATCGCCGATCGCAGAGCGCCGAACGCGACGGACGCCGAACTCTCGGAGTTCGAGTAAGGAGGCGCCGAACGGTGGCCGGTCAGGCGATCGGTTCGAGCGTCGTGATTCCGTCCACCACGATCCTGACGCCGTCGTCGTGGGATTCGTCGATGCCGATCGACCAGCCGTGGGCGTCGGCGATCTCCCGCGCGACCGCCAGACCCAGCCCCGCTGAATCCTCCGAGACCTCGTAACCGACCTCGAACACCTCGTCGGTGGTGTTCTCGGGCAGTCGGCTCCGTCGCACCACGAGGTCGAACCCGCGGTGGCGTCCCTCCAGGAGGTGGACGTCGACGGCCGTTTCCCGATCCCCGTTAGCGACCGAGTCGAAGAGGGCCGTGAAGAACCGGCCGAACCGTTCGCGGTCGGCGCGCAACGTCGCGTCCGATTCGAGGTCGACCTCCAGCGGCGACCCGCACTCCTCGACCGCGTCGCCGACGGTCGTCCCGAGACGGACTTCCGACCGCGGACCGACCGAGGCACGACCGTGGGCGAATTCGAGGACGTCGTCGAGCAACGAGTCGGCCTGGGCCACCCGGACCGCCGCCCGTGAGTCGTTCTCCATGTGGGCGAACGCGCCGCGGAGCCTGGCCTTTGCGTGTCGACGAATGACGGCGGAGATGGCGTCGAGGCGCTCGCTCTGTCGTTCCAGGACCCGCTTTCGCTCCCGCAACAGTCGGTCCCGGTCGGCCCGTTCGAGGGCCGCCTCGGCGTTGGCGCCGAGCGTCGAGAGCAGGTCGAGGTCCGTTTCGTCGAACGCGTTCGGTTCGAGCGCCCCGGTCATCATGACGCCGTGGGCACCGAGGGGCACGACGATCTCGCTCCGGATCGGCGTGTCCGGATCGTAGCGGTCCGGGTCGTCGTGGATGTCGTCGTACAGGGTCGGCTCGTCCCGCTCGAAGACCTCCCAGACGAGCCCCTCGCCCTCGTTGAACTGCGGGAGACCACCGAGTTCGTCGTACGCCCCGGCCGACCCCGCGACCGGATCCAGCTTTCCGAGTTCGTCGTCGAGCATCCAGACGCCGCTGATCGGCATCTCGAGGAGCTGGCTCGCGGCGTGAACGACGATCGAGCAGATCTCCACCCGGTCGCGAGCGGTGAACAGCTCCCGGGTCACGTCGTGGAGGGAGGTGACGACCCGCTCGTACTCGTGTCGGTCGGTGATGTCCCGGACGATCCCGGCGACGGACGCGGTGCCGTCGTCGAAGGGGACGAACCGGACTTCCGCGCGCCGCTGTTCGGCGTTCGGGCCCGTGTAGGGAAGTTCGACCTGTCGGAGGGCTTCGTCCCCCGAGCGGAGCGCGTCCAGCGCGTGGCCGACCTCCCCCAGGCGGTCGGGTGGGACGTCGATGTGCTCGGTCAGCGTCTCGAGGTGTTCGCCCACGACGGCCGCCCGGTCGATGCCCGCGGCCTCCTCCAGGGCCTCGTTCACGAACGCGATCCGGTTCTGGGCGTCGATGGCGATGATGCCGTCGTGGGCGCCCTCGACGATCGACTCGTAGCGATCCAGGTCCTTCTGCCGGCGCTTTTCGTCCGTGACGTCCTGCATGTAGACCGACAGCCCGTCCTCGGAGGGGAACGCGTTGACCTCGAACCAGGTCTCCAGTGGCGTGTGATACACCTCGAAGGAGACCGGTTCCTGTCGCTCCATGGCCTGGTAGAAGCTGTCCGGGAACTGGGTTTCGACGGTTTCAGGGAACTCGTCCCAGATGACCCGGCCCAGCAGGTCCTCGCGGGATCGGTCGAACATCTCCTCGGCGCGGTCGTTCACGTACGTGAATCGCCACCGGTCGTCGACCGCGAAGAAGGCGTCGGTGATGCGATCGAGAAGCGGACGCGCGTCCTCGAAACGTTCCCTGTTCATCGTTGCTGGGTCGACGATAGCGGTCGCTCGCCGGTGGCTGACCCCTGGAGGCCACGGTTCGGCCCCGAACGGCCTGATACGTGCACGGTAACGGTTGGCCTTGGGGGGACGTTTGTCCGGGGGGGTTATACGTTTCGTGGCCGCGGTGGCCCGGTCGGGCGTCGACCGTCGGCCGTCGACCGCCGATCAAAACCCTTCGCGCAGGAAGACGTCCCGCGGCGGGTACGCCCGTTCGAGCGGGTCAGTGACGGCCTCGTCGTGCACGACGACGTCAGTCTCCCGCCGCAGCCGGTCTAGCGATCGGTAGCCGACGTACAGTTGCGAGAGCGTCGCCACCGGGAACGTAACCGCCGGATCGTCCTCGACCCGGCGACAGGTGGCCCTCCCGTCCGCGAACGAGAGTTCGAAGGTACCTTCGTTCCACTCCACGAGTGGATCCTCGACGGCCATCCGGACCGTTCCCTGGATTTCCTTCGGATACTCGAGTGCCTCGACTGCCGCCGGGATGTCCACGATCCGGGCCATCGGCCCCCGGGAAACCTCGCAGTCGACCGCCCACTGCTCGGGCAACCGATCGAGCAACTGGGCGTCCGGAAGGCCGCGGATCGATACCTTCTCGACCTGTGATTCGTGGTAATAGAGGAACCGCAGGCAGTTCCGAAACGCCGTCTCGTCGACAGCCGCCAGATCGCGGACCTGAAACGTTTTCCCGTCGTCGTCGTTTTCGACGGCGTAGACCACGTAGCCCCCCGGTTCTCCGTCGTCCTCCCAGACGTACACGAACGGGTCTTTCCGCCAGCCCTCGAAGACCCGATGGCGCCAGAAGGCCTCGCTCCGGTCGATGGCCAGATCGTGGTCGGCGGCTGCCTCGTAGATCTCGTCCAGTGTCGCCCAGTCGTCGGGGGTTGCCCGTCGAAACTCGCCCTTCGCGTCCTCCTGGAGGAATTCGAGGTGACCCGGCTCGCAGGTGATCTTCGAGAAGCGACTGCAGGTCTCCCAGCCGTACTTGCGGTAGAATGAATACTTGAACGGCCAGAGAACGGACAGGACGCTTCCCCGTTCGCGGTATTCGGCGAGGGATTCCTCGAGGAGGCGGCTGATGTAGCCCTCGTGGCGGTGTTCCGGCGGGGAGGCGACGGCGGAGAGGCCGGGCGCCGGAACCCACGATCCACGGACGCGGGCGTCGAACCAGTAGTGACGACAGATCACGACGAGGTCGTCGCCGTCGAAGAGGCCCCGACGAACCCCGACCTCGTCCGAATCTTCCTCCGGATCGTAGTCGGCGTGGCCGTCCTCCAGACTGAACGCGTAGTGCAAGAGATCGTGGAACTCCTCCCGTCGGTCGTCCGGGACGTTCCGATACTCGAGAGCCATGTCGTGTGTCCCTCTCCGGGTCGGCAAGAACTTTTCTCCGGATTGTGAGGGTGTGACATGGAACGACCGATTCAGGGACGAAATACCGATCGAGACCGTCCCGCGAGCCGACTCCGGTTTCCCGGTCGATCCGACGAATCCCCCCCAGCGCGCGGCGTCAGGGGTCCGTTTCGTCGGGTCCGTCGACCACCGTGATCCGGTCCCGGATCCAGTCGGCGGCTGCCGCGACCGCGTCCGTGTCGTCACCGGTGATCTTCACCCGTGCTGGCTCGTCCAGATCGCTGGGATAGCTCCCGACGCGGACGTCGAACTGCCCTCGGACTGTCTCCAGGAGATCCACGAGGGCGCCTTCCGGTGCCGGGGTGTAGAGTGTCGTCGATGCCGTCTCTCCTCCGAACTCGTCGGCGATCAGTTCGAAGGTCGCCTTCATCTCCTCGGGGATGCCGGGCAGGCAGTACACGTTCTCGACCACGCACCCCGGCCCCCACCCGACCTCGTTGAACACCGCGCGGCCCCCCTCGGGAAGCGCCGCCGCCGCGTCGAGGTCCACGTCGAAGTCGTAGGCCTCGACGAGTTCCGGGTTCTCCGTCGCGAACTGCTCCGAGTTTGCCTCCAGTTGCGTCCGCACCGCTTCGTCGACCGCGAGGTCTCGGTCGAGCGCATCGGCGACGGCGTCGATGGTGACGTCGTCGGGCGTCCCGCCGAGTCCGCCGGTGACCACCACCGCATCGAAGTCCTCGCTCCAGTCCCGGACGTACCGGGCGATCACATCCCGGTCGTCCGGGACGGTGAGGATCCGCTCGACCGAACAGCCCCGCTCGGAAAGCCGACGGGCGAGCCACGTGGCGTTGGAGTTCTCGGTCTCGCCCGCCAGCAGTTCGTCACCGACCGTAACGATGGCGACGTTCATGTTCTGTATTAGCCCTTGGACGGGAAAAACCGCTTTCGTCGGTCGGACGATGGTCTTCCGGGCTCGTTGAGACAGACCGGTTTTCCTTTGGTATTTCGTTGCATGGGTTTTGGTCGGAGAGGGGTGGAGATATTCCATTCCTTTGGCTGTCAGAGCCAGAAGACCTTCGGCCGGCAGATGGAACTCACGAAGGTCGGATTCCTCGACTCGTTCGGCGCGCTCGCCGACGACCCGACGTTCGGTGACTACGACGTGGAAACCTACTTCGACACGCCGCTGTTCGGCTCGTCGATCACGCCGTACAGGTAGGGAAAAATCCTCCTGCGGCTGACGCACAGTATTTTTCATCGCCTGATTTCGAATCATCAACCTCTGAAGAACGAACGTGGAAACAAACGATCCATCGAGACGAAACTCGACGTGTCGTAGCACCGATAACGCCGATCGAGTTTGTCCAACAATGACGTAGCTTTGGTGATAGAAAGCTACTGCCAGATTCTAACGGATATCTATATCATCTATAATAATGAATAACTAGCCGCATGCCAGCCATAGACATCGAAACCAAGGAGGGGCGCAAGGAGGCGCTGCGGCGGATGATGCTGATCCGCGAACACGAGGACCGGGCAGGGGAACTCTTCGCGGACGGGGAACTGCCGGGGTTCGTCCACCTGTACATCGGCGAGGAGGCCGTCGCGGTAGGGGCAGTTGGTGCGCTCGAAGACGAGGATTACATCACCAGCACCCACCGTGGCCACGGCCACAGTATCGCCAAGGGGCTCGATCCCAAGAAGATGATCGCGGAACTGTACGGCAAGGAAGCGGGCTATTGCAATGGCAAAGGGGGATCGATGCACATCGCCGACGTCGACGCGAACATGCTCGGCGCGAACGGTATCGTCGGTGCGGGTCCGCCGATCGCGGCCGGCGCGGCGTGGTCCGGCCAGTACTTCGACGAGGACCGCATCGCCCTGGGATTCCTCGGCGACGGGGCGGTCGCTCAGGGCCAGGTCCACGAGGCCCTCAACCTCGCGGCCACCTGGGATCTGCCGGGCGTCTTCGTGATCGAGAACAACCAGTACGGCGAGGGCACGCCGGTCGAGAAACAACACAACATCGAGGACCTCAGTCAGACCGCGGAGGCGTACGGCATCCCAGGCTTCACGGTCGATGGAATGGACGTGACGGCCGTCTTCGAGGCGGTTCGGGAGGCCCGCGAGCGGGCACTCCGTGGCGATGGACCCACCATCATCGAGGCGGAGACATACCGATACCGCGGCCACTTCGAGGGCGACCATCAGCCCTATCGGACCGAGGAGGATATCGACGAGTGGCGCGAGGAGAACGACCCGATCGACAACCTCAAGCAGCGGCTGATGGACCGCGACGAACTCACCGAGGAAGAGTTCGCCGAAATGCAGGCCGAGATCGAGGCGGAGATCGACGAGGCCGTCGAGTTCGGCAAGGAAGCCGACGATCCGGACGTCGCCATGGCCTACGAGGACATGTACGCGGATCAGGTCCCCGAGATCGATTACTTCGCCGATCGCCTTCGGACCGACGGGGAAGGGGGTGCCAGACAATGAGCGAAGCAATGTCAAAAACCGAGACGATGACCGTCCGCGAAGCGGTCCGGGAAGCACTCCGCGAGGAGATGACCCACGACGAGAGCGTCGTGGTGTACGGCGAGGACGTCGGCGAATTCGGCGGCGTCAACGCCGTCACCGGCGACCTCATGGAGCAGTTCGGCGAGGATCGCGTCGTCGACACGCCGATCAGCGAGGCGGGCTGGATCGGCGCGGCCGTCGGCGCCGCGGCCAGCGGGATGCGCCCGGTCCCGGAGATCATGTTCGTGGACTTCATCGGCGTCCCGATGGAGCAGATCCACAACCAGCTCGCGAAGATGCGATACATGTTCGGCGGGAAGGCCGACCTCCCGGTGACCATCCGGACGACCGAGGGCGGCGGCCAGCGCGCGGCCAGCCAGCACTCCTCGTCGTACCACACCTGGTTCGCGCATCTGCCGGGTATCAAGGCCGCGACGCCGGGCTCGCCGCGGGCCGCGAAGGGGCTGCTGAAGTCCTCGATCCGGTCGGACGACCCGGTCATCTTCTTCGAGAACAAGGTAATGTACGAGCTCGAGGGCGAGGTGCCGACCGGCGAGGACTTCACGATCCCGCTGGGTGAAGCCCACGTCGAGCGCGAGGGCGAGGACGTGACGGTCGTGGCCTCCCAGCGCCTGGTGAACGAGTCCCTGAACGCCGCCGAAGAACTGGCCGGCGACACGGACGTCGAGGTGATCGATCTCCAGTCGTACTACCCGCTTGACACGGACACCATCCTCGACAGCGTCGAAAAGACCGGGCGACTGGTGATCGCCGACGAGAGCCCGCTGTCCTACGGCGCTCACGCCGAGATTTCGGCCCGAGTCACCGAGGACGGCTTCTACAGCCTGGACGCGCCGATCCAGCGCGTGGGCATTCCGGACGTCCACATCCCGTTCAGTCCGTCGCTGGAAGACGACGTCGTGCCGTCTGGCGACCAGGTCCGCGCGGCGATCGAGCGGATCGCCTGACGGACACCACCGACATGGTTTTTTAAATCCACACCGGACCAGTACCCGTGATAGAGGGCACCGTCGGTCTGATCGTCAACCCGTCCGCCGGCCGCGACAGCCGCCGACTCGTCGGCAGCGCGGTCGTGAGCGATAACTACGCCAAGCGCTGGGCCGGCGTCTCCGTGCTGGAGGGCCTCACCGGCGTCAGCGACCCCGTCGAGGCGCTTCTCATGCCGGACGAGACGGGGATCGTCCGTCGGATACTCGACGACGCGCCGGAGGAGATCGCCGTTCGGACGCTCGACGTCCCGGTGCAGGGGAGCCGGGAAGACACCCGTCGGGCGGCGGCTAGGCTCCGGGACCTCGCCGACGTCGTGGTCGTGCTGGGTGGCGACGGAACCATTCGTGACGTGACGATGGAGGCCGGCGACCTCCCCATCGCCGGCATCTCGACCGGGACGAACAACGTCATCCCGACGTATATCGACGGGACGGCCGCGGGACTCGGCGCTGCAGTACTCGCGACGGGCGGCGTGAATCCGGACGAGGTGACCTTCCGGCACGGGACCGTCAGGGGCGTGATCGAGGAACCGAACGGCCAGCGCGAGGTGATGGGCCTGGGCACGGCCGGCGTCATCGACCAGGAGTTCACCGGGACGCGGGCGATCCTGCACAGCACCGACTTCGTCGGCGGCGTCGTCTCGCGGGCCGACGCGGGAGATAGCGGTCTCTCGGGCATGATCGGCACCCTCGAAACGAAGCGACCGGACGATCAAGGCGGCATCGGCGCCCGGTTCGGGCCGCCGGACGAGACGGGGCGGGCGGTTCGGGCCATTCCCGTCCCGGGCGTCCTCGACCGGATCGGAATCGACGAGTACCGGGACCTGGCCGACGGCGAAGAAATGGAATTCGATATCGGGCGCGGCGTCGTGAGCTTCGACGGCGAACGCGACGTGGAGGTACAGGACGCCCTGGTTCGGCTGTGGCCCGACGCCGACGGGCCGCGTCTCGTCGATTTCGACGCGCTGTTCGAGAAGGCGACCGCGGCCGGGTGTTTCGACGCCTGAAGCGGAGGGTCGGGGTTCGGTTCCTACAGTCGGCGCCACTCCACGTCCACCGAAACGGCCTCGGCGATGAGGTCGTCGACGACGCAATCGCGCTTGGCGTTCTCGACGAGGGTGGCTACCTCGCTATCGGGGGCCCCGGTTTCGAGGTCGATCTCGAGTTCGATCCCGTCGATCCCCCCGTATTCGGACGGGACGACGGCCTCGACGTTGACTGCTCCGACCTCGAGGTCGGCCTCCATGGCACGATCCCGAACGAAATACGTCAGGCAGGCAGCCAACGAGCCGAGGAACGCGTGGACCG
>JBLGCL010000038.1:0-18394 GCA_047617305.1 Natronomonas sp.
TTCCCCGGCGACGAATACGACGCCTTCTCCGTCGGCAGCGGCGGTAGTTGCGGCCCGATTCCCGAGCGCTATCGGAACGGGAGTGAGTCGGCGTGAGTCGACACACCCGTCGCTCGCTGCTCGCAATGACTGGAACCGCACTCACAGGTACGCTCGCGGGCTGTAGCGACCTGAACCTACTGTCGAGTGAAACGAACGTCGAGTACGACGAGTCGTCGCTCGCCGCGATCCCAGGCGAACTCCCGGGGGTGCCCGCCGCGACGCCCGTCCAGCCGACGCCAGACCACGTCGCAGCCGCCCGCGAGCGCATCCGCCTGCTGCTCGACGACGCGGACGTCTCCCGAATTCCGAACGAAGTCGTCCGCCAGAAACTCGATCGCGAGCGGGAAGCCGCACGCGCGGCCCTCACCCGGGACGACGACCACGAAACCACGCGCGTCGACACGCTCGCCGGCCTTACGCATCCGCGTTCGGAGGCGATGTTCGTCCACGCCGGTCTGGCCGCGTTCGACGAGGCCCTCTCCGCCGGGGACGTCGAGGCACGCCAGGACCGCCACCACCGCGACGCCGAGGCGTTCCTCGCCGACTACCGATACGTCGGCCCGCCCGACGACGCCGTGGGTGCGCTCGCTGAACACGCCCGCATCGTCGATTGGGGCCAGACCGGGGCCCGAATCGCCGAACCGAACCGCCATCACGAGTACGAGAACACCGTCCTGCACGTCGCCGAACTCGCACAGGACGTCGAGTGGGGGCGCGCCTACGCCGCGGACGCCCGCCGTCTCCGCGAGCACTACGCGTCGACGCTCGACGACCCGCGGAACTACGGGAATCGGTTTTCGCGCGTCGCGGACACGCTCGTTACGGATGTCGGCGCGTACGTGGAGCCACCCGAATGGGAGGCGTTGACGAGCGAATTCGAGCGCGACGTCGGGAACACCGCGGGCGCTAAATTGCTCGAAGAACTCGCTCGAAGCCGGTGGAGCGGCGCAGAGAACGCCGTCGAGAGCCACGACGATGCCCTACACGCCCTCGCCGTCGTCGCCGCGATGCGGGCGATCACGGCGGACCGCGCGTTCGCTGCCGCGACGGACGTCATTTCGGACGGCGGGTACGGTGTCCCGGAGTCCGTTGCCCCGATCGCCGCGGAACGCACCGCAGCCGTTGAGGGGCTCCGCGCTCTCCTCGATACCTCGCCCGCACCGCTTGCGCACAGTCTGGCCCGCTACGTCCGCATCCCGCTTCGGAACGCCGACGAACAAGTCCGAAGAGGATCGGTCTCCGCGCCGGGGCGCTTTCTCTACGGGCAGTACGCCGTCGCGAACCGCTTCGCGGCCGCCGCGCCGGCGGTCGTCCGGCGAGTCGGGGACGCGCTCGAAGCCTGAGTCCTCAATCCACGGCGATTTTTGAAGCCGCGCTCGCAACCGGTCCGGGTTGCCCTCTCGCATCCGACTGCCGATCCCGCCACTCCATCCACACTGACGGGAACAAGTGGGGCTGGGCCGTCGGCAGACGCGACGTCCCCCATCGTCTCGAACGATGCTGCCCAGCTAATCACTGTGGAACTGGCGGGCCCCGACTCCGGCGAGGCGATCGGTCGTTCGCGACGGGGAGGTTTTCCACACCGATCTCCACTCCCCGAGTCGATTAACGGTTCGAACACCGCGAACGGGGGAACGCCCGCATTGGGTGGCATTCCAAAGTCCGCGGTAGTGAATTCGGAATCAAATCCGTGGTCGGACAGCGGATGAATCAGGACCAAGAAACGAATCGAATGTGTGGTGATGGTGTTAATTTCTCGTCGCTCGGGTCCCCAGCCTAACGAAAGGCGGGGTCACCGTTGCCTGCGTGAATAGTCGCCGCCGAGGCCGAGGTTCTGTCCACCGCCGGCGTTGACCATACGTTCGGCTACTCCGTTCGGGAGGAAAACCGTTTCCCCGGCCTGGCCGCCCCTGCGGGTCCGTCGGCCGGGGGTCCTCGCCGACGTCGCGGGACCGTCGTCGTGACCCGTCGGGGTCTCCCTCCTCCAAATGACCGGCGATCCATTTGGATCGAACGTCGTGGTAGACGCCGCTAACCAGAACGGCGAGACCCAGGTCCCGGTACGCTCGATCACCGACGAGGGCCAACTGACTGCCGGGGACCCGATCCTGTTGAGGTCGGGGAGGGGCGTCCAGGCCATCGAGCCCGATCCCGGGGAATCAGTCCCCGCCGGCACCGAGATCGGGATCGTCTGGCGGTCGCCGTCCGGCGGGCCAGGTCCGCAAGGACGAAGGGATTCGGCGTCGAGGATCAGAGCATGGAAGAGGACGCGGCGGACGGATCCTGGCAGGAGGCCGACCGAGCGGATGCATCCGAACCCCGGTGATTCTCACACATGGCGAGCACGATTCACGAGCACGACGTACTGATCGTCGGCGGTGGCGGCGCGGGCCTGCGGGCCGCCATCGCCGCGGACGAGGAGGGCGCGGACGTGGCCATCGTCTCGAAGCTGCACCCCGTCCGGAGCCACACGGGCGCCGCCGAGGGCGGGATCAACGCCGTCCTCGACGAGGAGGACGCCATCGAGGACCACGCCTACGAGACGATGAAGGGGTCGGACTACCTGGCGGACGCCCCGGCCGCGGAAACGCTCTGCAAGGAAAGCCCGAAGGAGACGGTGCAACTCGAACGCTGGGGGATGGGCTTCTCCCGGGACGACGACGAGACCATCTCCCAGCGGCCGTTCGGCGGGATGGAGTTCCCGCGAACCGCTTACGCCGGCGCCGAAACCGGCCACCACATGCTGCACACGCTCTACCAGCAGGTAGTCAAGCGGGGCGTCGAGGTCTACGACGAGTGGTACGTCACCCGCCTGGCGGTCACCGACCACGACGACCTCGACGACCGGGCGTGTCACGGGTTCGTCGCGATGGAGGTCCGGAGCGGCGACCTGGCCGGGTTCAGCGCCCGCCAGGGCGTCATCCTCGCGACCGGCGGCGCGGGGCAGGTGTACGAGCACACCACGAACGCCATCGCGAACACCGGCGACGGCCACGCGATGGCCTACCGCGCCGGCGTCCCACTCGAGGACATGGAGTTCATCCAGTTTCACCCGACGACGCTCGCCTCCACGGGCGTGCTCGTCACCGAGGGCGTCCGGGGCGAAGGGGGCGTCCTCTGGAACGCCGAGGGCGACCGGTTCATGTTCGAGGGCGGCTACGCGAACACCTTCGGCGAACTGGCCTCCCGGGACGTGGTCTCCCGGGCCGAACTCACCGAGGTCAACGAGGGCCGTGGCGTGAAGGACGACCACGTCTACCTCGACATGCGCCACCTGGGCGAGGAGCGCATCATGGACCGCCTCGAGAACATCGTCCACCTCGCCGAGGACTTCGAGGGCGCGAACGCGCTGGAGGAACCGATGCCGGTCAAGCCCGGCGCGCACTTCACGATGGGCGGCATCGAGACCAACGAGAAGGGCGAGACCGCCATCGACGGCCTCTACGCCGCGGGCGAGTGCGCCTGCGCGAGCACCCACGGCGCGAACCGCCTGGGCGGCAACTCCCTCCCCGTCACGCTCGTCTACGGCAAGATCGCCGGGCGGAACGCCGCCGGCGGCGACGTCGGCGAACCGGGCGTCGAGGTGGGCCGTACCGACGTCGAGGAAGGAACCGTCGAGGCCCCGGTCGGCCTGGGCGAGGTCGACGCGGCCGGTGACGCGACCGCCGACGGCGCGGCCGTGGGCGCCCGGGAGACGGTCGATGGCGCCGTCGAAGCGGAACGGCGCCGGATCGAGACGCTCATGGAGCGCGACGACGGCATCCACCACTCGACGATCCGCGAGCGCCTCCAGGAGACCATGAGCCAGCACGTCTCCGTGTTCCGCGAGGAAGACGGCCTGAAGCAGGCGCTGAAGGACATCCGCGAGGCTCGCGAGCAGTACCGGGACGTCGTCGTCGAGGATCCCTCCAGCACGTACAACACGGACCTGATCCACACCATCGAAACCCGAAACCTGCTGGACCTCGCCGAGGCCGTCACCGCCGGCGCCCTCGTCCGGACGGAATCCCGTGGGGCCCACTGGCGGAAGGCCTACCAGGAGCGCGACGACGAGAGCTGGCTCAAGCACACCCTCGTGGCGTGGAACGACGGGGACCCCGAGATCTACTTCAAACCCGTCGTCCTCGAGGGCGAGTTCGGGGAATACGAACCGAAGGCGCGGTCGTACTGAACCGGCCGATCCGGCGTTCGACCGTCGCCCTCGGCCCCCGCTCGGACAACGTGAAATCCGCGTTTTACCCAGGAGAAGGCCCTTTTCCGGCAACGTCCAAGGGTCGGACATGAACCGACGCGAGGTGCTCGCGCTGTCCGGGGCGCTGGCCGCCGCGGCGCTCGCGGGCTGTGCGGGCGAGGACGGGTCGCCGGCCGGCACCGAGAGTCCTGCCGGGACGGCGACGGGAACGCCGACGGACGAGCCCACGGGGACGCCGCCCGAAACGCCAACCGAGACGCCGCCGTCGGGCGAACCGTCCGTCGACGACGAGCGCCTGGCCGAACTCGCGGCCGGCAACGCTGCGTTCGCCCTGGACCTCCACGCGCACCTGGCGGACGAACGGGACGGCAACCAGTTCCTGTCGCCGTACAGCATCTCGGTCGCGCTGGCGATGACCTTCGCCGGCGCTCGCGGGAAGACGCGCGAGCAGATGCGCGAGACGCTGCACTACGCCCTCGGGGAGGACGTTCACCCGGCGTTCGCCGACCTGGAAGCGGTCCTGGAGAGTCGGGAAACGGCCACCGACCCGGCCGAGGGGGACGAGGTCGACGCCTTCCAGCTCGACCTGGCGAACGCGCTGTGGGGAAAAGAAGGATACGCCTTCGCCCAGGAGTACCTCGCGCTGCTGGACGAGCACTACGGGGCGGGACTGCGGCGGGCTGACTTCGCCGACCAGCCCGAGGCCGAACGCGAGCGCATCAACGAATGGGTGGCCGACGCGACGGAGAACCGGATCGAGAACCTGCTCCCGCCGGGATCGATCAGTCCGGACACGGTCCTGGTGCTCACGAACGCGATCTACTTCATGGCGGCGTGGCTCCGCAAGTTCGATCCCGGAAACACAGAACAGGGCACCTTCACGGCACTCGACGACTCGGAGTCGCAGGTGCCGTTCATGCACCAGACTCTCGAGACGGGGTACGCGTCGATCGACGGAGCCCAGGCCCTGGAACTCCCGTACGTCGGCGAGGAGGTGTCGATGGTCCTGCTCCTGCCCGACGAGGGGCAGTTCGAGGCGTTCGAGCGCGAACTGGACGCCGACCGACTGTTCGAGATCTTCGACGCCCTGGGCCGTGCGAAAGGCGACCTCGCGATGCCGAAGGTCGAGTTCGGGTCGAAAGTGCGCCTGAAGGACGCGCTGTCGGCTCTGGGCATGCCGGTCGCGTTCGGCGGCGGGGCGGACTTCAGCGGGATGGTCGAGGGGGAAAACGCGGGACTCTGGATCGACGACGTGTTCCACGAGTCCTTCGTCTCCGTCGACGAGGAGGGGACGGAGGCGTCGGCCGCGACGGCCGTCGTGATGGAGGAATCGATCCCGCCGGAGTGGGGCGAACTCCGGTTCGACCGACCGTTCCTGTTTTGCATCCGCGACCGTCCCACGAACGCCGTGCTGTTCCTGGGACGGGTCGTCGACGCCGGGGCGGCGCAGGGGTAGGCGTCGGTCGGACTCGGTTAGCAATTCCCCTCGCTGTGAGCCTGCCGAGGGGTTACTCCGTGCGCAAGTTCTTTATGCACACGATAATATTATCGTATGCATAACCATGCTCGTCGACCGCGAGGCCGAACGTGAGTGGTTGCGCTCGCACCTCACCAGGGACGACCGGCAACTCCTGGTCCTCTATGGCCGACGGCGCGTCGGCAAGACGACGCTCGTCACCCACGTTCTCGATCGCCTCGACGTCCCGTCGATCTACTACCTCTGTGACCAGCAGGGCACCGCGAGCAACGCGCACCGATTCGCCGAGCGGAGTGCCGACGCCTTCGACGACGTTCCGCCCGCTGTCGACGGGTTCGAGGACGCGTTCGAGTATATCGCGGGGCGAGTCGACGGACCGCTCGTCGTCGCTATCGACGAGTTCACGTATCTCGTCGAGGAGGACGAGAGGTTCCCGTCGGTCTTCCAGGGAATCGTCGACGAAACGCTCGACGGGACCGACGTCTCGCTGGTCCTCCTGGGATCGTCCATCTCGATGATGGAGGAAGGGGTCCTGAGTTACGAGAGCCCACTGTACGGGCGACGAACCGGACAGTGGCGACTCGAACCGATGACCGTCGGGGGTGCCGCGGGCTTCTTCCCGGAGTACGATCCGATCGAGACGATCCGCGCGTACAGCGTGGTCGGTGGGATACCGGCCTACCTCGAGCAGTTCGATCCCGACGAAGACGTGGAGACGAACGTCGAACGCGAGATCCTCTCGAAAGGGGCATTCCTGTACGAGGAACCGGAATTCCTCCTCCGCCAGGAACTCCGGGAGCCGGCAACGTACATGGCGATCCTGGAGGCGATCGCGAACGGGGCGACACGCGTGACTGAAATCGCGAACGAAGCGGACCGGGATCCGAGCAGCATCTCGCGGTACCTGCAGAACCTCGGCCGACTGGCGCTGATCGAAAAGGAAACGCCGGTGACGGATCCTGACGGACGAAGCGTCTACCGGATCGGCGACGAGTTCGTCCGATTCTGGTTCCGCTACGTCATGCCGAACCGGGCCACGCTGGAGCAGGGGCACACGGCACCGGTCCGGGAATCGATCGCCGAGACGTTCCCGACGCACGTCAGCTGGACGTTCGAAGACGTCTGTCGGCAGGCCGTCCGGACGCCCGCGTTCCCCCTCCAGTGCTCTCGCGTCGGCCGGTGGTGGTACGACGAAATGGAAGTCGACGTGGCCGGCGTGAACGACGGCACGGAAACGCTCCTCCTGGGCGAATGCAAGTGGACCGACGATCCGGTCGGAAGGTCCCTGCTCTCCGACCTCGAAGGGACCGAACCGGAGGTCCACTGGCGCGGGGACGAGCGGTCGGTTACGTATGCTCTCTTCGCGAAATCCGGGTTCACGTCGACCTTGGAGGCTGAAGCCACCGAACGGGACGACGTGTTGCTGTTTGCCCCCGACGACCTCTTCGCCCTGTTTCAGGACGCGGAGTAACGCCGAGGCCCGATCAAAACCCACCCTGTCCGCCAGATTAAGTAGCGAGCGGTTCCGATACGGTACCGATGCACGAACACGACGTCATCGTGGTCGGCGGGGGCGGCGCCGGTCTCCGGGCCGCGATCGCCGCACACGAGGCGGGCGCGGACGCGGCGATCGTCACCAAACTCCATCCGGTACGGAGCCACACGGGTGCCGCCGAGGGCGGCATCAACGCCGCACTCCAGGAGGGCGACTCCTGGGAGGACCACGCGTACGACACGGTGAAGGGCTCGGACTACCTGGCCGACGCCCCGGCCGTCGAGACGTTCACGAAGGACGCGCCGAAGGACGTCATCCAGCTCGAGCACTGGGGGATGCCGTTCTCGCGCGAGGAGGACGGAACGGTCTCCCAGCGACCGTTCGGCGGGCTGTCGTTCCCGCGGACGACCTACGCCGGCGCGGAGACGGGCCATCACCTGCTGCACACCATGTACCAGCAGGTGGTCAAGCGCGGGATCGACGTCTACGACGAGTGGTTCGTCTCGCGGCTGGCCGTGACCGACCACGACGACCCCGAGGACCGGGCGTGTCACGGCGTGGTCGCGATCGAGATCAAGACCGGGGAGGTCGACGCCTTCCGCGCCCGCCAGGGCGTCATCCTGGCGACCGGCGGGAACGGCCAGGTGTACGAACACACGACGAACGCGGTCGCCAACACCGGCGACGGCCAGGCGATGGCGTACCGCGCCGGCGTCCCCCTCGAGGACATGGAGATGGTGCAGTTCCACCCGACCTCGTTACCCTCGACGGGCGTCCTGATCTCCGAGGCCGTCCGGGGCGAGGGCGGCATCCTCTACAACGAGGACGGGGAACGCTTCATGTTCGAGGGCGGCTACGCCAACAACGAGGGGGAACTGGCCTCCCGCGACGTGGTGTCCCGGGCGGAACTCACCGAGGTCAACGAAGGGCGGGGGATCGAGGACGAGTACGTCCACCTCGACATGCGTCATCTCGGGGAGGAGCGCATCATGGACCGCCTGGAGAACATCGTCCACCTCGCCGAGGACTTCGAGGGCGTGGACGCGCTCGAGGAACCCATGCCCGTCAAGCCCGGCCAGCACTACGAGATGGGCGGGATCGAGACCGACGAGAACGGCGAAACCGTGATCGACGGCCTCTACGCGGCGGGCGAGTGCGCATGCGTGTCCGTCCACGGCGCGAACCGGCTGGGCGGGAACGCCCTGCCCGAACTGTTCGTGTTCGGCAAGCGCGCCGGCCGCCACGCCGCCGGGGACTCGATGGGCGAGGCGGACGTCCCCGTCGGCCGGACCAACGACTCGGAGTCGGACGAGATCGACGCCCCCGTCGAACTCGGCGCCATCGGGGACGCCGACGGGGGCCCGGACGTGGCCGCGGACGGCAGCGGCGGCGCCGTCGCCGATCCCGAGACCGTCGTGCAGGGCGCCCTCGAGGCGGAACGCGAACGCGTCGAGCGGCTCATGGAGGGCGACGAGGGCGTCCACCAGGCCGAGATCCGCCAGGAACTCCAGGACGCGATGACGGAACACGTCAACGTCTTCCGCAACGAGGACGCCCTCAAGCGGGCGCTGGAGGCGATCCGGGACGTCCGGGAGCGATATCAGGACGTGTACGTCGAGGACCCCTCCAGCACCTACAACACGGACCTGATCCAGACGATCGAGATGCGGAACCTGATCGACCTCGCGGAGACGACCACCGTCGGGGCGCTCGCCCGCGACGAGTTCCGGGGCGCCCACTGGCGGCAGGAACACCAGGAACGCAAGGACGACGAGTGGCTCAAGCACACGATGATCTCGTGGAACGAGGGCGATCCCGAACTCTGGTACAAGCCGGCCATCCTCGAGGGCGAGTCCGGGAACTACGAGCCGAAGGAACGCAGCTACTGAGTTCCGATCCGGTTCGCTGACTGTTCCCGGAAATCAGTCGCCCGGGGTCCTGCTCGGTGCGTGCTCCGGGGCGGCCTCGGACCGGTAAAGCACCAGGAAGATTACGGACGAGAGGATAATGAACCCGGCGGCCGTCCAGAACGCTCCGAACACCGACGTCTGGTCCCAGATGAATCCGACGGCGACGGGACCGGACACCTGCCCGATCTTCCACGCGATCGATCGCAGCGACATGCTGCCGGCGACCGCGTCGAAGTACTCGCCCTCCTCGACGAACACGGCCATGCTCGCGGGCAACCTGAAGCTGTCGCCGACGCCGAGGACCGCGTACGCGAGGAACAGCGAGAAGAACGCCGGCGGGAGCGTCATCGTCGATCCCGCGGCAGCGAGGGTCACGGAGGGGAAGACGCGGTGGGCGTACTCGGCCAGCGGGATGAGGCCGGTCCCCAGCCCGTAGATCAGCGCGCCCAGGAAGATGAAGTACCGATAGGTACCGTACCGGTCGGTGATGTCCCCGACCTTTCCCTGGAGGAGCGACTTCGTGAGTTTGCCACCCGCCAGGATACCGCCGATGGCGAAGGGATTGATCCCGAACTCGGTGCGGGCGTAGATCGGGAGGAAGATGATGACGGCCATCTTCCCGACCGAGAACGCGAGCCTGAAGATCACCAGCGCCCTGACGGCGACCCGGCCGAGGAGGTTCTTGAACGTCTCGACGCCGGTCGCCGCCTCGGGGTCGGCCTGACCGCCCGGGTTGTCCCGGAGGTTGAAGAACACCATGAGCGTCGCGAAGGTCGTGACGGCGATCAGGACCGCGTAGGTGACCTGGAAATCGTAGAGGTACAGCAGGAGGCCACCGAAGACGTCGCCCGCCAGGCTGGAGAACGCGCCGACCTGGTTGTAGGTCCCGAGCCACAAGCCCCTCGAATCGTCCGGACTGATTTCGCCGACGACGGCGGACCCGGTGATCCAGAGAATGCTCGCGCCGATCCCCTGGACGACCCGCATGAAGATGACGTGCTCGACCGTCTGGACGAAGGAGAACCCGACGAAAACGACGATGTTGAGGAGCAGTCCGATCAGCAGAAAGCGCTTCGAGTTGTTCAGGTCGATCCAGCGGCCCATGGGCAGAACGATCACGAGCTGGACCAGCGCGAACGCGGTGCCGAACAGCCCCTCGACCGTCCCCGTCGTGTCGAAGAGGTCGGCGTACAGCGCAAGCGCGATCAGGATCGTCGAGTACGCCTGCGCCCGCGCGAAGGCAGTGCTCGCGAGCGCCAGGAACTCGCGGTCGCGAAACAGGCGGAGGGACCCCCCGCCCGAACCGGTTGCCACTATTACGAATCGAAAGGTGCGAGGGTATTAAATCGCCGGGCCCCGGCAGCGATGGTCGTCTCTCTTTGCGTGTTAGCGAGGGACGAAGCCATCGAGTTGTTGTTTTTCCGAATGACGACGAACGCAGGAGTCAGTCACCGGTGCCGATCACCGCGCCACAGTCCCCACACTGGTAGACGACGCAGGATTCCGTCCCCATCTCGTAGGTTTCGGGATCAATCTGTGGCACGGACGACGCCGTCCGGATGCCGTCGCTGGAAAGTTCTATGTCACGGTCGTCAGCGAAAAACGGGTCGTCCGTCATGACCCCCTGCCGTCGACTCGAAACGGTATCGAGGTGCGGTCGTCGTGGGCAACGACCCTCCACACGAACTGGCCGACTACCGGGGGGTCTCCTGCCCCCACTTCTCGATGGCAGTGGCGAGTTCGGGCGTCTCGTCGGCCGCCTCCTCGATCGGGACGCCGGCCGCGGCGGCTTCCACGGCCGCCCGGAACGCCCGGGCGCCGGCCTCGGTTCCCTCCGGATGGCCGTGGACGCCGCCGCCGGCCTGGATGGCGATGTCGGTCCCGAGCGCGTCGATCAAGTTCGGCACGAGGCCCGGGTGGAGCCCGCCCGACGCCACGGGGAGGACGTCGTTCAGGCCGTACAGGTCCCCGGCGAGCCACGCGTTGATCCCGGCGGTGTCCTCGTTCTCCAGTTTGCCCAGGTTCGCGGTGCCGGTGTGGATGTGGTCCACGCCGCAGAGCCGCGAGAACTGCGCGAGACAGCGCATGGAGACACCGTGGTGGTCGAGGCGGTCGAAGGCCGCGTGCATCGCGCGGTGGGCGTGGATCGCCAGGTCGAGGTCGCCGGTGCGTTCGCGGACCGTCTGGAGCCCGGCCCACCCCGCCGTGATGATGTCGACCATGACGAACCCGCCGCCCTGCTCGGCGACGTATTCGGCCCGGCGAATCATCTCCTCGGTGTCGGCGGTGATGTTGACGAGGTAATCCTTCCGCTCGCCGGTTTCTTCCTCGACCTGGTCGCGGACCTCGAACGCCCTCGTGACGCGCTCCTCGAAGCGGTTGAAGTCCTGGTCGGTGAGGTTCTCGTCGTCCTTCAGGAGGTCGAGGCCGCCCCGCCAGGCCTGGCGCCCGATCTCGACGTGGGCCTTCGTCGAGAGGCCGACCTTCGGTTTCGGAACCGTCGCGAGGATCGGCCGGTCGCCGGCGTCGAGTTTCTCCGTCGCGACCGCGGACCCGTACGCCGGGCCGGGGAACGACTCGACGATCGTTTCGGGCCACTCGCAGTCGAGCAGCCGGATCGCGTCGACCGCCTTCATCCCCATGATGTTGCCCGCGATGCACGAGAGGAGCTGGGGCATGCTGCCGTCCTCGAACAGCGCCTCCGGGTAGGCGATGGTGATCGTGGCGGCCTCGTCCGTCCCGTCGATGCCACAAGCCACGGCGCCGAGGTCGGTGAACTCCGACTCGTCGACGTGGAGCGCGGCCCAGGTCCCGTTCGAACTCTCGGACGCGACGCGGCTGGCGGCCGCCTCCACTGACATGTCGGCGGCGGGTTCGATTCGGAATCGGCAGACGAGATCCGATTCGCGCGGCTCGTATTCCGGGTCCAGAAAGTCGTCGTATTCGATGCCGGTCATGGCCCCGGTGGATTCGACCGCCGGTCACAAAGACGTTGCGTCGTCGAGTGCGTCGCCGACGTCGGCCAGCGAGTCGAGGACGTACGTGGGCTCGTACTCGGCGGCCTCGACGTCGTCACGGCCGTCGACTCCCGTGAGCACGAACGCGCTTCGCATGTCGTCGCCGGCGAGCGCCCAGAGGGACTCCGCGAGGCGGTCGTAGTCGAACGCCCGGTCGAAGGAGCCGACCACCACCGCGGCCGCGTCGGGGTCGTCGGTGACCACGAGGTTCCGCTCCCGGAGCGTTTCCCGAAGCACCGGGGACCCGACGACGAAAAGCGGATCGACGGGGTGTTCCCCGGCCAGGAACTCCGCGGTCACGATCGCGGACGTGAGCACTCGATCCGGCGAGACGTCGATCCCGAGCGTCGCCAGGCGTTCGACGTGCCCGGCCGGCGGGTCGGGTCGTTGGAGAACAGCAGGCCGTCGACGTCCGCGGCCTGGAGTCGACGCCACCCATCACGGACGCCGGGGACCAGTTCGTCGCCGCGAACGAACGTGCCGTCGAGGTCGAGCACGACGCCATCGATCGCCGTCATCGGCCGTTCGAACGGGATCCACGATCATCAATCGACCGGGACGATTCGACAGTCGGAAGTTCCCTCGATTCTTTGGGATAGGTATGCCTGGGGGATTCCTGGCCGCGCTCTCGATAGCCGTCATCGTCGCGGCAGTCCTCGTCCCGCTCGCGGTTCACTTCCTCCTCGAGACGCCGCCGGAGGGACAGTACGACGGGGACGGCGGGTCGGCAACCGGGGTCGCCGGCGATCCATGGGCAGGGGTCACGGAGACGACCCCGGATGCCCGATCCGGGGTCGGCGACCCCGACGCCGGGTCCTGCGCCGAGTGCGGGGCCGACGTCGACCTCGACCTCTCGTTCTGCTGGCGGTGCGGTTCCAACCTGGAGGACGCGAACGATTAGTTTTCGACACGACGACGATTAGTCCTCGACCGGGACGGACCGGCCGGTCCGGACGCTCTCGTACAGCGCGTCGATGACGGCCATGTTCCGTGCAGCCTCCTCGGCGTCGGTCCGTGGCGTCCGCCCGGACCGAACGCAGTCCGCGAAGTGCTCGACCTCGAGGCGGTACTGATCGACCGGGTCGAACCGTTCGGTGACGTGACGGCCGTCGATCGCGTACTCGATGCCGACGCCGTCGTCGCCACGCGGAACGAACGCCGGGTCGACTTCGAGCCAGCCGTTCGTCGCCTCCACCCGGTATCGCTGGGTGTCCTGCGTGTCGAAACTGGACGACACCCCCGCCGTGAGTCCGTCGGGGTACTCGAGGAGGCCCGTCATGTGCGTGTCGACCCCGCAATCGCGCGTGTCGGCGGTTCGAGCGTAGACCGCGTCGGGTTCGCCGAGCAGGAGTCGGGTCGCGTTGACCGCGTAACAGCCCACGTCCATCAGACTTCCCCCGGCCAGGTCGGGGTTCAACCGGATGTCGTCCGGCCGGCCGCGGAGCGGGAACTGGAAGGTCGCCTGCATGCCCCGGACCTCGTCGAGTTCCGTCTCGACGATCTCGGCGACGCGTTCGGTCCGGGGATGGTAGCGATACATGAACGCTTCCATGAGGATCACGTCCCGCTCGTCGCAGTACGCCCCCATCTCGCGGGCTTCCCCGGCGTCCACCCCGAGGGGCTTCTCGCAGAGCACGTGGAGGCCGGCGTCGGCCGCCCGTTTCGTCCACTCCGCGTGGAGACTGTTCGGCAGGGGGTTGTACACCGCGTCGAGGTCGTCGTCCTCGAGCAACGCCGCGTAGGACCCGTACGTCCGGGGGACGTCGAAGTCCTCGCCGACGGACGCGGCCCGTTCAGCGTCCCGTGAGGCGATCGCCGCCACGCGGTGGTCGGTGTTCTCGATCGCCGGCATGACCGCGCCGCGGGCGATTCCTGCCGTGCTGATGACGCCGAAGTTCATGTCGGATCGACAAACGAACGGCCCCCGTAAAAAACTCTGTACCCCGGAAATCCCCCACGATCGGAGAGCGAGCCTCGCCGACGGTTGATCGCAGATAATGTCAGAATGGAAATAACGGCAACCTTTAACCCTCCACCGCGAGAAATTTGAGAAACGAATCCGGCAATGAGCGGAAGTCTGCCGAACGAGTGGGGCGACGAGGAGGACGTCGAGACTGACGACCTCACGGCGGGTGACGTGTTCGAACGGCTCAAGGACGAGGAGGACGTCACCAGCGCCGACAGCGACGCGGTGTACCGCGAGCTGGTGGACGAGTCCCCCGAGGACCTGGTCGCGGCGGCCGACGAACCGACGACCGAACCGACGCCGGAAGACGACGACCTCCTCGCGGACGAGGCGGCCCTCGAGTCCCTACTGCTTCCCGACCGAACCGAGGAGGATGGCTTCCTCTGGATCGACCCCGATTCGGCCGTCGAACCCGAGGCTGCTACCGACGAGGGGGAAGACGCGGCGCCGTCGATCGTCGACGACTGGATGATCGACTTCGCGACGGAGGTCGACGACGAAGCCGGTTCGACGGCGGAGGAAGTCGACGAGGCCGGCGAAGGGGCGGACGAAGGCGTCGGGAGCAAGAGCGAGATACCACCCCTCCCGATCGTCGACGAGGATCCGGAGGCCATCGCCTTGTCGAACCAGGAACGGGACAAGTCGGAGGACTCCGCCAGGGGGTTCGCCGGTCGTATCATCGGACGGGTCAAACGTCTCGTTCGCAGCCTCTTCTGATCGCCCGCCAGTCCGGCCACGGCTACAAGCTTTACAAGCGGGACGGTCGAAATCAAGCTGATGTCCGATCGCGACGAGAACCTCAGGGAGTATCTCGTTTTGCTTCGCCGCTTCGGCCTCTCGAAGGGGGAGCTGGCACGACTTCACTGGACGGGAACGTCGGAACCGCCCGACGTCCCGCCGGACCGACTCGCCGCCCACGAGATCGACGACGACGAGAGGACGGTCGACGCCCTTCACGCGCGTCTCCGGCGCGTGCTGGCGGAATCGAGCACCGGAATCGACCTTCCCTCGGGCGCGTCCGCGAGTCAGTTCGAAACCGCGCTCCAGCGGGCGTTCGAGCGGTACGACGTGACGTTCGAACTCGACCCGATCGCGGCCCCCGGTCCCGACGGCGTCGAGGAGGGGGACCCGATCGAGGTGTCCCTGACCGACCGACACGGGAACGAACGGTCGACGACCGATGCGTTCCCGGTCCCGGGGGCGCTCCCCGAACTGGTCGGGGTCGTCGAACGTGAACTGCTGGCCGAGGTGGAGGTGACCTTCGTCCTGCTCAACTCGCCGGAAGATCGGGACCAACTGTTCCTCCTGAGCGAACCGCGACTCGAGGCGCTTCGGGAAACGTACGGCGGGCGGGTCGCGTTCGACGACCGGCCCGTGCTCGCCGAGCGACACCCGACCGACTTCGTCTCGACGTCCGCAGCGGAGACCGGTGGAGCGGACGACGCGGGAGGAACGACGACGGCGGAAGACGCCGTCGGGGCCGCCGGGCAGGCGGAGGAACGCGGGCCCCCCGCCGAATCCTCGGAGGGGGCACCGGAGGACGAATTCGCGGCCGACTCCGCCGAAGAAGGCGTCGACTGGTTGGGGGACGACGACGTCGATCTGGGCGACGTCGGCTTCGAACCCGCCACCGCGGAGTCGGAGGCGGCCGAGTCGACCGGCGAAGGGACGGACGACGTGGACGCGGTCGACTTCGACCGCGTGTTCGACGAGATCGAGTCGGGATCGGCGGACATGGACTGGGGCGCGTCGCTCCCCGAAGAACGGACCGAACCCGGAGTGGACGCGGCGGCGTCCGGATGGCCCGAGACCGCGTCCGACGACCGAGCGGAAGGGGCCGCCTCGAGGCCCCCGATACGGCCGGGGGCCGACCCGAGGGCTGCGGTTCGCTCGATCCGGGTGACGCCCGCCGAGGATCCCGCTCCCGCGATCAGCGAGGCCCCGACCGTCGAACCGCCGGAGACGACCCGCCCGGCCACGAACGAGATCGAGGTTTCGCCGGAGGTCGATCCGACGCCTGCGGTGGAGCGACGTACCGACGGTCCCGCCGTCGGACCCGCGACCACGACGGCGGCGGCGATCGATCGGGTCGAGGTAACGCCCGACGACTCCCCCGACCCGACCCTGGAGCGGGTGGCCACGACTCCCGGGACCGACGTCCGGCCTGCGGTCGAGCGGGTCGACGCGACCCCTGAAACGGACGTCACCCCGGCCGTTCGACCGCGATCGGGACCGGCCGTGACGCCGAGCGATGCTCCCCGCCCGGCGGCGTCGATGATCGGGGTGACGCCGGACGCCGATCCGCGACCCGCCGTCCGAACGGCGTCCCCCACGCCGGACGCGGAGACAGCAGCGGATTCCGAAGCCACCGCCGGGGCGGCGCCGGACAGCGAACCGGCGACATCCCCCGGCGAGTCGCCGACCAGCGCCGTGCATCGGATCGAGGTCACCCCCGGGGACGATCCGAGCGAGGCCGTCCTCTGGGCCCCGTTCGTGTATTCACCGCGGACGCCCCCCGGTTCCGGCGAAACGGACGAGGAGGACGCCCACGAGGAAGATGCCGAGGCCGAGGACGGAAAGGGCGTGGTGGAGCGAGTTACGGGGTGGCTCGGCGATCGCCTGTAACCGCCGGGTCGGTCGTCGGACCGTGGCGGACGCGGCAGGTCGCAGGCCGGGGCTTGCCCCCAATATTGTAACTCCTTTGAACAACCTTAAGCGGCTCCAGCCCGGACGTGACGCCGATGAGCGACCCGGACGAGCTCGAGGAAATCAAACAGCGGAAACTGGAAGAGCTACAGGAACAGGGAGCGGCCGGAAGCGAGGACGCGAGCCGCGCGTCGAACGCCCCGGACGATCCGATCCACGTCGACGACGCGGACCACTTCCAGTCGATCGTGAACGACCACGACGTCGTGGTCGTGGACTTCCACGCGGACTGGTGTGGCCCGTGCAAGATGATGGAACCAGTGATGAACTCGCTGGCCGCGGAGACGGACGCCGCGGTCGCGAAGATCGACATCGACCGACTCCAGCGTCTGGCGCAACAGCACGGTGTCCGTGGCGTGCCGACGTTCAAGGTCTACGCGAACGGCGAGCAGATCGAGCAGTTCGTCGGCGCCCAGGACCGGTCGGTCTTCGAGCGACTCATCGACCAGTACGCCTCCTGATCCCCCGACCGCCGGACCGGCGCCCGTCGATCCGGCCAGTCCACACGCTCCGATAGGCACTGATACCGCTTCTCCGGGGCCGAAACCAGGATCGAAAAGACTCACCGGAACGGGTTCCTCAGAGCAGGTCTTCGACGTGGTCGGCGACTTCGTCGGGCGTGTCCCCGACGGGGACGCCGGCGTCGTTGAGCGCGTCGATCTTGCTCTGGGCGGTGCCCGTACCGCCGCTGGAAACGATCGCGCCGGCGTGGCCCATGCGCTTGCCCGGCGGGGCGGTCCGGCCGGCGATGAATCCGGCCACGGGCGTGTCCATGTGTTCGCCGATGTACCGGGCGGCGCGCTCCTCGTCCTCGCCGCCGATCTCGCCACACATCACCACCGCTTCGGTGTCGGGATCCTGCTCGAACAGCTCGAGCGCGTCGATGAAGCTGGTGCCGATGATCGGGTCGCCGCCGATGCCCATCGCGGTCGTCTGGCCGACCCCGCGGCGGGTGAGGTTGTCGACGATCTGGTAGGTCAGCGTCCCGGATCGGGAGATGAAGCCCACCTCGCCAGCCGAGAAGACGTCACCGGGGAGGATGCCGAGTTTCGCCTCGCCGGGGGTGATGATCCCGGGCGAGTTGGGGCCGATCAGTCGGGTGTCGACCTCGGAGAGGCGCTTGGCGACCCGGCTCATGTCCTGGGTCGGGATGCCCTCGGTGATCGCCACCACGAGGTCGAGCGGCGCGTCGAGCGCCTCGAAGACGGCGTCGCCGGCGAACGCGGGCGGCACGAACACGACGGAGGCGTCGGCGTCCTCCTCGCGGGCCGCTTCCTGGACGGTGTCGTACACCGGCACGCCGTGGACGGTCTCGCCGCCCCGGCCGGGGACCGCCCCGGCGACGACGTCGGTCCCGTAGTCGAGCATGAGTTCCGAGTGGAACCGGCCCTCGCCGCCGGTCATTCCCTGCACGATCACGCGCGTGTCGTCGTCGACGAGTACGCTCATTGGTCGGTCACCCCGTTGGCGATGTCGACGGTTCGCTTGGCGGCCTCTTCGAGGGTCGCCTCGACCTCGATCAGGTCGGTGTCCAGGATCTCCATGCCTTCCTCGGCGTTGGTTCCCGCGAGCCGCACCACGACGGGAAC
>JBLGCL010000039.1:0-18394 GCA_047617305.1 Natronomonas sp.
CCTGGGGTTCGCCCAGGTGGCGACGGTGGCCGGCGAGATAAAACAGCCGAGCCGGAACCTGCCCCGGGCGATGATCGGGTCCGTGATCGTCGTCACCGTCTTCTACGTGGTGACCATCTTCGTCGCGACGAGCGCGTTCGGCGCCGAACCGCTCGGCCGGTTCGGCGAGACCGCGATGGTGGAGGTGGCCCGCGAGTTGCTCGGCTTGCCCGGCGCCGTGTTGATCCTGTTCGCGGGGTTGCTGGCGACGTTCTCCAGCGCGAACGCCTCGATCCTCAGCGCCTCCCGGTCCGTGTACGCGCTGAGCCGCGACGCCCTGCTCCCCCGCCGGGCCGGCGGAATCAACCTCCGCTATGGCACGCCGCACATCGCCCTCCTGATGGCCGCCGGGCCGATCCTCGTGCTCGTCGCAACCGATCGGGTCGAAGTGCTGGCGGAGGTCGCCTCGTTCCTCCACCTGGTCATGTACGGGCTGATCTGCGTGGCGCTGATCGTCCTGCGGCGGCGCGATCCGGAGTGGTACGATCCCAGCTATCGGATGCCCGGCGTGCCGGCTCTGCCGGCCGTCGGCGCCGTCGCGAGTTTCGCCCTGATCGCGTTCATGAACTCCACGTCGATCGTCGTCGGGATCGTCATCATGCTCGTCTCGTACCTGTGGTACCGCTACTACGCCGGCACCGTCGAACTCAAAGGAGACATCTGACCGTGACAGACCGACCGTCCGTGCTCGTCCCGATCCGCGTGCTCGAAGGCGAATCGCTTCCCGAGGGTGTCCCGACATTCCTCGCGAACGCCCACGTCGTCCTGCTGGGCTATCACGTCATCCCCGAGCAGACCGCTCCGGGCCAGGCCCGGATGCAGTTCGAGGAACGCGCGAACCGCAAACTCGACCAGTTCGAAACGGCCTTCACCGACGCCGGCGCGACCGTGGAGCGACGCCTCGTGTTCACCCACGGGCCCCAGAAAACGATTAACCGACAGATCCTCGAACACGACTGTCTGGCGGTCCTCGTGCCGAACGCGGTGCCCGACCCCGAGGACGTCCTCGTCGCCGTCAGGGGCACCGTGGGCCTGGATCGCCTGGCCCGCCTCGTCGGTGGCCTCTTCGACGAGTCCGACGTCGGGATCACGCTGTTTCACGTCGTCGGGGAAGGGGAAACCGACGAGGACGTCGAGATGCTGCTCGAGAGCCTGCGGGACCGTCTCGTCGATATCGGCGTCGCCGTGGACAGGATCGACACCCTGACCGACACCGCCGCCGACCCGCTGGGCGCCATCGCCGACGCGTCCGTGGACTTCGACGCCGTCGTCATGGGCGAAACCGACCCGTCCCTCGCCACGTTCGTCTTCGGCATGCCCGCCGACCAGGTCGCCAACCGGTTCCTCGGACCGGTGCTCGTGGTCCAGCGTGAACCCCCGAAGGGGAAGGAGTGATCGTCAGGTCCCCGCCGTCCGTGAGTGAGACCCCGCCCGCGTGGTAACCGACGGGGCACGCGACCCCCGAGGATGATTCCCGGGAGCATCGCAAGCGGACGCGAGCGCCGAGGCTGTGGCTCGCGGTCGTGCGTTTCGCCGTCGCCGAAGCGACGGGGATTACCCTCGAAAAACCGGCCGAAGCCTTACTGGCGAACGACGTTCGTCGCCCGCGGGCCTTTCGGCGCGTTCTCGATGTCGAACTCGATGTCCTCGCCTTCCTGAAGATCGGGGCCGCCCACGTCCTCCATGTGGAAGAAAACGTCGTCGTCCGCGTCGTCCGTCGAAATGAAACCGTACCCCTTCCTGGAGTGGAAGAAGTCGACCGTACCTTTTGCCATTACAGAGAGTTATACCGGTCGGGCGGGAATAAGGGTTCCGTGATCGCCGGTACCACGACGCGAAACAGCCGAAATCGGCTGAACAGCGGCCCGATCGCGTTCACCCCGTCCGGTCGACGTCCGCCTCGAGATACGCGAGGAGGTCGTCGCCGGTCACGTCCACGCCCTGGCGGGCGAAGAAGTTCGCGACGTTTTCGCAGTCGCGTTCGAGGAACGTTCGGCTGTTCGGGTGGTGGATCGTCACGGCCTGGCCGAGGTCGATGATCACGAGTTGGCCCTCGTGGAAGACGATGTTGTACTCCGAGAGGTCCCCGTGGACGAGGCCGGCGTCGTAGAGGCGGCGCATGTACTCGCGGACGACCTCGTAGGCCGTCTCCGGGTTCTCGACGTGGACCTCGTTGAGTCGCTTCGCGCGACCGGCCTCGGTGCCGATGTACTCCATCACGAGGACGTTGCGCTCGACGGCGATCGGTTCGGGCACGCGGACGCCGGCCGCCATGGCGCGCCGGAGGTTGGCGTACTCCTTGCGGACCCACGCGAGCACGACCGCCTTCTTGTCGCCGCGGACCTCCTCGAAGCGCGGGTCCCCGGTCAGGTACTCGCGCATGTCCCGGAAGTCGGAGGCGTTGATTCGGTAGACCTTCACCGCGACCTCCACGTCGTCCCCGCCCAGCGCCTCGTAGACGTTGGCCTCCTTCCCCGTCGAGAGGGGGCCGCCGAAGGCCGCGATGTGGCCGTCCTGGACGAGTTTGTACAGCGCGGCGAAGGTGGCGTCGTCGAACACGGACGCCTCGACCTTGAACTGGTCGGCGTCCTTGATCCGCTTGCGGAACTCGCTGAACTCGCGGTCCCGCTCGCGGGCGATCCGGTCGGCCTCGGTGTCGGTGACGTCGATCGACTCCCACTCGTCCCCCGGCGTCTCCGCCGCGTCGCGCTCCACCAGGCCGAAGTCCTCCGTCATCTATCCGCCCCGTACGCCCGCGAGACGTAAAAGAACGGGCATGCGGACGGAATGGGGGACCGCTACACCGCGCTACTCCGCCGCCAGGACGGCCTCGATCGTATCCGCCGTATCCCGAGGATCTGACGGCCGAAACGGCGGCGTCCTTCGTCGATAAATACGAAACGGCGTACCAGGTCAACCGGTTTCTCGCGAACGATCCCGACAAGGTCGTCCAGTACCTGCAGATTCCAGGTGGCGTCCCGGACTGGGCCGCCATGGAGCATGCCGGCGGACATCTCGTCGGCGTGAACGGCGAGCTCAAAACTGGCGAGCGACTCGATAACGGGCCCGACGCGACAGCGATTACTCTCCACGGGGACGCCCCGTCTGGGGCCTGGTATTACCTCGCCGATCGCTTCGCTCTCAGCAAAGGGGTCAAGACGCTTCGAGAGACGGCCGACCCGGACATGAGTGGTGCGGGCGTCGTGGTCTGTGACTAACGATCGACCCAGGTCGATCCAGCTAAAGTCCCGCCTCTGCCAGAAGTCCGAGTTTTTCGTTCCGTCCGAGCGCAGCGTAACACCGTTGTTCGTAGGAGAGTGGCATGACCGGAACCCGCTGCCCATCGACGGTGAGGAATTCGCGCTGACCGGGACGGACGACCGGGCCCCACTCGCCCGGCCCGCGGTCGGGATCCCGGAATTGTACGTCGCCCATGACGTCGACCGGGGTCCCGCAAAGAGACAGTTCGCCGTAGTACGACCGGATTCCCCCTCGCGGACGGAGGTGGGCGGCGTGAGCGTCCGGGTCGCGTTCTCGTCGAACCCGTCGAGGATTCGCCGTGCCCCGGCCTCGTCGGTGAGTACGTCCACGTCGCCGGGTTCGACAGGAAAGCCACGGAGGGCGAGGTTCGCGCTGGCGGTCACTGCCCAGACGACGTCGTCGTCAAGTCCCGCCACCAGTCGGTCGATCGCGTCGAGGTAGGTCATCGGTCCGGTTCTCGTCCCGGAAATGGGCCGGAAGTCACAGCTGTAACAGCGCTGAAGCCGAGGCGTCAGCCGTGTGAAGGAAGCGCGTAAGCTCCATGAAGCAACCCATCGATTTCGGCATTGTTGACCCCATAACGTTAAACAAAATATTAATAAAGTTTAGTTACTCCTGTAGCGTACATGGCGTGGGAGGTGACGCGGACGGTTCGCGTCCGACTCGACGTGCCCGACGACCGCAAGAGTGACCTCCACGCTACCAACTCCAAATTCCAGTACTGCGTGAACCGCACCGCAGACTAGGCGTGGCGCTATCCCGACGAAGACTGCGTAACCAGCAAAAGCGAAGCCGAAGCCGCCATCTACGACGACCTCCGCGAAGAAACGGACTACCTCCACGCGAATCTCGTGCAGAAAGCCATCAAACGCGCCACCGACGACATCGACAACTGTGTTGGTAGGCTTGCTGAGGGTGAGAACACCAGCAAACCCGAATACGACACGTTCAGCATCGTCTACGACAAGCGAGGCGCCACCTACTACCGCGACAAGGTGAGTCTCGCTACGGTTAACGGCAGAGTCGAATGCGAGTACGACCTGCCGGAGAACCCACAAGGAACACCGCACGGCAAGTACTTGTTAAACGACGACTACTCGTTTTCGACCAGCACTGTCCACTACGACAGCGACGCCGACGAGTTCTACCTGCACGCCGCAATGGAACGGGAACTCGACGTTACCAGTCCTGAGAAAGCCGAGGATTCGAGAGTCCTTGGCGTGGACTGTAACGTTGACGACCACATCGCTGTCACCTCGACAGGTACGTTCGTCGGCAACGCCGGCTATCTCAACCACCAGCGTCGAGAGTTCGAGAAACGGCGTGCAAGCCTGCAACAGACCGGGACACGGAGCGCCCACCTGACGTTCCAGCGTCTCGGTGACAGGTTCGGACGCTGGAGCAAAGACTACCTGCACCAATGCTCCAGTGCAATTGTTGCAGAAGCCCAGCGCCACAACTGTACGCACATCGCGTTCGAGGACTTGGAGCAGATTCGTGACCGCATCAGCGACGGCAAGAAATTCCAACAATGGGCATTCCGCGAACTCCAACAACAGACCGAGAACAAAGCAGACCTGGCTGGCATCGTGGTTGAAACAGTCGAACCGTCCTACACCAGCCAGCAGTGCTCGAAGTGTGGCTGTACGCTCGAGGAAAACCGCGACGGGCAACAGTTCGTCTGCTTGGACTGTTCTTACGAGGCAAATGCCGACTACAACGCAGCGAAGAATATTGCTCGGAAACTGGCATTCAAACTCCAGCGAGGGCAGAAGTCCCCCGCTGGAGGGGCGTTCTGTCAGTACGCCCTGAAGTCGGGGGTGATGACCGTGAACGCTACTGCAGTAGCGTCCGACCAGTACGTGTCGGCAGAACGGGAGTCCACCGACAAGCCAACGGTTTCAGCCGTTGGTATCTGACTCGATGTAGCCTTCGTCTTTGAGGCGATCCGCGTCCTGCTTCTCGTAGCGCCAGGTGATGTCGGCCTTCTCGTCCTGCCAGTCCCAGGGCTCGACGAGGACCACGTCGTCCTCGCGGATCCAGATGCGCTTCTGCATCTTGCCCGGGATACGCGCCGTGCGCTCGACGCCGTCCGCACAGCGTACCTTCACGCGGTTCGCCCCGAGCATGTTCGTGACGACGGCGAACACCTCGTCGTCGTCGGGCATGCGGATGTCCTCGATCTTTCGTTGCTCGTCCTCGGCCATCTTATCCGGAGGTTTCGAACGGGAGCAGTTTAAACCCGTGGAAGAAATCCGGTGAGGGGGATCCTCCGAAATCTCGACCCGTCGCGAAATCCCCGTCCTTTTACGGGAACCGATCCGAGTCGACGATATGTTCGATCGACTCGGACCGCTCGGCATCGCCGGCCTGCTGTTTATCCTCGTCGGCCTCACCCTCGTTACCTGGGCCTCGCCGATCGTCGGCGCCGGGCTTGCCCTGGTGTTCGTCGGGACGGGGCTCGTGATCAAGGGCGTCGTCGGCAGCATACTCCAGACCTGGGGAATGGTCTGATCAGACAGGCGAACCGGACCGTGACCGACGTCTCCCCTCATCGGTCCTCAGGACCGACCGCCGCTGCTGCTGCGCGAGGAAATGAGGTCGTCGAGATCCCTGTCGGCCCGGTGCTCGTTGATGAGGGAGTCGACCATCTCCGCCTTCCGGCGACGACGGCGGTTGCGGGCGCGCTCTTTCCAGTCTTCGATGACGGCCTCGACGTCGGATTCGCGGGCGACCGCCAGTTCGTCCACCTCCTGCATGGCCACGCCGTCGGCGGGACCGACCGGGACCTCCGCGTCGAAGAGGATGGCGTCGGCCACGTCCGAGAGGCCGCCGTTCTTGAGGACGACTCGGGGGCGATACTGGACCAGTAGTTCGGCCGTCGAGCGCCCGGCCCCGCTGGCGTCCCGGAGGTACACCACGTCGCCCTCCGCGAGGCCGTAGGACTCGTCGGCCTCGCGGATGGCGTCCTTCGTGAACTTCTCGATCGGCTTCACGGGGACGAGGTCCTTCTTGCGCTCCTCGACGTCGGCGAAGTTCGAGTGATCGAGCTTCCAGAGTTCCTTGAGGCGCTCGACTTTCCCCTCGAGTTCGTCGTTGCGCTCGCGTTCCGCCTCGAGTTCCCGCTCGAGGCGGTCGCGCTCGCGTTCGAGTCGAGTGACCTCGCGACGTTCGCGGGCCTCCTTGCGCTCCCGGCGCCGTTCCTGCGAGAGCTCCTCCTCGAGTTCCTCGATCCGGTCGTCCTTCTCGGCGACGGTCTCCCGGAGGTCGTCGACGTGTTCCTGAAGGCGCTCGACCTGGCGCTCGAGGTCCTTGATGCGTCGCTCCTCCTCGGTGAGTTCCCGGGGCGTGTGTTCGACCGTCTCCTCGGGGTCGGACTCGTCCTCGGTCAGGTCGTCGACGACGGCCTCGACGGACTCCTCGCCGGCGACCACGCGGGCGATTACCGCCCCTCGATCCAGCCCCCGCGGGACCTTCTCGGCGACCCGCTCGAACTGGTCGGCGTGGGCGTCGTGGGCGAAGAGGGCGGCCGCGAGGGCGTCGCGCTCGTGGTCGTTGTCGTAGCCCACGTCGCGGGTCCGGTGCTGTTTCTCGTCGATCGGGAGGTCCTCGTCGGGGACCCAGCCCGCGGCGTCGAAGCTCCGGCGGATCTTCTCGACGGTCTCGGGCATAGGCGTCACGTCGGCGGCGACGAGGAGGGGCTGCCCGCGCTCGATGGTCCACTCGATCACCGCAGCCGTGTCCGCCGTCCGGGTCGAGAGCACGTCGTGGACATCGCCGTCGAGGTCGACGATAGCCACCGCGGTCGTCGTCCCGGGATCGATCCCGACGACGACGTGATCGCGGCGCTTCGCCAGCGGCTCGAACTCGATGCCGTCGCGGCGCTGGCGTTCGATCTCGACGCGGACGTCGCCCGAACGTCCGGTCGAGACGGGGATGTCCTCGGGTCGCGCCTCGACGGTGAAGACGGCGTTCGAGTAGCCGCCGTACTTCTCGGTCGCGTCCATCTCGTACTCGAGGCCCGCGTCGTCGAGGGTCGAATCGATCTCGCGGGCGCGGCGCTTGACCGAGCCGTGGATCCGGCGGGTGTAGCGGTCCTCGGACCAGCCGCCCTTGCCCGTCGAGCGCCCGCGAGCGACCTTCACCTCGGTCCGGTCGAAAAAGGCCGACACCTCGTGGCCGACGTTGTGCGCCGCCAGCCTGGCGGCCGCCTCGGCCTCCTGCATGGGATCCTTGCCGTAGGGGACGCCGTGGCGCTTGGCCACCCGCGAGAGGGGCTCCGGTTGCTCGGCGCCGGTCACCTGCACCAGGCGGGTGCCGTCAGGGAGCGACGCCAAAAACCGCACGAGTGCGTCCTTGTCCTCGGCGAGTTCGTACATGTTGTCCGTCGCGACGAGGTCCGGTTCGCGGTCCTCGATCAGTCGACGGAGTTTCCGGTAGGTGACGACGTCGCGCTCGACGGTCGTCCCGCCGCCGTTCGGGGCGGTGTCGTCGGCGTCCTCGCTCGCCTCGTCGAGCACGACGAGTGCGTAGGACGGGGCGTCCCCCCGGACGTCCCCGCTCTGGACGTCGACGCCGAAAACGAGGGCGTCGAGGGCACTGATGCGGGCGCTCACGGAAGGTCGTAGGGGCTGGATCGAATATAAATCCGGCGCGCCGACAACCGAGGAGGACCAAAACCCACAATACGTATTCGTTGGAAGGGAGGGCCACCCATGGATGAAATGATCAGTCTGCTAAGGGGAATCGGTGTGATGGTTCTCGCCATTTATCCGGCCGTCTTCGCTGGCGTGCTGATCGTCGGAGAAGCGAATCCGCCGAATTGGGCGATCGTCGTCTGGTTGATAAGTCCGATCGTCGCGTTCTTGGGATTCGTGTATTTCGCCGATCCGAATCTCGGGCCGAATGCCGGGCCGAACTCGCCCGACGGACCGGCCCGGTGACCCGCTCGCAGCCCTCGATCGACGCGGGGTTACCAGTCGATCATGCGCGTCGCGAACCAGTAGCGTCCGTAGTCACAGCCCGCGACGACGACCAATGTGACGATCAGGCCGGCAGTGGATCGCGAGAGTCCCCGTGCCTCGAGCGCGTTCGTTCCTCCCGAATGGAGTGCCTAATAGACGACACTGCGGGCGATGGCCGCTTGACGGAACTCGGCCGAGTCGTGGAGTCGTCTATCTCGCTACCGTTGCGCTCCTGCCCCCGTTTCTCTGGCGACGAGAGACCGTATCCACGTTCGCTCTAATACATCCAGCGTGCCGTGGGTCGTGGGCAGCGACGGCGAACGGAAAGGTCCAACAGTCGGGAAAATTTGGACGTCATCATGGACGAGATAATCCGAGTGTTGAAGGGAATCAGTGCGATGACGTTCGCGATCTATCTGGTCGTTTTCGCCGGACTCCTTGCCACGGGATCGGGTGGAACCACCTCGTGGATCGTCGGACTCTAGTTGATAAGCCCACTCGTTGCACTCGCCGGATTCGTCTACTCCATCACCTCGGACCCTCGATCGACTCCGGAGGAACGGTCGCGACTCGAAACGACTCGGTGGCCACGACGATCGGGCGCACGACTTCGGTGAAAATCAGGAAGAACGGACCGACAGAGCGGATCGGCGTGGCGACTGGCGTGGGGTCCGAGGCGAGGCGGCCGCCGACGTGGACGAATGCCTCATCGACCACGACGAGTGCGAACGACAAGCCTCAACAGTCGAGAAAAATTCGATACTATTATGGACGAATTCAAACGAACGATAACGGGAATCGACCTGATGGTCCTCGCCACGTATTTCGGCGTCTTCGGCGGTGTGTAGATGATAACATTGAAATCTTGGTGGCTTTCGGCCTCTGGTTGGTAAGCACGTTGGTCGCGGTTCCCGGGGCCGACTACTTCTTCACCGTCCCTCCCGATTCGGATCGATTGGACGACGAGACGAAACCGTGAAACCGACAGCCTCCGTAGGTGCATACTCAGGACAAACTCATGCCCGATCACGACGGTCACCCCGGCGGTTCCCCCCACGACGACACCGACTCCGGCGGCCATCCAGGTGGACATCCCGGGGGCCACCCGGGTGGTAGCCCCCCTAGCGACTCGGACGACTCCGGTGGCCACCCGGGCAGCCACCCCGGCGGCTCCCCCATGGAACGCGATTTTTCGCAAACGCCCCTGATCGCCACCTGGGAAGTCTCCCAGGCGTGCGATCTGGAGTGCGATCACTGCCGGGCGGACGCCCAACCGGATCGCGACCCGAACGAACTCTCGACCGAGGAGGGCAAGCGCCTGCTGGACGATGTCGCGAGTTTCGGCACCCCGGGACCGATCCTCGTCTTCTCCGGTGGCGACCCACTCAAGCGTCCCGACCTGTTCGAGTTGGCCGAGTACGCCATCGATCAGGGGCTCCCGACGGCGGTCACGCCCGCGCCGACCGACCTGCTCACTCGCGAGGTCGTCGAGCGATTCGCCGACGTGGGCGTGCGCCGGATGGCCCTCTCGCTCGACGGCGGCGACGCCAAGAGCCACGACGGCTTCCGCGGCGAGGAGGGGTCCTTCGAGCGCATCCGGACCGTCGCGGGCTGGGCCGCCGACGCCGGCCTGCCGATCCAGATCAACACGACCGTCACCGCGAACACCGTCGGCGACATGCCGGCCATCGCCGACCTCGTCGAGGAACTGGACGCCGTGATGTGGGAGGTGTTCTTCCTCGTCCCGGTCGGGCGCGGCGAGGAACTCGAACAGATCACGCCCGCCGAGAGCGACGAGTTGATGGCCTGGCTCTACCGCCGGCAGCGGGACGCCCCGTTCCGCGTCATCACCGTCGAGGCGCCCCACTACCGCCGGGTCGCGCAGGAAGTCTCGGACGAGGACGTCCGCGTGGGCTCGACCGGCGCCGGCAACGGCTTCGTCTTCGTCAGCCACACCGGCGACGTCTACCCCTCGGGCTTCCTCTCGAAGTCGGTCGGGAACGTCCGCGAGGAGAGTCTGGTCGATCTCTACCGGGAGGCGCCGCTGCTCGAGGACCTTCGTGATCCCGACGGCTTCCACGGCGTTTGCGGCGAGTGCGAGTACCGCGACCTCTGTGGCGGGTCCCGGTCCCGAGCCTACGCCACGACCGGCGACCCGCTGGCGAGCGACCCGCTCTGTCCGCTGGTGGCCGAGAACTGAGACGAACCGCCGACTGGAGGTGCCCTCTTCCTATTCGTCCGCGTCGGGGTACGGAATCTCGACGGACTGGCCGTCCTCGGGCACGAACGCCTCGCCGTCGCAGACCCGGTCCGCCTCGTTCTCGTGGCCCGAAACGTCGCCCGCGTAGCGCGAGGAGATGTGGACGAGTGCGAGTCGTTTCGCCCCTGCACGCCGGGCGATTTCGGCCGCCTGGCCGGCGGTCGAGTGGCCGGTTTCGCCGGCCCGGTCGGCGCGCTCGTCGGTGAACGTGGCGTCGTGGATCAGCAGGTCGGCGTCCTCGCCGATTTCGACCGTTTCGCCGACGGGGCGCGTGTCGCCGGTGTAGACGATTTTGCGGCCAGGGCGGGGCGGGCCGACGACCTCCTCGGGCTGGATCACCCTGCCGTCGTGCTCGACGGGTTCGCCCGCGTGGAGCTTCGAGTACTTCGGGCCGGGCGGGATCCCCAGTTCCTTCTCGGCCTTCTCGCGGTCGAAGCGACCCTTGCGGTCGTCCTCGACCAGCGCGTAGCCAATGGCGTTGGTCCGGTGGTCGACCTCGAAGGTGCGGACCTCGTAGTCCTCCCGCGAGAGGGCAACCTCGCCGGGCGACACCTCGTTGATCCGCATCTGATAGCCCGGATCGGCCCCCGTCGCGTGGACGAGGTCGCGGATCCGTTTTCGCGTGCCGCGGGGGACGTGGATGGCGAGCGGTTCCTCGCGGTCGTTGAAGTCCCACGTCTGCACCAGGCCCGGGATCCCCAGGACGTGATCGCCGTGCAGGTGGGTGACGAACAGGTGCGAGACCGAGAACCCGGTGCCGTAGCGCATCATCTGGCGCTGGGTCCCCTCGCCACAGTCGAAGAGGAACTGGTCGCCCTCCCGCCGACAGAAGATCGCGGTCGTGTTGCGCTCGGTCGTCGGCACGGCCCCGCTGGTTCCGAGGAACGTTACCTGCATCGGGGTGTGTTTCGCTCCCCGAACGGTAAACACGTGTCGGATTCTCGGGGGTGAGCCACCACCTCGCGGATGCGACCTTCTTCGGGGGCGGCGACGACGGACGTCCACGAACGGACGGATGGAGAACCGTTCAGACCGTTTATTCGGTTCAACGTTCGTCGTTCTCGGGCCGTACCACTCCGCAGTGTTGCGAATCGTATGCAGCGTCCTGAACGGTAATCCCCGTTTATTGACCCCTGTGCTCTACTGACGACCAGCATGATTCGAACGCAATCAGCGATCGCGGTGGTTTCCGCGGTGCTACTCGTCCTGGCCGGGTGTACCGGCGGGATGAGCAGTGCCCCGACCGGGGACGTCGGGACGACCGCGCCGAGCGGGGCCGACGTCGGAGACGGCGGCGACGGGGGCGCCGCCGGCAGTGCGAGCGCGATCAGTTTCTATCTGAGCGACAAGCCGAGCGCGATCGACGACTTCGAGCATCTGAACGTCACGATCACGAAGGTCGGGTTCCATCGGGTTGCATCCGACGGGACGGAGACTGACCCGACGACGGCAAACGAGACCACGTCGCCTGAAACGACGATCGAAACGCCGACAGAACCGCCGGCGACCGACCAACCGACCGCGACGGCAACGGCGACCACCACCGCGACGGCGACTCTGACCGCCGACCCCGAGGAACGTGGCGAGGCCGACGACCGGGAGCACGATAACGAAACCGACCAGGAACAGGACCGGGATCGGGATGAGGACGACGAGCAGGATCGGGACGAGGAAAAGGAGCACGAACAAGATCGTGAACAGGATCGCGACGGTAACGGCGAGTGGGTCACGAAGGACGTGAACGACACGACCGTCGACCTCACGGAACTCCAGGGCGCCAACGCGACCAAACTGGACGTTTTCGAGGTCGCGCCCGGCACCTACGACAAGGTGTTCATCTACGTGGGTGAGATCAATGCGACCCTGAAAAACGGCGAGGAGGTGCGCGTGAAGCTTCCCAGTGAACGACTCCACGTGAACAAGCGATTTACGGTGGGTGACAGCGACGCGATCGACTTCGTGTTCGACGTCTCGGTGTTCAAGGCCGGCAAGAGCGGGAAGTACATCCTCAAGCCGGTCGTGAGCCGGACCGGCACCGGCGATGAGGTCGAGATCGATTCGGTCGACGAAGACGACGATGACAGAACGGACGACGACGAGAAGAGCGAGGTGGAGGAAGGGGACGACGGTGACGACCGGGAGGACGAAAGGAACGAAACCGAGCCCGGGGAACTCACGGCCGAGCTCCGTGGCGCGGTCAAGCCCGGCCAGACGGTTACCGTGGCGGTTTCCAGGGCGGGCGATCCGCTCGCGAACGCGACCGTCGAGGTGAACGGCGAACGGGCCGGAACGACCGGCGCCGACGGGACCATCGAGGTCGAGGTGCCGACCGACGCCGAGGAGCTGGAGATCGAGGTCACGAAAGGGGAGGCCGAACTCGAGATCGAGCGAACGATTCGGGGTGGCGACCGAAACGGCGGGAACGGAAACGACGGCTGACGCCTATCGACGCAGCGATCGGCGTTGTTTTTCTCTGCCGCTCGGGATTGCTGCCCACGGGTATCCGGCCCCGCAACCGACCGATTCTTACGCGACCCCCGGTTATCCGGAGGTGATGGACGCGCCGCTGTGGACCGACGCCCACGCCCCGTCGCTGGAGGAGATCCCGCAGGACGACGTGCGCGACCACCTGCGCCGCGGCGTCGAAGAGCCGATCAACCTCGTGGCCCACGGTCCGGCCGGGAGCGCGAAGACCGCCGCCGTGCGGGCGATGGCCCGCGAGGCCCACGCCGACCCCGAGAACGACCTGATCGAGATCAACGTCGCCGACGTCTTCGGCCGGACGAAATCGGAGATCACGGATGACCCGCGATTCGCTCCGTTCCTGACGGGCAAGAGCGACCTCTCGAAGCGGGACATGCTCAACCACGTCCTCAAGGAGTCGGCCGGGTATGCACCGGTCTCGGGGGAGTACAAGACGCTCCTGCTGGACAACGCCGAGGCCGTCCGCGAGGACTTCCAGCAGGCGCTCCGGCGAGTCATGGAACAGTACCACCGGACGACGCAGTTCGTGCTGACGACCCGCCAGCCGACGAAACTGATCCCCCCGATCCGGTCGCGGTGTTTCCCGGTCCCGGTCCGGGCGCCGACCGACGAGGAGGTCGTCGCCGTGCTCTCCCGGATCGCCGAGGCGGAAGGCGTCGAGTACGACGCGGAGGCGTTGCGGTACGTCGCGACGGTCGCCGACGGCGACCTCCGGGAGGCGATCCTGGGCGCCCAGACGACCTACGCGCGGTCCGGCGCCATCGAGGGGACCGATCCCCTCGACGTGCTCCGGGACGTCGGCACCGACGACCGGATCGAGGAGATGATCGAGGCCGCCGTTGCGGGCGAGTTCGACGACGCCAGATCGATCCTCGACGACCTCCTGGTCGACGAGGGCCGGGACGGCGAGGCGATCCTCGAGGACCTCCTCCGGGTCGCCCGCAAGCGCGAGTTCTACGACGATGCCGACCTGGCCGTCCTCCATCGGCTGGCCGGCGACGTCGAGATGGATCTCTCGGAAGGGACCAGCGACCGAATCCACCTCTCGCACCTGCTCGCGGAACTCGGGCGGGGCGAAGAGGCCTGATCGGGAGCGACGATGGTTCGAATCCGTGACGTCCTCAGTCTCGGTCTCGCCGTTCAGTTGCTTCTCATGATGGCTGTCGGGGCCAGTTTCGGGGCCATCGGTGTCCTCGTCGATCCGGCGGCGGCCGTGCCGGCGTGGTACGATGTGTACGTTCCGCTCGCGATCACCTGCCTCGTAGTCGGTCTCGGACTGGCCTGGTTGGGACTGGACCGGTGGCCCTGGATCGCACCCGGCGGCGTGTGGAACGTCGCGCTCCTCGGGTTCGGTGGCGTGATGGTCAGCATGGCGGCCGGCGGCCTCCTCGATTTCCTGACCGGTGCCCCGCCGACCCCCGAACTGCCGTCGATCGGCCGTGCGATCGGGTGGGGACTGGGGCTTCTGGGCGGCGTGATCGTGGGCTGGCGACGGGAGTGGCTGGTTCGTGACGACGCGACCGATGACCGGACCGGTGCCGACGGGGGCGAACCCTCTTGAACCGAGCACCGAAAGGAGACCCATGCCCAGCCTTTCGGCCACCCACATCCAGAACCGCGAGCGGGTCCAGCCGAACGACGCCAACAACTACGAGTCGCTTCACGGCGGCATTCTCACGAAGTGGATGGACGAGGTCGGCGCGATGTCGGCGATGCGGTTCGCGGGCGAGACCTGCGTCACGGCCAGCATCGACGAGTTGAGCTTCGATCGCCCGATCCCGCTGGGTGACGTCGCCCTCGTCGAGGCCTACGTCTACGACGCCGGCGAGACGAGCGTCCGGGTCCGGGTTCGCGCCAGCCGGGAGGATCCCAGGACTGGCGAGGTCGAACGGACGACGGCCTCGTGTTTCACCTTCGTGGCTGTCGACGAGGACGGGCGGCCGGTGTCGGTGCCGGACCTGACGGTCGAGAGCGAGACGGAGCGCGAACTCCAGGCGCAGGCGCAGTCGGAGTGATCCTCCTGCGGATCGCTGCCGGCACCGATCGTAGACGCGGGGCAAAAACGTCGGGAACGGGGACGGCGAGGAATATTCGACGGGTGCTCCGATCCGGCTTACTGGTCCGTCGTCAGCGTCCGGAGGATGTTCCCGTACGCGGGACGGGTGATGAGCACCCCGATGAGGACGCCGAGGATGGTGATGATGGCGAACCCGCGGAGGTCGCCGAGACTGAGGTAGGCCAGCGGGCTCATCGCGACGATGGTGGTCACGGCGGCCGCCCCGATGACCCAGAACGCCTTCCGGAAGCGGTTCTGGAACACGCGGGTTGAGCTCACCTCCCCCTCCGAGAGCACCTCGTCGGCGATGATGATGAGGTCGTCGGCCCCGGTCCCGACGACGGCGATGAACCCGGCGATGTGCGAGAGGTCCAGTTGGAGCTGTATCGCCGCGGCGAACCCGAGCAACATGATGACCTCCGAGAGCGCGGTCACGATCATCGGCGCCGCGACCCGGACGTCGCTGTAGCGGACGAACACGACGACGCTGACCGCCAGCACCGCGATGACGCCGGTGACCAGCGAGTTCCGCTTGAAGTCCTGGGCCAGTGCGGGCCGGATCTGGAAGGTCGTCGCTGCCTCGAAGTCCAGCGGCGCCCGGAGGCTCCCGGCCTGGAGGTTGATCCGGATGTTCCGCGCCTCGGTGAAGTTCGGCGCCATGATCCGGAAGCTCGGGTCCTTCGCGAAGTCGCTGTCAGGGCCGCCGACGAAGGACCGCCCCAGGTTGGGCTGGACGCCGTAGGCGTCGACGACCTCATCGTCGACAACGACGAGCAGGCAGGGATCGGTTCCGTTGGGGTTCGCATCGTACGTACACTGCGATCCGCTCTGGAAGCCCGCGTCGACCATGTCCTGGGCGAACCGCGGGGCGGCGTCGTCCGAGACCACGACGGGGACGAAGTATCCGCCGGTCCGCTGGTCCTCCTGGACCGATCCGATGTTTTCTATTTCCGGCCCGGTGAGCACCGTCTCTTGGGTGTGGGTGCCGTTCTCGTTGGGGTAGTAGGCGTCCACGGTGACTCGACCGCGGGAACTGATCAGGTCCCTGACGTCCTGGGGGTCCTTGTCGGGCACCGCGACGACGATGAAGTGCTCGCCGTCGACCGTGGTCGCCTGCCTGACCGTCCGGCCGGCGAACCCGGCCTCGCTGATCTTCGTCCGGATCGTGCTGACCATCTCGCTGCGCGTCTTCGCCGTCACCGCGTCGTCCACGTCGTCGGCCGTCACCCCCTCGAACCCGGTCGCCCGGAGGGCCGCGGCGAACTCCTCGGCCGTGACGTTCCCGTGGGTCCCGTCGGCGAAGACCTCGACTGCGATCGTGTTCGCGGTCTCCCGCTTGCGGGGAACCAGGATTCGGACGTCCTGGCGTTCGACGCCGAGTTCCGTGCTGAGTTCGGACTCGATCGCTCCCGGGTCGGTCTCGTTGCCGAACTCGGCGACCGAGAGTTCCACCTTCATCCCGACGACCGGTGCGCGGATGCGGGATCCGCCGTCGAGTTCCAGCCCGTACTGCAGGTTCGTCGTTCCTTCGGGGGATCCGGCGACGGCCGGACCGAACAACGCCACCCCGCTCGCCACCAGCAGGACCACCAGCAGGATGATCTGCCAGTTCTCGCGAAGCGAGTCGAGCGCGCTCATGCTTCGTCACCTCCGATCTTGTACCAGCGAAGCAGGCTGACGTTGAACATGTAGGTGTTCATCAGGTCGGTCGCGAGTCCGAACACGAGGACCAGCCCGATCGAGGCCAGCAGGTCGATCCGGAAGACGAAGGCGACGATCGCCATCACGGCCATCGCCGCCAGCGACGTCAGCGTCATCGTCACGCCCGTGCGCATCGCCCGGTAGGTGCTCTCGTAGAACTCCCCGGACCGGCGGAGGATGTGGTTCGTCAGCAGGATGTCGGAGTCGACGGAGTACCCGATGAGCATCAGGAGCGCCGCGACGGTCCCCACCGAGAGTTCGATGCCGAAGACGTTCATCAGTGCCAGCGGGACGACCATGTCGCTGAACGCCGAGAGGACGATGCCGAGGCTCGGGACGAACGTGCGGAACAGCACGAACGCGAGGATGCTCATCCCGACGAACGCGAGCACGAGTCCGAACAGGGCCGTCTGTTGCGTGCTCGCTCCGAAGCCGGCAGACACCTGCTGGAACGAGAGGACGACCTCACCGTCGCCGACGGGCGCGAGGTTCTCCTGGGCCTGTTCCGTCAGGTCGGTGCCGCTCCCCTCCGTCGCCTGGAACGTGAGGATGTAGCGGCTTTCCTGATCGGTGACCGACTGAATGGAGGTCGGCGCCGGATCGAACTGCTCCGCGATTTCTCCACGCGGAGTGTCGGTCTGGACGGTCATCTCCGTTCCGCCGGTGAAGTCGATGCCCTGGTTCACCGGCGTGCCTGTCATCACGTACCACCCGGACAGGACCACCAGCGCGATGGCCAGGACCACGACCGGAATGGCCATGAGCTGGCGGTTGGTGTACCGGGAGTAGTCTACGTCCGGTACCTCGAAGTCCACCATGGGCGTCGGTCCGATAGCCCGGCGAATAAGCCTTCTTATATCGTCGTCCGTCGCGAAACCGAAACTGGCCTGGCTCCCTCCGGCGGCCCTTGCTCGCCGTCAGGTCCGCTCGTCGATGGCGGCTTCGACCTCGTCGATCGACGGGCCCTCGAACCCCTCGTCGTCGACGAAGACGGTCGGCGTCGCCGACACGCCGCGGTCGGTGGCTGCCTCGCGGTCGTCCTTGATCGCTCGACAGAACGGGCGGTCCGACGCGGCACTTCGGACCCGGTCGGGGGACGCCCCCGCCTCGCTAGCGAGGTCGGCGAGGGCGTCCGTTCCCAGCGAGCCCTGGTTCTCGAAGACGAGGCGATTGAACGTCCAGAACGCCTCGGGGCCGGCGTAGTAGTGGACCGCCCGGGCAGCGTTGGCTGCCGGGAACGACCGCTCGCTCACGGGAATCGGGTAGTCGTGGTGGACGTACCGGACCGTCCCCTCCCGGATCTCGTCGTCCAGTTGCGGTGCCCCCTCGAGCGCCCAGTCGGCACAGTGCGAGCAGGCGTAGTCGGAGTACACGTCGACGGTGACGGGCGCGCCGGCCGGTCCCCTCTCGGGGTCGGAGACGTCAGTTATCTGGTCCCCCTCGCAGGACGGAAGCGAGGGACCGAACAGCCCCAGACAGCCGGAGAGGGAAGCGCTTCCGAGGGTTCCGACGGCGGCGACCGCCGCCGTCGACTTCCGCAGGAGATCCCGTCGCGAGGGCGAGTCGTCGGCCATGATAGCCGGTCCTTGGAGCGCCTCACCTTAGTGGTCTCGCCTCGAAGTCGCTACG
>JBLGCL010000040.1:0-18323 GCA_047617305.1 Natronomonas sp.
GGGAACGGAGGAGGTCGGCTCGATCATCCTCGTGAATGATTCCGACGACGCTCTACCCATCTGGGAGTTCTGCGGGTGTGAGATCGACCGTCCCGGTAACGGGGCCGGGAGTTTCGATCGGCAGACCCTGATCGTCACGCTTCCCTCGACTCGGTTCGGCTTTCGCACCAAAACGGTGAATTAGGGCCACAGGGTAGCTCTCTCGCCGGAATCCCGACAAACACTTCGCCATCACCTCTCCGGCGAAACCAGTCCCAGCGAAGAAGCAAGCGTTATCCGTGTCTTAATCCAGATACAAGTGTGCCCACCTGCCAGAACTGCGATTCGGTCGTCACGGAAGCCTACGTTCGTGTGTTCGCCCCGAACGGGATGAAGCAACCACGGGTCTGTCCGAACTGCGAGGACCTGACCCGGGAAAAGGGTGGCGTCCGCGCGAAACGGAACTGAATCTCGCTAACCCGTACCGACCCAAGGCGTCGTTCCCGCAGTAATTCCGGTACTCCCAATTCGCCCGCTTCCTTGAGTCTGACACTCCCACCGTCCTCGACGCCACACCCCGAGATGGGTCACGGTCGTCTCGAACGGACGAGTGGGTTGCGGTCGGGGCGTCCACAGCCCCCGATGCCTGCCGTCGTCGTCCGAAAATCGAAGATTTTCGTGATCACGAAAGACTCCGTCTTTCGAACGACACCTTCCGAACTTGGGGGGCTGTTGAGAGCAGGCACATTCCAATCCTGATGCTTCCGTATGCCTTTCACGGCGATGTTGACGCTTGCACCACGGTTGCTGTGGTCTTGATGCCCACAGTCCCGACACTTGAACCGCTTCTTGTTCCGGTTCCCTCGCTCGGTGTGTCCACACACCGGACACCGCTGACTCGTGTACTCGGGGTTCATCCAGCCAGTCGAAATGCCCTCGAACGCCGCCTTGTACGACGTGTAGTATTGGAGGGCGCGGAAGGGGAGGTGGTGCAAGCGTCGGTTCATCCGCGTACCGTAGTCGATACTGTCGCGCATCTCTTTGAGGTCTTCAAAGACGATGCACGGCTTCTCGAACTGCTGACTCCACTCCACGATGTGCCGAGACACCTTGTGGAGTCGGTCGCGGACGTACCGTTCCTCACGCCCTTCCAGCGTGTCGTGGATGCTGTCTTTCCCCGCGTTCTGAACGCGCTTTCGCATCGTGAAGTAGCGGTGGCGCTCGAACTTGATTTCGGGAAAGTCGATGACCAACGAGTCCTCGACGCCATCCTCGGAGAGCGCGGTGAGAGCCACATTGTCCTCGTTCACGTCCACACCGACGACTGTCCGTGAGTCCTGCTTGTCTCGGACAGTCTGCTCGGTGTTGCGAATGTTGACGTGGAGTTCTGGCTCACCGTCCCGCCACAACGTTTCCGACGTTGAGACCTTCCACTCGTCGCCTGTGAGCGCGGTCTTGAGAAGGTCGAGGCGGCCATCGCTCCCGTGGAGGACGCCTTTGACGTGGTTGTACGGGTTTGCGCTGATGCGGAACGCCACGTCGCCGTCCTCGGTGAGCGACAGGTTGTACCCTTCCGTGAAGTTCGCCCCGGAGCGGATACGTGCCGTCCGTTGTGTGGCTGGGTTTGCCGTAGTCGTCGTACTCGTAGTAGTTCTCCATCGCCCCGAGTGCCTTCGCGACGATGCGTTGAGTCGTGTTTTTCACGAGGTCGGCGACGTCTTCGATCCGGGGAGAAATCGAGTCCCAGTCCACGCCTTCCTTGGCGAGGCGGATGGTTTCGTTGTACACTCGACGGGATTCGAGTGTGGCGTCGTACAGCAGACTCTCGTTGTCACTCTGGATGTCGAGTTGGAAGTCCAGCGTCTTGACGAGAGTCTGTGTGTTGGTCATTCTTCGTCTTGTTCGGTGGGTTCTGAGGTGCGGACGACCTTCACGTCGGCCCCCCGCCAGCGTTTGGGGACGGTGACGTGGGCGCTGTTCCCGAACGGTTTGACCTCGCCGTCGAGAACTTCTTCGCCGTCGATTTCAAAGCGATTCGCCATACCCGAGTATATCCTTTAGATATACTTAACTGTATCGGTAGAAGCCCGATCGAGGAGCCACCGTCACGACCCTCTATCCCCCCATGAGCGCTTGACAGCCCTAATTACGGGTCCTAACCGGCCGCAACTGATAAGTGTGAACCGAGTGCAATGTTCACTGTCGATAGAGGTCCCAGGTCGGGGAAACGGGGCGTTCAGATACTTGGAACCGGTATCACGCCTACCGACGCTGTCGGAGTCGGGAGTCCGGAGGTGGATCGGGGTCTCTGTCGACAGCACCCATCCCCCATCCTACCCTTTCGCCGGTCGGAGGCCAAGGGACGGGAGGCATGGCGGCGGAACCCATGGAACGCGAGAGAGCACTCGCGTTTTCGGGGAGGAGCGTCGATAGGGGAACTGACAGGAGGAAACCAACCGGATGTGGAATTCGTTGGTCCGTGGCTATCAACGACCCCGGTTTTTGCAGGGCTCATGATCGACGTCCTGTCGGTGCCCGTGTTTCGATAGGCAACCAATGTCCGGGCCAGATTCTCTTCGAGTGGCCGTCAAAGGTATACTCAGTATTGTCGTGGTATGGGCTGAAACGATCGGGCTCCTATATCATATCGAGTGTCGGACCTTTCGTAGCTTTGTTCGGAATCCACGTATCGAACGGGGGTCGGAATCCGCCTTGATCGTCCTGAGGACCGACCGACGGCTGGTGGTTGGTGAGTGACCCGGCCCCTCGCTCCTCCAAACACGTCGGCACAGCCCGGCGATCCCGAGAAAACGACGGTCACTTTACGACGAACAACAGCGCGCCCACCAGGGCGACGTTGATCGCCAGGCCGACGATACCCTTCTCGACGAGCACGTCGAACCGGCCGTCCCACATGATCACGAGCATCAGCGTCGAGAGGAGGGCGGCGGCGATCAGGACGGGCGATCGCCAGTCGGACTGGAGGGCGTACCCGACGCCACCGACGACGAACCCGACGGTCACCAGGACGTAGACGACGGACGCGATCGAGAGGATCGTCGACTCGGCGAGCGATCCGGACAGGAGCCAGGAGTGACCGTTCCACCCCGTCGCGTCCTCGACCGTCACCCAGCCCTGGCTGAGCACGACGTACCAGAGGTGGACCAGACCGTGGAACGCGAGAAACGTCCCGACGAGAAGGTTCTGTACCATGCATACACCTTAGCTGAGGAACACGATAAATCCGTACGCTCGTTCCCGTCGACTGGTTGCGGTTCTCGAGTCGTGGGGCGTCGGGCAGGTACACGTACCGAGTCGTACCGGAAGGACGCCACGGAAGGCCGATAATCGGCCACGTGGAAAAGTGCCAGGGCAGGGTCGAGCAAGCCCGTTCGTCGCCGGCGACGGCGGTGGTTCCTCCCCGATGGCGTCCGTCGATCAGTCGGGCGTCGTGCAGGCCTCTGGAATGGGGTGGGCAACGGCCTGCACGGGGAAGAGGTGGCTCGAAACTAATGATAATTTTGCTTGGTAATCAATACGCTTTATCCGTCGGGATGGACGAACGACGTCCCGCCGAGGATCGAGCCTGGAACGGGCGTGCCGCCCCGGGAAACTAAATGCCAGTCATCCTACGGGGGACGTATGAGCGAGCATCGGAGGGGCGAATCGACGTGAACGGGAACCGATTCGGTCGCCTGTTCCAGGTGACCACGTACGGGGAGAGCCACGGCCCCGCGATGGGCGTGACCGTCTCTGGGTGTCCAGCCGGCCTCGAGCTGTCCGAGGACGAGGTCCAGGCGGAACTCGACCGGCGGAAACCCGGGCAATCCAAGATCACGACGAGCCGGGACGAACCGGACGCCGTCTCGATCCGCTCCGGGCTCCAGGACGGGTACACCACCGGCACCCCGATCGGGATGACGATCGAGAACAAGGACGCCCGGTCGGGCAAGTACGAACCCTTCGTCACGGCGCCCCGGCCGTCCCACGGGGACTTCACCTACTCGGCCAAGTTCGGGACGCGCAACTGGGGCGGCGGCGGGCGGTCCTCGGCCCGCGAGACCGTCAACTGGGTGGCGGCGGGTGCGATCGCGAAGAAACTCCTCGACCACGAGGGGGTCGAGGTTCGGGCACACGTCCAGCAGATCGACGACATACGGGCGCCCGAAGTGTCCTGGGAGGCGTTGGACGAACACGCCGAGGACAACGAGGTCCGGTGTGCGCACCCGGAGACCGCGGAGCGGATGCGCGAGCGGATCGAGGCGTACCAGCGCGAGGGCGACTCGATCGGCGGCAGCGTCTACTTCGAGGCGCGGGGCGTTCCGCGAGGGATCGGCGCGCCGCGCTTCGACGCCGTGGAGGCACGACTGGGGCAAGCTATGCTGGCCGTCCCCGCGACGACCGCCTTCGAGTTCGGTCTCGGCCGGGACGCCCGGTCGGTTCCCGGTTTGGACCGCAACGACGCGTTCGGGTTCGACGACGACGGCGACGTCGTCCCCGCCGAAAACGACCACGGCGGCATGGAAGGCGGCATCACGACCGGGGAACCGATCTACGGCGAGGTGACCTTTCACGCGCCGACGTCGATCCCGAAGGAACAGACGACCGCGGACTGGGAGGCCGGCGAGGAAAAATCGGTGCAGGTGATCGGGCGCCACGACCCCGTCCTCCCGCCGCGCGGGGTGCCGGTCGTCGAGGCGATGGTCGCGCTCACCCTCGTCGACTTCATGCTGCTCGGCGGGCGAATCAACCCGGATCGACTGGACGATCGCCCCGGCGAATACGAAACCGACTACCATCCGGAGAACCCCCGGGAGGAGTGATCGGTTCGGACGAGCGCGACCGAAGGGGGGGACCGGGCCGCCACCGGACGAACCGCTTTTCACGTCCGGCGGGCTACCCTCGGGGCATGAACCTGCTCGTGGTCGGAGCCGGGGACGTGGGTCGGTGGGTGGGGCGGACCGTCGACGCCGACGTGGCGTTCGCCGACGCCGATCCCGCGACGGCCCGCGAGGCCGCCTCGGCCCTCGACGCCCGGGCGGTCGCCCTCGACGCCGACCGGACGTTCGACGCGGTCTGTTTCGCGGTGCCGATGTCGGTCGTCGAGGACGCCGTCGCCGAGCACGCCGGGCGCGCCGACCGGGCCGTCTTCGACGTGACGGGGTCGATGCGTGCCCCCGTCGCGGCGCTACGCGACCACGCCCCGGCCCTGGAACGCGTGAGCCTGCACCCGCTGTTCGCGCCCGACGCCGCGCCGGGCAACGTCGCCGTCGTCCCGGACGCCCCCGGTCCGACCGTCGACGCCATCCTCGAGGACGTGGGCGACGCTGGCAACGAACTCGTCGAGACGACCCCCGACGAACACGACGACGCCATGGCGGCCGTCCAGGCGGGGGCCCACGCGGCGATCCTCGCCTACGCCATGCAGGCGGCCGACGTCCCGGAACGCTTCGGGACGCCGGTATCGAGGGGGCTCGACGAACTGGCGTCGCGGGTGCTCGACGGCGACCCGGGCCTCTACGCCGATATCCAGGCGACCTTCGACGGGGCGGACGCCGTCGCCGCGGCGGCGACCGACGTCGCCGAGGCCGACCGCGCGGCCTTCGCGGACCTGTACCGCGAGGCCAGCGACCGCTGGCGTGATCGCGATGGTTGACCGCGAGGCCGTCCTGGACAACGCGAAGTACCTCCGGAACGTTCGGCCGATCGATCCCGAAGAGATCCGGGAGTACGTGGAGGGACAGCCCCATCCGGCGGTCGTGCGCCGGGTCCTCCGGGAGTCGGCGTTCGATCTGGGCGTCGTCGAACGCGCGGACGGGACGTTCGTCCCGGTCCCCGAGGAGCCGGTCGAACCGCACCTCGAGGCCGTCACGGCGTTCCCGGAGCGTTACGCCCGGCGGCTGGAGGAACGTCTCGTCGAACGATACGGGCCCGACTGGCATCGGGGCGGGACGGGCGAGCGCCTGCGCGAAACCGTCAGGCGCACGAAGGAGCGCTATTTCCGGGGGGAGGACGTGGAGTACGACGCCGAGGCGGCCGACGGCTACGCGATCTACCACCTCCCGGACTTCTACGCGGCGGTCCAGTACGTCCTCGACGACCTGGCGGGGGACGGCCTGCTCCCCCGGCGCCTACGGATCCTCGACGTGGGCGCCGGCGTCGGCGGCCCCGCACTGGGCTTGTTCGACTACCTCCCCGGCGACGCCCTCGTCGAGTATCACGCCGTCGAACCGGGCGCGCCCGCGGACGTCCTCTCGGCGATGCTGGACGAAACGGGGCGGAACGTTCACGCGACCGTCCGTCGCGAACGGATCGAGGACGTGGCGCTCCAGGGGGAGTACGACCTCCTGGTGTTCGCGAACGTCCTGAGCGAACTGGACGAACCGGTCCGGACCGTGGAACGGCTCCTCGGGTCGCTCGCGCCGGACGGGACCTGCCTCATGCTCGCCCCCGCCGACGAGAACACGAGCGTCCACCTGCGCGAGGTCGAACGGGCGGTCGAGGGCACGACGACGGAGGCGGGAACGGCCACCGTTTACGCCCCCGAGCCGCGCCTCTGGTCCGGCGAGACCCCCGACGACCGGGGGTGGTCCTTCGACGTGCGTCCGGACCTCGGGGTCCCGCCGTTCCAGCGCCGCCTGGACGAACCGGCCGGAGCCACCGGCGAGTTCGTCAACGTGGACGTGCAGTTCTCGGCCGCAATGCTCCGCGTGGACGGCCGCCGCCGGTACGACCTCGATCCCGACCCGGACCGGTGGGCGAAACTGGCCGACACCGAGCGCCACGTCACGAAGCGGATCGACTGTCTCGCGTGCAAGCTCAGCCGCGACCTCTCGGACGACGGCCACCCGCTCTTCCGGATCGGCGACGGGAGCCAGTCGGTCGACCACTACGCGGTCTTGGTGCGGGAAACCGCTCTCAACCGCGCCGTGCGCGAGGCCGACTACGGCGACCTCCTGACGGTCGACGGCGCGCTCGCCCTGTGGAACGACGACGAGGCGGCTTACAACCTCGTGATCGACGAGGAGACGGTCGTGGATCGGGTGCCGCCGCCATGAGCGCCGCCCCCGACGGCCGAATCGCGGTCGTGGGCGGGGGCGTGATCGGCTGCGAAGTCGCCGCCGAACTCGCGCCCGATCACGACGTGGTCCTCTTCGAGGCCGACCGGATCGCCGGCGGGGCAACCGGCCGGTCCGCGGGGCTGGTCACGGTCGAACCCGCCTTCAGCGACGCGTTGTCGGTCGCCGACCGCGCGATGGCCGGGTTCGACACCCTCGACGAGGCGGGCCACGTGACGTTCCACCGGACCCCGAGCCTCGAACCGGTGCCCGGGGACGAGGCAGACCTCGCCAGACGGCGCCTGGATCGCCTGCAGGAGGCCGCCGTCTCGGTCGAATGGCTTGACCCCGAAACGGTGGAGGCGCACCACCCCCTGTCGTTCGACGGCTACGCCGGAGCGCTCCGCTTCGAACGGGCAGGGTGGGTCGATTCCCACGCGCTGACCGACGCGTACCGACGAACGGCCGAGGAGGCCGGAGCCACGCTGGACGTCGGAACCGCCGTTCAGGACGTCGTCGTCGCGGACGGAACCGTGGTCGCCGTCGAGACGGACGACGGGACGAGGCGGTGTGACGGGGTCGTCGTCGCCGCTGGTTGGGCGACGCCGCAACTGGTCACACCACTCGTCGACCTCCCGGTCCGGCCCTACCGCACCCAGTGCGTCAGGATCAAGGGCCTGGCCGAAGTGGAGAACTGTCCGATGGCCTGGGTGCCGACGCGCGACTGCTATTTCCGTCCGGACCTCGACGGCCTTCTCGTGGGCGGACTGCCGTCGTTCGTCGACGATCCGGCCGCCGCCAGCAGGGCGGAAGACGCCGCGTTTCGACGCCACGTCGCCGCCGTCCTCGAGGAGGTCATCGCGGTGGAGGGCCCGCTCCGACTGGCGGACGGATGGGCCGGCGTGGACCTCGCCACGCCGGACGGCCGCCCGATCGTCGACGCGCCGGCCGAGGCCCCGGCGGGGCTCGTGGTCGCGACCGGTTTTCACGGACGGGGGATCATGACCGCCCCGGTCGTCGGCGCCATCGTCCGGGAGCGCCTGGGCGACCGTTCCACGGATCTGCCGACCGCCCCGTTTCGGGCCGACCGCTTCGGATCGGTCCCCGACGAGTTCGCGGTGCCCGGGATCGGCGACGGGTGAGATCGCGGGGTCGACCGCCCGCCCGCGGCGACGGAGGCCGGCAGCACGAGAAGATAAAGCATAACATCCCCTATACTGAATCAGGGACTGTGGCACGAACGGCCCTCCAGTCGATCACTGCCGTCCTGCTTTGCATCCTCGTGGTCGGGGTGGCCGCGGCGACGATCACCGCCCCACTCGAGATGAGCGACTACGATCCGGACCCCGACGTACGGGGGCCGGATACTGGGGAGTTCTGGGACTTCGATCTCGACCCTGGCAAGGGAATGTCGGAGTCGGAAGGTGGTCTCCCGACCGATAAATACCAGCTGTATCAGGGCAGGTGCGTTCCCTTTCTGTTGACGCCCTGGTTTTACGCCCTCGCTGGCCTCGGACTGATCGGCCTCTTCCTGTTCGTCCGACACCGCATGGGGGTCGAACTCGCCGTCCTCACACTCGTCGGTGTCGGGCCGTGGCTCGTCCTGGGTCACTCGTGGTTCACCAACTGCGACGAACCGGAGATCGGAAGCCCGTTCGGGTTCGCCATTGGCGATTCCAGGTTCTACAACGACACGGTCGCGGAAGTGACCAGAACCGTAGGCAGGGACAGTATCTTCCCGCCGGGAATGCTGGGCGGCCTCTTGATCCTCGTCATCGTCCTCCTTCCAGTGGTCGCGTTTTTCGGGCTCCGTAGCAACCGGAGCGACGACGAATCCGAGCCGGACGAGATGCCCGGTGCCGACGAACCACTGTCGGGGGTGGCCCGGGTCGCCGGGGATGCGGCGGACCGCATCGAGGGCAGCGTCGGCGACGTGGACAACGAGGTGTTCCGCGCGTGGAGGCGCATGACCGAATACGTGGACGTTCCGGAGCCGAAGTCCAGCACCCCCGCCGAGTTCGCCCGGGCGGCACGGGACGCCGGCATGGCCGAGGAGGACGTCGCGTTGTTGACGGACCTGTTCCAGGCGGTCCGGTACGGCGGCGAGGAGCCCACGACGGACCGGGAGCAGCGGGCCGTCGAGGCCCTCCGCGAGATCGAGACGGCGTACGGCGAGGGAGGTGACGAGGAATGAGCCGGGTGACGGCAGGGCGATTACTCGCGGTCGGATTCGTGTTTGCGATCATCGGCCTCCTGTTCGTGTTCAACCCGCGGATGGCGGCCAACCACAGCGTCTCGAGCGGCTTCCTGTTCGTCGTAGGGATGATCGGGTTCCTGTTCGTCGGCGCCGAACTGACCTCGGCGTACCGGACGGATCGCCAGCAGGCTCGCCCGCGCGATCCCTCGCCGCTCCCGAGACCCGGCGAGGACCTCGACGCGACCCTCGAGGCGATCCGGGAGGCGCCGTTCCGCCAGAGCGTCGAGGACCGGGAGGCGGTCAGGGAGCGAATCGGCCGGATCGCGGTCCGCGTACTCGTCCGCCAGTTGGGCTGCACCCCGTCGGAGGCGCGCGAACACCTGGCGGACGGGACCTGGACCGACGACCCCGAGGCCTCGAGGTTCTTCGCGGCCGAGCTGATCGATCCCGACGACTTCTTCGAGAACCTGAAGGCGTCCTTCGCCGACGAGTCCCGGTTCGAACAGCGGGCGCGACGCGCGGTAACCGAACTCATCGCCCTGGAGGAAAGGGATGACTGACTCGGAACGGTCGATCGAACGCGAGACGTACCGCTGGATGGGGATGGCGGCGCTCGCCTTCGCCGCGCTCGCCGTCGGGGTCCTGTCAACGACGCCGGGGCCGCTGCTCGTCGTGGCCGTCGGGATCGGATACGCGGCGGCCGCCCGGTCCGTCACCCCGCCCGACGTGACGCTCGACGTGGAGCACGAGGTCTCGGACGCGACGCCGGAGCCCGGCGACGAAGTCGAGGTCGAACTCACCGTGACGAACGTCGGACGCAACACGATCCCGGACCTCAGGGTGGTCGACGGGGTACCCGAGGGTCTCTCGGTCGTCGACGGCAGCCCGCGTCACGCGACGTCCCTCCGACCGGACGGAACGGCGACCGTCAAATACACCGTCGAGGCCAGGCGCGGCCAGCACGAGTTCGACTCGTTACAGGCGATCGGACGGGACTGGATTGGCGCCCGGGAACGCGAGGTGGCGGTGCCCACCGACGTCTCGGTCGATTGCGTCGCGCCCCTCGAGGCGCCGGTGTCGCTCCCACTCCGCGGCCAGACCGCCCAGCAGGTCGGGACCGTCACCACGAACACGGGCGGGAGCGGCGTCGAGTTCCACACCGTTCGCGAGTACCGTCCGGGCGACCCGCTCAAGCGCATCGACTGGAACCGCCGGGCCAGAACGGGCGAACTGGCGACCATCGAGTTCCGCGAGGAACGGGCGGCGATCGTCGTGTTCGTGATCGACACTAGGGTCGAGGGGTACGTCACGGATAGCCGGGGCGTCTCCGCGGTGGAACACGCCATCGACGCCGTCGGCGCCGTCGGTCGCGGATTCATGGACGACGGCAACCGCGTGGGCGTCGCGTCCTTCGGCCCCTCGTGGACCTACGTCCCGCCGGGACTGGGGCGCGACCACGAGGTACGGCTCCGCGATCGCCTGTCGCTGGGCGAGGGGTTTTCACCGACGCCGGACAGGAGCAACTTCGTGCTCGGCCTCGCCCTCCGGCGCATCCAGAAACACGTACCCGAGAACGCCCAGATCGTCTTCTGTTCGCCGGTGGTCGACGAGGAAGCCGTGGAGACGGTCCGCCGCCTGGAGGCGCACGAGCACGCGGTCACCGTGCTCAGTCCGAACGTGGTCGATCGGGGGACGGTCGGCACCGACGTCGGGCGCCTCGAACGCGAGGAACGCATCCGGAAGATCCGCCAGACGTACGGGCGGGTCGTGGACTGGAACGTCGAGGAACCGCTCGAAGTCGCCCTCGAGGGCGCGCGCAGGCGGTGGTCGCAGTGAGCGCGCTCGACGACTTCGCCCTCGACGACCTGGGCGAGGCCGGTACCCGACCGACGACGGTCAGCCAGTACGTCGGGCTACTGGCCGTCGCCGCCGCTATCGCGGCGGTCGCCCCGGCCGCGGGGATCAGCTTGCCGATCGTCGTCACCGGCGGGGTCCTGCTCGCGGTGGGAGGACGCCAGGGGAACCGCACCTGGCTCACCCGGGGATACGTCCTCATGGTCACCGGCGGACTCCTGCACGGGGCGCTCGGGGGTTCTGCTGTCGCCACGGTCGCCTCGGTGATCGCCGCCACGATCGCCTGGGACGTCGTGGAGAACGGGATCGGACTGGCGGAACAGCTCGGCACCGACGCCTCGGCCAAGCGAGCGGTCCTCGTCCACGCCGTGGCCGTGACGCTCGTTGGCGGGCTCGCCGGTGGCGCCGCGATCCTCGTCAGCTTCGTGTTCGCGAACAACCAGCCCCTCCCCGCCCTCGTCCTGTTGCTGTTCGCGACCGTGCTCGTGATCGCGTCGGTCAGGCAGGGGTGACCGCAGCCGGTCGATCCGACGTGTAGCAGGGGCGGTCTAGCCTTCGGTCCCGTCGTCGGCACCTGAGAGCGGATCGGGGTGCTGGAGCAATTCGACGCCGAGGACACCCCAGGCGACGGCGATCGGAAGCGCAGCCACGGTGGCTTTCGTGGGTTCGGGAACGACGTAGCCGAGAACCGGCACGCCGACCAGCAACCCCACGAACGCGTAGCCGACGCGGGGGCGGTCCGTTTTCAGGTAGCCGTACGCGAGCAGGATCGCCGAGGGGACGAGGATCAACAGGCTGAGAGCCCCGACGCCCAGCCCGGCGAGCGTGAGGACGACGCCGCCAACGGGGTCCCGTGACGAGTACAGCAGCGCGGGCACGGCGATCGTCACCCCGACGAACGCGACGACGACGCTGACCCCGCCCCACCGCCGCGCCCGCCCCGCGACGGACCAGTCCCGCCTCACGAGGCCGGCGACGCCGAGGAGCAACCCGATCGCGGCCACCACGGACAGGACCGGGATCACCTCGCGGTTGATCCACAGCGGACTCAGCGGCGGCGGATCGAAGACGTACGAGTCGCGTGGCTCCAGGCCGTACCAGGACGTCGGCACGCTGACCAGGACGGTCAGGATTCCACCGAGGATCGACGCCCCGCCGAACGAACGGAGCCAGCGGCTAGCCATCCGTTCCCACCTCGCCGAGCGCGACGATAGTCCCCCCGCGGGTCGTGGCGACGACGGCCCCGTCGACGACGGCCGGCGGCGTGACCCAGTCCCGTGGCCTGGAGCCCCCTTCGATGGCCCACCGGGCCTGGCCGAGGGACTTCGAGAACGCCACGATGGCCTGGGCGGCGTCCGGTCCCTCGCCGATCGAGAGGATCGCGAGCGCGAGGCCGTCGGTGGCCGCCGTCACCGCGCCGCTCCCGACGTAGGAGCACCAGCGGGGATCCGGCGTGCCGTCCGTGCGGTCCAGCGCGAACGAGGCCGCACCGGCCTCGCCCGGTTGCTCTACCACGTAGATGGTGTCCGACGTGATCACCGGCGACAGCAGGGCCCGATAGTCGCCCCGACTGAACGTCCAGTCCTCGGCGCCGGACGCGACGTCGATCGCGTGAAGTCCCTCCGTGGTGCCGACGAAACACGCGCCGTCGTCGACCACGGGATAGGTCTCGATTCGCCGGTTCGCGGTCCACCGCTCGTCGCCCGTGGCCGGATCCAGCCCGCGCACCCCGTCGTCGGCGGCGACGACCACGATCGAGTCCCCCAGCGCCGGCGCGACTGGCGGGGCCCCTCGCGCCACCGACCGTCGCCAGCGTTCCTCGCCGGAACGGTCCGTCGCCGTGATCGATTCCCGCCCCAGCGCGAACACCCCCTCGTCGGTGACGGCGGGCGGGGCGACGTCGGTCATCCCGCCGACGGCCCAGCGGACACTGCCGTCGGAACCGTCGAGGGCTGTCAGCCCCTCCCTCGTCCCGACGTAAACGTCGCCCCCGGGGCCGATCGCCGGGGAGACGGTGTTGGCCTGGTACTCGTACAGCGTGTCGTGGACGGTCACCGGAAGCGGATCGCTGCGCCACCGGTGCTCCCCCGTTCGAATGGAGAGGGCGTGGACCCGTCGGCTGTCGGCCACGACGACCGTTCCGTCGCCGACGGTGGGGGCGCTCGTCGAGAGGGAGCCCTCGTCCGTGGACGGCACGTCGAGGTCGGTCCGCCAGCGGACGCCGAGGCGGTCGGGCAGGGAACCGCCGGCGAACCCAGTTCGACCGCCGGTCCCGTGAAGGGTCGGCCAGTCCCCGGGTGGCGGTTCGTCGAAGGGGCCAGCCGGCGTCTCCCGGATCGAGATGGTGCGGTCCGGCGTTGGTCGGTCCGAGTCCGGACACGAGGACGTACAGCCGGCGAGGGCCACGGTTCCGCCAGTCGCGGCCGCCGCGCCGGCCAGTTCGAGGAAGCGACGGCGATCGATGGCCATGAATCCCCCCTAGGCGGCCCACAACTGTTAATATTAGGATAGGTTCGGCGGACGGGGTGCCCCGCCGACCCAGCGTGAAACAATCGGCGTGGAAGCGCTCAAGACTGGCGCCGCTCGGTGAAGGATCGCCGGGCGGGAGCAACCGGTCTCAGTCCACGGTCGGGACCGGCACTTCCGCGAGCACTTCCTCGATGACGTCGCGTTTGTCGACGTTCTCGACTGTTGCGTCCGGCGTGAGGATGAGTCGGTGGGCGAGGACGGGTTTGGCGACGCGTTTCACGTCGTCGGGGACGACGTATTCCCGGCCGGAGATGACCGCACGGGACCTGGAGGTCTCGAACAGGCGCTGGGTCCCCCGCGGGGAGACGCCGACCTCGACGCGGCGGTCCTCGCGGGTCGCCCGGGTGATCCCGATCATGTACTCGAGGAGGTCGTCCTCGACCCGGATGTCCTCGGGAACCCCCCGGAGGTCGTCGACCCGGGCGGGATCGAGGACCGTGTCCACGGTCGGACTGCGCGTCGTCCGGCCGGCCCGGCGCCGGAGCAACTCGACCTCGCCCTCGTGGTTCGGGTAGCCGATGGACGACTTCACCGTGAAGCGGTCCATCTGCGCCTCCGGAAGCGGGAATGTTCCTTCCTGTTCGACCGGGTTCTGGGTCGCGATGACGAAGAAGGGCTGGGGGAGTTCCATCGTCTCACCGTCGACGGTCGTCTGTCCTTCCTCCATCGCTTCGAGGAGGGCGGACTGGGTTTTCGGCGGGGCCCGGTTGATCTCGTCCGCGAGGACGACGTTCGCGAAGATGGGGCCCGGCTGGAACTCGAACTCCCGCGTCTTCTCGTTGAACACGTGGGTTCCGAGGACGTCCGTCGGGAGGAGGTCCGGCGTGAACTGGATGCGACTGAACGACAGCCCGAGCGCCGTGGCGAAAAAGCGGGCGGTGAGGGTCTTTCCTGTGCCAGGAACGTCTTCGAGGAGGACGTGTCCGTCCGCGAGGAGACCGGTGAGGACCGTCTCGAGGAATTCGCGGTCCGTGATGACCCCCTTCGCGATTTCGTCCAGGACGGCGTCACATTCGTCACTCGCTTCAGTGACGTGCATGTCATGTGAGGGGTTGCTACAGGCATTTATTGTTACCGATCCCCTTCTGCATGTTTTTCGTGTGGCGTAATCAACACCGATCGAGGCCGTCGTTTCCGGTTCGAGGGGGCGGCGGGGTTCCGCGATTCCGGCCCGTGATCGGACCGAACACCGGGGTCGTCGGGTCGACGAGAGTCCAGGGGACAGCGGACCCGCCCGGGGCGTCGACGATGGGTCGGCACGCTTTTTCCAACCGTCGTCGTTGGCATCCGCATGGACCGTCCCGAGATTCTGCTGACGAACGACGACGGGATCGGAAGCGTCGGCCTCCAGGCCCTCCAGGCGAGTCTCGCGAAGGTGGCCGACGTGACGGTCGTGGCCCCGGCCGAGGACAAGAGCGCCATTGGGCGAGCGATATCGAACGAGGTTCGACTCGTCGAGCAGGACCTCGGTTACGCGATCGAGGGGACGCCGACGGATTGCGTGGTGGCCGGCATCGAGGGCCTCGACCTCGATCCCGACCTCGTCGTCGCGGGGATCAACGAGGGAGCGAACATCGGCGCGTACGTCCTGGGCCGGTCGGGGACGGTGAGTGCGGCCGTCGAGGCGGCGTTCTTCGGCGTTCCGGCGATCGCCACGTCGCTGTACGTCGACGTCGGGGAGGACGTCTCGTACCAGGACCTCGAACTGACCGCCGAAGACTTCACCGAGGCGATCAGGGCGACGACCTACCTCGTCCGGCACGCCCTCGAAGCCGGCGTGTTCGAACACGCCGATTACCTCAACGTCAACGCCTCGCCGCCGGGGGACGAACCGGCAGAGATGGTGGTCACCACGCCGTCACGGGCGTACGACATGGGTGCCGCCAGGAACGGCGATGCCATCACCTTCCAGGACAACATGTGGACCCGAATGAAATCGGGGCGGATTCCGGACGACGAAGGCGTCGACCGTCGGGCCGTCGTCGACGGCAAGGTGAGCGTCTCCCCGCTGACGGCCCCGCACACGACCGAGCACCACGAGGCCCTCGACGCGCTGGCGGCCGCGTTTCCGGAGAGCGCTCCGAAGTGAAGCAAAAAAGCGGTCCCGTTGAAATCCTGAATTTGTGATAGGATTCGGCGCCCGTCCTGAGTAGGGGGCGCCGTTGTCGCATCGTGGCTCCATTTTCCAAATACTGAGAACTTCAACCGTGTTATATGTCGATGTGTGGCAAATTACCATACATGGGGGAAAATTTGTTGGTTCCGGTAGACGAATCGGACCAGGCGATCGACGCCCTCGACTACACAGTCGAGAACTATCCCGATGCCAGCATCACGGCGTTGCACGTCGTCGATCCCGCACAGTTCAGGGCCGCGGTAAGCATCGAGGGGGCCGCCACGTACACGGACGTACTTGAGACGCACGAGAGCACGGCCGAGGAGTTCCTTGCCGAGATGGGCGAACGGGCCGCCGAACGCGGTGTGAGTATCGAGACGGAGTACGTCGTCGGCGAGGTTGCCCGGTCGATCGTGGAATACATCGACGAACACGACATCGACCACGTCGTCATCGGAAGCCACGGCCGGAGCGGAGCGACCCGTGTCCTGTTGGGAAGCGTCGCCGAGTCGGTCACTCGCCGTTCGCAAGTGCCCGTGACGGTCATCCGATGAGTGGCCCATCGGTCCAGTCGGCGTCACTCGCGAACGCCGCAGAAGGGGAAATCTGACTGGTTTGGCCTGCTGAATCCCTGCTCTATATCCAGCAGACGAGTGCCGACGGAACGCTGGGAGGACATTTAGAAGTTGATGAATTCATGACGCGTATTCATCACCGAACGTTCGATACGGGGTAACGGCCCGAATCGACAGCCAGGGGTGAACGACGAACTGGTCGATGACGATTGGGGTCCGACCGAACGCGTCGCACCCCGGAGGCACCGACGTAGTGTTTCTCAGTTGTGAGGAAAGCGAACGGTGACGAATCGGATGCGGCCCTCGCCGGAAGGTCGCTCCCATTACGGCGGGTTGGGGTTCGTCCTGATCGCGCTCGCTGCTCGGCCATCGATTCGGAACCACCTCGACCCCGGCAGGGCCTGACTCGTCGCGACGGGACGTAGAGTCAAGGCGCACCCGGACGAATGATCGGGTGATGGCCACCGACACGCTCCCGACGCGAGTGCCGAACGACCGGATCGTCGGGACCTACGACCGGATCGCCACCCTCTACGACTGGTTCGTGGCGAGGCTGGAAGCGGCCACTCGGGCGCACGCACTCTGGGCGCTCGGACCCTCGTCGGGCGAGCGAATCCTCGAAATCGGCTGCGGGGGCGGCCAGGCACTCGTCGATATCGCCGATTCCGTCGGGCCAGGGGGTCGCGTGGTCGGTCTCGACGCGTCACCGAGGATGGTCGAGCGAGCCCGCGACCGGATCCACGGGAGTGACGTTAGTGACGGTGCGGCGGTCACGCTCGGCGACGCTCGGTCGCTCCCGTTCAAAGAAGGGACGTGCGACGCCGTTTACATGGCCGAGACGCTCGAACTGTTCTCGACGTCGGAGATGACCTCGGTCCTCGACGAGTGTCGCCGGGTGCTCCGGGCGGACGGCCGCCTCGTCGTGGCGAGCATGGACCGCGCAGGGTGGGAGGACACGGCCTTCGTCCGGGGGTACGAGTGGGTCTACCGGTACCTCTCCGGATACGCCAGCGTCGGCTGTCGGCCGATCTACGTGGAGGACGTCGTGGCCGACGCCAGGTTCCGGGTCGAACGGTCCGAGCAGATCGTCCCGGCAGGGCTCTGGCCGATCCGGATCGTCAGAGCACGCCCGGCGTGAGAGTTCGGCCCGGAAGATACGGGATCGAAGGGTCCGAACCGCGGAGATATTTAAATCACCACGAGGAACACCGAAATATGAGCGACCCTTCCGACCGGTCCCCGACGTTCGACCGACGCACGCTCCTCCACGCGATCGGCGGCGGAAGCCTGGCTGCGCTGGCCGGCTGTGGCGGAGACGGGACGGGCGCCACGACGACTGCGGGGACGACGGCCCCCACCGCGACGCGATCGCCGACAGCGACGCCCGGCGCGACGTCGACCGCCCCGTCGACGAGCGAACCCGAGGAGACGACCACCACCCCATCGACGCCGTCGATCGACGACCTCCGGAACGACGCCATCGCCACCGTTCACGACCTCGACCAGGAGCGATACGACGCGGTGTACGATCGGGTCACGGACGAGGTGGCAAACCAGGTCACGGCGGCGGAACTGGGGACGATCTGGGAACGTCGGGCCAGCGAGAAGGGCAGGCTGCAATCCGTCAGGGTCCAACAGCAGGGGACCAGCGGTGGATACGAGGTGTTCGTCCTCCGGGCTACCTTCGAGTCCGGGACGCTCCGGATCGTCCTCTCCTTCTCCGAAGGAGGAAAGATCGCCGGGATTCAGTTTCCTCCGTCCGAGGAATCGTACTCGCCCCCCGAGTACGCCGACACCTCCGCGTTCTCGGAGACGACACTGACGCTCGATACCGCGTGCGGCCTGGGAGCGACGCTGTCGATGCCGAACGGCGACGGAACGGTTCCTGGCGTCGTCCTGGTCCACGGCTCCGGGCCGAACGACCGTGACGGGACCATCGGCCCCAACAAACCGTACAGGGACCTCGCGTGGGGGATCGCAAGCCGTGGCGTCGCCGTCCTCCGGTACGACAAACG
>JBLGCL010000041.1:0-18299 GCA_047617305.1 Natronomonas sp.
GGACGATCGAAGCGGCGCCGAAGAGGGGGTACAGGACGTAGACGAGCCGGACCGGCGATCGCTTGCTCCGTCGCCAGAGCGTCAGCGCCACCGCACGCGTCGGTCGATCGGACAGGCCGTCGAGGAGGCGGTCGACCCGGCTCTTCCCGTCGTGCTGGACGGCCTCCTCGTCCTCCTCGGCGGCCGACCGATCGGTCAGCCAGTGGCGGTCCGCCAGCCACCCCGCGCCAGCGAACCCGATAGGAACGATCGTCCCGGCGATGACGATCGCCCCCGCTGCCCGGGCGGGCGCGGAGGGCAGTCCGGTCGCGCCGAGCGCGACCAGGTCGCCGAACCACCCCAGCGGCGATCGCTTGACGGGGTCGAACAGGAGAGCCACGAGGTTCTCGGCGCTGCCGGTGAGGAACACCGACATGTAGAGGACGAACGCGAGGACGGCGATCGGGGTCCGGTACCGCGCGAGCGGTTCGTACCGCAGGAAGACTTCACGGATGCCGAGGCCGGCGGCGAACCCGCCCGCGACGGCGGAGCCGAGCAGGGCGACGCCGGCCAGCGGGACCGTCACCGCCAGCCCGGGCGCCGCCGCGCCGAGCGCGAATCCCCCGACGACGAGGACGACCGGCCCGGTCAGGACCAGGGCGAACCGCGCCGCCTCGGCCAGCACGAACCCGGCCACGACGTCCCGGATCGGCAGGGTCGTCAACAGACCGTCTCCGCCCTCGACGTCCCCGTACTTGCCGATCGTTCGCAGGGTGACGAAGACGAACACGCCAAGCCAGGCCAGGCCGACGCCGCCCCGAACGGCCGGGAGGAGCGCCCACTCCAGCGACCCGGTCCGGAGGCCCCGTCCGACCGTGTAGGCGCCGAAGGCGGCCGCTCCCACGACGAAGACGCCGAGAAAGACCGCGGTGATCGCCAGCACGATGAGCTGCGTCCGGTTCTCCCGGAGCGCCCGAAACCCGCGGACGAGTTCGGTTCGAGCGACGAGGCTGGCCCGGGACCGGTCGGGGCGGCGTGGGAACATGGTCTGATCGGTCGATCGAACGGTTGGCCGTCGGCGCTTAAAGGGATTTCATCTCGCCGCTTCGGGGTCCGCCGGTCCTCGATCGACGGGAATATGACGACTTTCCCACCGATCGTCCGAGAGTGGCCGCGGCCTGGCTACCATCCGGCCGAGGGCGGATGGGCCCGGAGCCGGATCGCGACCCCTCCAATCGCGAGGGTCGACCGCGGGCCCCCGAGACCGTTCGAGATAGGAAGCGTTTTTCCGTCCCCCTGCACAGCCCCGGGCATGTCACTGGGCATAACGATCGCGGTCGCTGTGCACCTCCTGGCGGCGGCCGGCTGGACCGGCAGCGTCGGGTTCGTCACGCTCGCGGTCCTGCCGCTGGCGCGGGACGGCGGGCTCAACGCGACGCCGCTCGAGGGCGTGGTCGATCGACTGCGGTTCGCCTCGCGGCTGAGCGCGGTCCTGCTGCTCCTCTCCGGCGGGTACCTCGCCGTCGAGTACTACACGGCCGACACGCTCACGGGGACCTCGAACGGCCACCTCGTGCTCGGGATGATCGTGCTGTGGCTCGTCCTGGCCGGCCTGATCGAGGTCGGGGGCGGCCGGATGCTCGAGGACCTCCGGCAGAAGAAGGTCCGGGCACCCGCCAAGGAGTACCGGCGCTGGTTCGAGGCGGCGACGATCGTCGCCGCGCTGCTGTTCGTCGACACCGCGCTGCTGTCGGTGCCCTGAGGCAGGCTGCGATCCGTTCTCAGGGAAACACCAGGACCGTGGCCAGGTCGCTCTCGAGCACCTCGACTTCCTCGCCGCTCTCCGCGCGGTGTTCCTCGCGAACCTCGACCATGTCGGGGTCGAGCGTCACCGTTCCGTCGTCCAGTTCGAGTTCGATCTCGCCCGCGGCCTTCCCCGCCTTGATCTCGGCCGGATCGGTCGCCTCGAGGGCGGCGACGACCTCGCCGGCCCGGTCGCGGAACTCGGGCCCGATCAGGCTGTGGTCGGGGTCGACCTCGACCGGGACGAGTTCGACGCTGGGAATCCCCTCGCGGACGTACACGGGCGCGTTGACCGTTCCGCTCAGGTCGTAGGTGTCGATCGCCTCGTCGTAGTCGTCGTCCGGGTAGACCTCGATCTTGTCGAGCTCGGCGTTGAGGGCCATCCCCGCGTCGGACTTCCAGGCGCGGATCGTCGCGGCGACGTCGGCCACCAGCGCCCCGGCGCGCTCGGCGGTCTCGTCCTCGAACGCCAGGGTCGGCCATTCGGTGCCGTGGACGCTCCCCTCGGTACCGGGGAGGTGGTGCCAGAGTTCCTCGGTCAGGAACGGCGCGAACGGGGAGAGCATCCGGAGGCTGGCCGACAGGGCAGTGTAGAGGGCGTGGCGGGCGGCGTTGCGCTCGCCCGGCCGTCCCTCGTAGAGGCGGCCCTTCACGAGTTCGACGTAGTCGTCGGCGAGGTCGTGCCAGACGAACTCGCGGATCTCGCGCAGGGCGGCGTCGTAGCGGTACTCGTCCATGGAGGCCTCGACCTCGTCGAGGACGGTGGAGCACCGCGAGAGGATCCACCGGTCGGCGTCCCGGTAGGCCGGCGCCTCGACCTCCGGCGTTCGCTCGTCGACGTGGCCCATCGAGAACCGGCCGATGTTCCAGACCTTCGTCAGGAACCGCGAGGCCGACTTCAGTTCCTTCCACTGGAACTGGATGTCCGAACCGGGCTGGCCGCCCAGCGCCATCGCCTGCCGGAAGGCGTCGGCCGAGTACTCCTCGACGGCCTCCTCGGGCTGGACGAAGTTGCCACGAGACTTGGACATCTTGTTGCCGTCCTCGCCGAAGACCATGCCGTTGATGAGCGCCTCCTCCCAGGGGATCTCGTCCTCGAGGGCGGCGGTCCGTAGCAGGGTGTAGAAGGCCCACGTCCGGATGATGTCGTGTCCCTGCTCGCGCAACTGGGTAGGTTCGAACGCCTCCTCGGGCCACCCGTCCACGTACATCGCGGAGATCGACGAGTCCATCCAGGTGTCCATCACGTCGCGTTCGGGCTCCCACTCGTCGGCCCCGCACTCGGGACAGGCGTCGATCGCCGGGTCGGCGTCGGTCGGGTCGACCGGGAGTTCGTCGAGGTCGGCGATGTACGAGTGGCCACACTCGGCGCACTCCCAGGCGGGGATGGGCGTGGCGAACTCGCGCTGGCGGGAGATGACCCAGTCCCACTCCATCCCCTCGGTCCAGTCCTCCAGGCGGTCGTACATGTGCTCGGGGATCCAGTCGACCTCCCGGGCCGTCTCGAGGATCTCGTCCTGGCGGACCTCGACGAACCACTGGTCCTCCGAGAGGATCTCGATCGGGGTGTCACACCGCCAGCACCGGCCGATCGACTGCTCGGTGTCCTCGGTGTTCCGCAGGTAGCCCTCGTCGGCCAGGTCCTCGGCGATGACCTCCTTTGCTTCGGGGATCTCGAGGCCGGCGTAGTCGCCGGCGAGGTCGGTGAGGTGGCCGTCCTCGGAGAAGACCGGCCGGAGGTCGAGGTCGTACTCGGCCCACCACTCGACGTCCTGTTTGTCCCCGAAGGTACAGATCATCACGGCGCCGCTCCCGAAGTCCGGGTCGACGTCCTCGTCCGCGATCAGTTCGACCTCCTGACCGAACAGGGGCACCTCGAAGGTGTCGCCGACGCGACCCTCGTAGCGCTCGTCGTCGGGGTGGACGGCCATGCCCACGCAGGCCGCCAGCAGCTCGGGGCGGGTCGTCGCGATGTCGACGTCTTCGTTGCCGGCGCCCGGGAACGTGATCTCGTACAGCGTCCCCGTCCGGTCCTCGTTCTCGACCTCGGACTCGGCGATGGCGGTCTCGCAGCGCGGGCACCAGTTGACCGGGTGTTCGCCCCGATAGATGTAGTCGTCCTCGGCCATCTCGACGAACGAGCGCTGGGTCTTGCCCCAGTACTCGGGGTCCATCGTCCGGAACTCGGTGGTCCAGTCCTGGGAGAACCCGAGATCCAGCATCGTCTCCTTCATCGCGTCGATCTGTTCCTCGGTGTGGTCGATGCACATCCGGCGGAACTCGTCGCGGGGAACCTCCGTGCGGTGGATGTCGTGGTTCTCCTCGACCTTCACCTCGGTCGGGAGGCCGTGACAGTCCCAGCCCTGCGGGAAGTCGACGTCGAACCCCTGCAGGCGCTTGTACCGGGCGGCATAGTCCATGTAACACCAGCCCAGCGCGTTCCCGATGTGGAAGTTGCCGGTCGGGTACGGCGGCGGCGTGTCGACGACGTAGTCGGTCGCGCCGGTGTCCTCGTACTCGTAGACGTCCATCCCTTGCCACCGGTCACGCCACTTGCCTTCGATCTCGTCGGGATCGTACTCCTCCGGCATCTCGGTGAGTGGTTCTTCAGTTGTTGTCATGGATTGTCAGGTGTTGTCGTGGGCCGTCCGCGGCATGGCGAATGCGGTCGCTGGCAGGCGACGACGGGAAGAAACACGCGCGACTGTGTGTCGCGGCTATCGACGTACTACCAACGACATCGCGCCCATACCCCATCGAAGCCGGTCCCGTGTCATAAAAGTTCCTCTCGGCCGGTCCGCCGGATCGTCGCGGAGTCGGGGGCTTCCCCGACACCCGGGGCGAACGTGCCGGCCTGAGCCGGCCAAGGTGTCCCGTTCGCCACCGTCGTGCCGCCGGCGAGCGAAGTGAGCGGACGCGGTCGGCGGGAGTGAGCAAACGCGAAGCGTTTGCGAAGGTCGTCGCGCCCCGAGGTGAACGAAGCCAGCCGAGCGGGCGCGACGGGAGTGAGTCTTTTCCGTGGCGAGCCCAACTTCCAGTCGACAGCCGGGAAGCACCCGGCCGAACACGGAGCACGTCGCTATGGAGGAAGCCATCCTGGATCGTCCCACGAGCGAGATCATGTCCGCGCCGGTGGAGACGGTGGGCCCCGCGGAGCCGATCGCGGGGGCCGCGACGGCCCTCTGGAATCTCCACGTCGGCGCGCTCGTCGTCGTCGACGGCGACGAGTTGCGAGGGATCGTCACCGAGTCGGACGTGGTCAGGAGCGTCGGCGCCGGACGGGACCCGGAGACCACGACCGTCGGCGAGATCATGACGGAGCCGGTCGTGACGGTCGACGCCGACGACCCGGTCCGGGCCGCGGTGACCCGTATGAACCGGCTGACGATCAAGAAACTCCCCGTCGTCGAGGACGGCGACCTCGCCGGAATCATCACGACGACCGACGTCGTGAACGCGCTCGCGCCGGACCTCGAGGACGTCGTCGAGCTGCTGCTGTAGCCGATCGCCGCCGTCACGCGGGCCGCCAGACGCCCTGTTCGCGGTCCATCCAGGCGACGAGGACCACGTGCGGGAGGGTCAACACCGCGATCAGCACGAGGTAGAGCCCCGCGTACGCCGGCAGTCCGTCGGGGGTCCCGGGAACGAGCCACCAGAGGGGTGCGAACAGCGCCAGCGCGCCGACCGTCGCCGGGGCCGCGTCGCGGGCGAACCGCGCGACCGGTCGACCGATCCGGCCGGCCCGGAGTTCGGCGGCGGACTCGGGGTCGGCGACGGCCAGGCGGGCGACGTGGCGGAGCGAGTGCCAGACGGTGAAGTAGAGCCCGATCGCGAGCACCGGCGGGACTACGGCGAAGTACGCGGCCAGCACCCCGGTCTCGCCGGCGTCGATCGCCCACCCGCGCCGGGCGTTGCCCCGGAAGAAGCCGAGTCCGAGCGTGGCCACCGCGACGGCGGCCAGGCCGAGGCCGACGGCGGCCCGGGTCGTCGGGGCGAACAGCGCTGCCAGTTCCGTCGGTTCGCTCCCGAACGCGCCGATCACGGCCGTCGCCACGGCGCGGTAACGATCGGGGAAGGCCACGAGGGGGACCAGCATCGGCAACCCGCCGCGGACGGCGGCGGTCGCCGCGCGATGGCCGCGGGTCGGCAGGTGATCGGCGTCCGCGAGCGCGAGGAGGGCGTGCAGGTCCCCCTGGCCCCAGTGGACCCAGGTCAACAGAATGAACGCTCCGAACGCGACGACCGGGGCCACGAACCAGCCCAGGACGTAGGCAACGCCGAGCACGGCGTAGAGTCCCACCACGGCGGCCACCGAACGCCGGTCGACGCCGCCGTGGCGAAGTCGGCCCGGAACGAGGTGATCGAGGGCGCCGTGGGGCACGCCGAACACGACGGCGCTCGCCAGCAGGACGCCGTATCGCATCCTGACCGGGACCGTCACCCCGGCGACGAAGACGGCGGCGACGACGCCCACCAGGATCCAGGACGGGACCATCGCACTCCGGACGAGCGTGGTCCGGACCGCGGCGTCCAGGTCGAGGCCCGCCGCGCGATCGAGGTCAGTCAGCGCCATGGCCCGTTCCCCTGGACTCCAGGCGTTCGATCAGTCCCCGGAACAGGACGAGCCCCTGGACGACGAAGAGGTTGGTCGCGAGGAAGAACACGGCCTCCTCGATCGGGAGGCCGACGACCGATAGCCCGGTCGTGTACCGCTCCGACAGGTACCAGACCCCCTGGTCGATGGCGATCGCGTCGACGACGCAGAGGTACGCGGTGGGCACCGCCACCCCCGCGGCGACCATCCGCCACCTGGCGCGGAGGTACGGCCAGTCGAACCCCCACTGGATGGCCAGGATCGGCGCACCCCAGGCCACGATCGCTCCCAGATAGAACGTGGCGGGAGTGGCGATCAGCGCGAGGCCGACGGTCAGGAGCGCCCCGGCCGCCACGACGCCGACGACCCGTTCCCGGAGTTCGATGACCCCGGCGGGGCCCGCCGTGTCCAGCTGTGCGACCCAGAGTCCCGTCAGGATCGGCTGGAGCGCGATGAACGCGAGCTCCTCGATCGGGACGCTAGCGATCCGGAACAGAACGACGCCGGTCCCGTATTCCCAGACCCCCTGCTTGATGAGATGTCGGTCCCAGGGCGCGGTGTAGACCAGGGCCAACAGGATCAGGATCGCGATTCCCGCCGCGTCCGCCCGACGTAACGGCGTCCGTTCGCTCAGGACCGACGCGCCGACGGAGAGTCCCACTATCGGGACCGCGACGAACAGCGCGTGGAAGGTCGCGTAGGTCAGTTCCATCGTGGATCCCTCGCGAGCGGGAGACGGATCGAAGGTCCCCCGGGGGACGGGAGCCGGTGTACGTCACCGGGTCGGCGGACGGTCGGACCGGTAGCGAACGTCGTTCCGTCCACCGCCGGCGATCCGCGATCCGGGGCCGCTATCGCGACTGGACGGACGGCCCCTCGCTCGATATTCGCACCTGAAACGAGGGGCATGTCGGATGAATCAATACTCGTGAAGTACGCGGTCGCACCGCTTGCACTCGATCGTTGTCGGTCGGAACAAGCCCCGAACCTTCACCACCGGACCGTGACAGTCGGGACAGACGCCGACGCCCTGGTCGTCGGCAACGCGGGTCGACAGGTCGAGCAACAGGTCCTGGAGTTCCTCTATCTCTTCGCCACGAGCCTCGAGTTCGGCCTCGAGTTCTTCGATGCGCTCCCTGCGCCGTCGGGCGGACTCCAGGTCCGAAACCACTTCATCTCCGTCGTGGGATTCGACGTCGGCGTTGCTCGTCGATTCCTCGGGATGGCGGTCGTCCACGTCGTTCGAGGTACTCGCCATGCCTCTCGGGAGAACCTCGTTCTCCCTGATTTCTTGGCCGAAACAATTGGGTACTCCCCCGACCGGGAACGCGATCATCGCCCGTTCCCGGATCCGGCCACAGGCGGGTACGGGTGGAGAATATCTCACAGCCTCGCGATCGACGTTCTCGAGGGAGCAGGCTCGTCCCGATCGTGGCCCCCCGGGGCAACACACAATTGGTTTGGCATGTGTTAAAGGGACATCCAGTTCGGATTGGTGCGTGTATGTCGATCGAAACCATCATCCTGCAAATCGACAAGACGGACCTGTTCGCGCGACCGGAGTGGATTTGGTTGGCGCTCGGCACCGCACTGATGGGGATCGGGACCGCGTACTTCATGCTCCGCGGGTGGGGCGTGGAGGATCCCGACGCCAAGAAATTCTACGCGATCACCACGCTGATTCCGGCGATCGCGTTCGCGTCGTATCTGTCGATGCTGCTGGGATACGGCGTCACGTCAGTAAGCCTGATCCAGGCACCGGCCGGACTCGAGGAGGAGCTAACGATTTACTGGGCGCGGTACGCCGACTGGGCGTTCACGACGCCGTTGCTGTTGCTCGACCTCGCGCTCCTCGCCGACGTCGATCGGGGAACGATCATCGGCCTGGTCGGCGCGGACGGGATCATGATCATCACCGGCCTCGTGGGCGCGCTCACGGTGGTCTACGAGTACCGGTTCGTCTGGTGGGCCGTCAGCACCGCCGCGCTGCTGTACATCCTGTACGTCCTGTACTTCAGCCTGACCAAGAAGGCCCGCGAACTCGACGAGGAACGGCAGTCGACGTTCACGACGCTACGGAACCTGACGGTCGTGCTCTGGTTCCTCTACCCCGTCGTGTGGCTGATCGGGACGGAAGGCGCCCAGGTCATCCCGCTGTCCATCGAGACCCTCGGGTTCATGATCCTCGACGTCAGCGCGAAGGTCGGGTTCGGCCTGATCCTCCTGCGCAGTCGCGCCATCTTCGGCGAGATGCCCGCACCGGAGCCCTCGGCCGAAGGTGACGCCGCGGCTGGCGACTGATCGCGGCCGCCAGTCGGCGTCGAGGGGATCAGTTCGGCCTCCCGACCGGACGATCCTGGAGGTCGGAACGAACCCCAGTCCACCGACCCCACGCCGACCATCATAGAAGAGCCAATGCCGGGAAGTATAGAGAACTTGACGCCGTCGTCGCTGAATCCCCTCGCGGTCGTCGGGCTGATACTGTTCACCATCCTCGCGGTCGTCGGCCTGTTCGCGCTGCCGACGCTGATGACCTATGGCGTCTCGTTCCGGTGGGCCTTCGCGGTCCTGGTGGTCGTCGAATACCTGGCGGCCGTGGGGGCCGGCGTCTCGGCGTACCTGCTTTACGACGACAGCGACTTCGAATGATGAATCGTCGCCGAAGCGGGCCATCGCGACTCCCGGTTCCTGGGCCGGCTAGCCTGGTCTCCCCAACCGATTGGGCATGACGCTTAGGACGGTCGGCCCGCCTTACTGCTGTAGTACCAGCCAATCGTCGGCCCCGCGAACGTACTACCTGCGGACGCCCCGATCCCGACCCGAATCATGTACACCGCCAGTCACCGCGTCCACGTCGATGTGCCGCTCGAACGAATCATCGGGTTCCTCGAGGAACCCCGAAACCACGTCCGGATGTCCCCCGGACTCATTTCCATCGAGACGACGGGCGACGAGGACGGCGATGGCTGGAGCGGCCGCTACGTCTACAAACTGGCCGGCGTCCGCCTGGAGGGGACCGTCGACGCGGTCGAACGTGACGTGCCATCCCGGCTGGTTCACGAACTCTCGGGGGCGATCGAAGGGCGCGTTCAGGCCACGCTCGAGACTCGAGACGACGGCACGACGATCGACTACACCGCCGAGTACGACCTTCCCCGGACGGTCCTGGCCGTCGTGCCCGAGGCCACGGCGACGGCGTACGTCCGCCGGGACCTCGAGTGTGCGCTGGAAAACCTGAAGACGCACCTGGAGGCGACCGGGACGGGGTGATCGTCACTCCTCCGGTTCGATCCTGTCCGGCATGAACCGACGGAACACCGGCGAGAACGGCTTCAGCAGCACGATCAGGGCGAGCAAAAAGGCGAGCGCTACACCGCTATCTGACAGCCCGGCCGCCGTGGCGCCCATGGCAACGCCGACCCCGAGCGATAGGTAGAGGACGAACGCCAGCCCGAGACGGAAGAAGCCGTGGACCGGCGAGGGCGAGTCGTACATGGCGGGCTCCCGTTCTGAACGGAGATACTCGACCCGGCGAGAAAAATGATCCGTCGGCGCCAGTGGCCCTCGCGCGGTCAGTCGAGGGTGCGTTCCCCGCGAATCGCCGGGAATAGGGGGGATTCAGGCGTTGAAACCCGAATAGTGGTTTCGCGTGGATGCGACCCAATCGAAACGTTTCGGGGTGCTTACTTCCAGCTTGGAGCCCATCGTGGGGTGATCGAGGGATCTATTGAGATCCTATCGACGCAACCGAACCCCGAACCGGGTTTCCACTGATCGAGGAGGGGGCGGTCATCCACTACTCCCCGAAGTGCATCACGTCGTGCGGCATGATCCACGCCGTCCATTCGCCGGACTCGACGCGCCGGGACTGAGAGCGCTATACGGGGAGGTAGCGGCAATCGGTAACGGGATCGTCACCGGTCCTGCAGCGAATCAGGGCGGCGGTGGACGAACTCGCCACGGTAGCGTCACCGGTGGCCGATCATCCGTGAGGGTATGGGGTGACCGGAACGCCCGCCGGTTGTGTTGGGTACGGCACCGGTGGTGGTGTCGAGACCGATTTCGAATCGCTCACGTCTCGGTCTCTACCGGAGATACGCCGTCGTCTGATGAATCCTCCGGTTGAGTAAGTTCGGCATCTATCTGGTGTTTTGCCAGTTTTGCGCGGAGCATATCGCCTTCGAGATCGTCGTCAGCTAGCGCGGAGATGAACTCCAGCGACTTCGCGTGTGCGCCAAAGGGCGTCCCAGAAAGAGTGGTGAGCGGGCCAGTGAGGTGGCCCGGTTCATCGTACTTCTTCGAGTGGAGCTCCTCAAGCGAAAGTCCCTGAAGATATTGCTCGATATCGTGTCGCGCGTCCGGTGAAATCCAAGACAACTGTTCGTAATACCGGAGTGCACAAAGCGCGCCGCCGGTGCCAAAGGTCGTCCCGAGGTATTTGACCCACTGGAGGAGCGTTTCCGTCTCATCCACGTCGATGGGGCTCTCGAGGTACGGTCGAGTACCGTATACTTCTGTCATATCTGGTGATTGAACCACCTTTGCCTAAAATCAGTGCTTCATATCGAGACTTGAGTCGAATTTAGGCAATGAGTCCGCTGACCACTATTTGAGTTATGCTGGCGACGAGCGAGCCAGTCCAAACTAACAACACGAAATGCGTGAGTCCGCTCACGAAATGACCGCGGTCGGTAATCCGGATCATCAACGATGAGAGCACCGCATTTATCAATACGACCATGAGAAGTAGAAACTCCATCACGGCGATATCGTAGTTTCCGGTCGAAAACAACGACTGGATGAATTTGTCATTCTGCTTGGCTATCTGTTCTGTGATGGTGAGCATCTGCTCGGCGATACCCAGTCCGATGAAGGCCGAAAACATCGATGCGGCTGTGATTCCGTAGACGACTCCGATAAACGTCGTCGTCGCCTGTTGGCGCTGTTCACGCACCCTCAAAACTTCGTTGAAGTTCGTGGAGATGACCTGTCCGAGTTGCTGTGGCTCACCCCCCATCCGCCGACCGACGACGTACATGTCACCAAATTTGTGGATGAGGTATGATCCCGTTTCAGCGGCGAAGAGCCGCCACGCACCCTCCGTGTCGATCCGAGTCCGAAGTCGCTTATAGAGGTTGTCAACGTTGCTAGTCAACGCGCCAAAATCTTTCTTCCGAAGGGACTCCAAGACGTTTGCCGTTGAGGTCTGTTTGACGGATTCTACCCCGCCGAGCGCTCGGATGAACGACGGGAACCCTTCGTCGCGATTGGTTACTTTCCGCTCCTCTCGTCGCATTACGAGCCCCGGAATGAGTAATGGCGTCGTTGGAATGGCGAGATAGACCGGAAGCGGTAAAATATCCGGAGCCAAGGGCGTATAACCGAGTCCGATCGCGAGAACGCCACCCAACGACAGCACCGAGAGGACGATTCCCACGAGCAGAAATGGGCGAACTCGGTACATCGGTGAGTGGTCACTTTCAGGGTCCAGCCACACGGGATCACGGGGCGCGACGGTATGGATAACGAAGAGGAAACCAGCCTGAACGATGCCGAACATGAGGATAATACCGCCTAGTAGAAGCGTCGGCGGGACACCGATTAAGATTGGTAACACCGTTGCAAACACGAGGATGAACGTCACCGAGAGCATCAACGAGAGATACAGTTCTTTCATCACCTCAAGTTTCGATAACGCCGACTCGTACCGGATGACGAACTCCTGAATGATCGATTCCTGTTCGTCGAGAAGAAACTCGTCGAGGCTCTGCCCCGCCCCAACCGTATATGCCAACCGTTCGAGAAAGTCGGCAAGGAGTTCCGAAGAGACGCGCTTTGACCGCCGGCGACAGGCGTCATCAAGGGATTGGTTCCACGTATCCACGAGCGCGGTAACCCGGCCCATCTCTTCGGCGAGTGCACCGTACTCGTCGACTTTTGCAAGCGTTCGGAAGATCTCTACGCGGTCGATATTCGTCGTCGAGAGTACGGTTATGTGTGTCAGGAAGAGGTGGAATTGTTCTCGGATCTCACGCCGTTTCCGGTCGGCGATGATTTTTGGATAAATAAATGCGACGATTGGCGGAAGAATACCGAGGAGGCCAATCGGAAATGCAACAAACAAAGGAGGGGAGACAATGAAGACGGTGAGGGCGATCACGAGCGAAAGGCCGATACCGGGCAAAAGGACAACCAGTGCATACCGTTCGGCGGGCATCTCCATGAACCGATACGCGTCGAAGATCGACCTGAGGAGTTCACGCAGGTCCGCGCTCCATCCACTGTATTCGTCTTCCACCGGCATTACGCGCTCACCCGTTCCGTGAGGCCGTGAATCTCGATCGGTAGTGCTTCGACTCCATCACGCTGGAACGTCTCGATCGCCTCGTTCACTGCGTGATAGCCGACTACCTCCGCATCGATCAGCCGGCGGATGATCTCCGCGCGGCGATCCAGTTCGTCGTAGATCTTCCGCGTGTCGTCGTACCCCAACAGGGTCGCAATCTGGTTTTCAAGCACGTGACTGTTGTTTCGGCCTTTAAACGTGACCTCGTCGTCCCGAGGATCCCACGCAAAGGCTTCCCGAGTCACGACACCGCCTTCGTGCTCCGAGTAACCCTCGATTTCCTGCACGCTCGTTACGCGTCGAAGCACCTCGTCGTCTTGCTTAACACGATTCTGGAACAGTGCGACATCGCAATTGTCCATGAACGTCTCCGGGACGTTGATCGGGTTCGAGGTGAATCGCTGGATCATCGAGACGATATCGCTGGCGTGGAAGGTGAGGAGTACGGGGTGCCCCGTCTGAGCGGCCTGGAACGCCATCTGCGCTTCAGCACCACGGACTTCTCCGACGACGATGTAGTCCGGACGTGACCGAAGCGCGGCCGCGACGAGGTCGAACATGTCCACGTCCGATCCTTCCCCGTTCCCTTCACGGGTGAGGAGCTGTTGCCAGTTCTCGTGTGGGGGTATCACCTCGGCGGTATCTTCCGCGGTGTAGATCTTGTGATCGCGCGGGATGAACGAGAACATGGAATTGAGCGTGGTCGTCTTCCCGGAAGCGGTCTCTCCGACCACGAACACCGTCTGTTCATTCTCCATACACAACCACAGATACGCCGCGAGTTCGGGCGAGAGTGTCCCCCACTTCGTGATCTGAAAGATCGAGAGCGGGACTTCCTCTCCCTGGCGGATGGTGAGCGACGGGCCCTGGATACTCACGTCGTCGGAGTAAATGATGTTGATGCGTGATCCGTTCGGCAGGGTCGAGTCGATAATGGGGTCGGAATCCGAAACCGGATAGTTCATCCGCTCGCCCATGTTCCGGATCCAGTTGCTGAACTCGTCGTTGTCACCGAAGTCGACCGTCGTCTCGACCATCCCAAAGACGCTATGCTCGACGTAGCACGCGTGTGGTCCGATAACGTGAATATCCTCGTTCATCGAATCAGCCATCACGGGTTCCAGGGGCCCGAGGCCAGCGATATCACGCCGCAGTACGTACTGGAGCCGTTCGTACGTCCCTCGGTCAACGACGAACTGGTCGCCGAGTAATGACGACCGGGCTCGGTCGAGAAACGACCCCCCATTACCGTCGACGGTGAGAATTTCGGCGACGAGTTCGTCAAGATGCATCGTGAAATCATCATCCTCGACGGGCGCAGGTTTCGTGACTGACCGGTCCAGTACCTCGGCGCGGACCCGTTCGTAGAGCTCTTCTTCTTCGGACGAAAGTGTCGGCTCCAGACAATAGTAGGTCGTATCACGTCCAGGTTCCCCGTGAACGTGAATATAAATCGGTGGATCTGCCGGATAGAGAAGGTTCGGTTTGCCGGTTGCATGCTCTTCGGTTGGTTCGTCGGCGTACACGGGATACGTGCCAGTCTGGTCGTAAAACGACTCCAGGTGTTTCCGGACGTGGTCCTGTTCGTTGGCCACGGTGCGTAGGTCTTCAGTGAGCCGAGTGTTCGATTTCATGTCAGGCGATAGTGCGAGATTCAATCACGACACCGCGGCCCTGTTGTACCGAGAACCCGATTGAGTCGTCTACAGGGCGTTTCATTTCGGAAAACCGGCGAACCAACGCTTTCTTGCGAATCTCCTGGCCAACTGTTTCACTCCGTAGTTCAAGATACACGTCTGCGGCCGCCCGGAGTGGTCTCAACGATCGGTCGGTTACCTCTTCGGGATTGACCGTCAATAGTACGACCTTGTCAGCGGCCAGCGCGGCATCGAGCCGGCCGACGACGCGCTCCATGGCCTGGTCCTCCGTACCCGACCCGAACAGGGATGCAAAACTACGATCGTTGCGACAGAGCGAGCCAAATCCATCGACAGCGATGGTTTGAGCATCCCACAGCAAACTCGGTTCCAGGAACCGATTCAACAACGAGCGGTCACCGTCGGTTGGCACGTGAAAAAAGCGAAGGCGATTACCGAGGAGATGATCGATGACGTCGTACGACAGGGAGTACATTTGTCTTACGTACTCTCTGGCGGAATGCTGTGTCGACACCAGGCTGACCGACGTCCCCTCTTCACAGAGTCCGTAGACGATTCGTGAAGTGAGCACCGACTTGCCTGCACCGGTCCCGCCCTCAATGAGGACGAGGCTCCCCTCGGGGAGTCCGCCGCCGATGGCCTGGTTGACACGGTCGCGTGCCTCGAGTCCGATGGACAGGTGATTCATGTTCTGAACCGGAGTGTCTCCCGTTCACTCTCGACGATGACGGTAACCCGATGGTCGCCGGCCGTGAGCGACTCGTTCACGACGATCCGGGCCACATTTCCGTCGTGCCATGTACTCCCGTCGAGAACGGTGATCGTGTACTCTGATGACGGAATGTACCGCCCGTCGACCAACACCTCTACCCCCGATCCTCCCGTCTCGACCGTGCGACTCCCCGTATTTTTGACGAGCACTCGGACCTCGCTATTGCCGTCGTCATACACAGCACTGCTACCAGGATCGCTAATAATCTCGATATCGGTAGCGATGTCGGAGGCGACGTCCGCACCGCGCTCGTCGAGTGAATCAGAAATCCCACCGACGGTGGTGACCATCACGCCTGCAACCGCGGCGGCGATACTCACCGCCGCGATGAAGATGATCAGTTCGGATACCGACGCCCCCGCCATTCAGATCACCCCCACAGTTGCCGTGACGGCGATCCCGGGGCCGGTGACGATCTTGATTCGATTCGGAGCGGAAGGGTCGGTCGTCGTTATCGTAAGAGTCTCTCCAGGTGCCCAGAGGCCCGTCGCTGAGTCGTCGCCGACAGTCGTATCCGCTTTCGAGAGTAGAACGTATTCGCCGTCGACGAGCAGATCGATTTCTGAGACGGCGAGCGTACTCGAGCCCGTATTCTGAACGGAGACGGTGAGTCGGTTTGTGCTCGCATTGTACGTCGCGTTCACCATCTCGATCGCTGTGTTCTGCCGAGTCAGGAGGCGATCGTTGCGAGCAGTGATCGCTTCTGAACGGCGTTCCGCGTAGCGATCGACGGCGGGATACAGAGTCGCAGTGCTGATCAGGAGGCCGACAAATATCACCGCCGTCGCACCACTGACACTGAAGCCCATTAGATTTCTTTTAACTGGTTCAGTACGCGGAGATAGTCGTGGGAGACTTCGTGCTCGTCAGCTGTCGGTTCACGTGGTTGCGTCGGGTCGACGAACACGTCAAGCGCCGGTCCACCAATGATGTCAACGAAACGTTCTTTCACCTCCGGGGAGATCCAGCCGATATTCTCGTAGTGGTTGACAGCGCGCAACGCGCCTGCGGGACCAGATCTGTCCATCAGTGTTGCGAGCAACTCCATTACGAGCACGTCCCCCGCATAGCCCTCGGGGACCGATGCAAGCACCGGTGTACCGTCGGCCGCTACCATTTGCGTCGACGCCGGTACCCCCTCTCCATCTCGACCCACGACCGGATTCGTCCCGTCACCGTTAGACGACTCGTCGCCGGTTGAAGCGTCTACCTGATGTCCATCTCCTCCGGACAACTCACCCTCAGTTTGCGCCCGGAGATCCTCGAAGGAAACAACGGTTTGCTCATCGTCCTTCTGGTCGATGGCCGATTCCCGTGCCGTTGTCCAGTCGTTCGGGAAGTCGTCATCAGGGGTAGAACTCGTACTTTCCGACCCCTCGACTTCGGGCATCGGAGACTCAGTGTCGTCGTCCGCCATCTCCGCTGGATCGTCGATAAACGGGTTCTCCTCGGCAGCGAGACGATCGTAGACGCCAACCAGCTGCCTGACCGTATCGTTCACCTCTTCGATCGAGTCGGCCATTTCCTCCTGTGAACTCCGAAGTGCGCGGAGCGACGATTGCGTCGACTCTAACTCGTCGTCCAGTTCGTCAAGGCGCACATCGAGTTCTGAAACGTCTGGCTCGTCGGCGTTCTGTTCTCCGCCGTCATTGAGGCTGCTACTCGACTCCACGGGTTGTTCCTCCTCTATCCAGTCTTCCGATTCGTCCTCCGAGTCAGGGTCGTTTTCGCCGAACATACGAGTGATGTTTTCGAGCATGATGGTCCTCGCGCGTCCCAATACCTGTACTGTCTTTGGCTATACCCAGAACCACCGTCCATAAATGTCACCGGTCGAATTCGAACCGCGTTTTGAATCTCGATTCGAGCGTCGAATCCGGTCGCGAAACTGTTCGCGGGATTAAGTGAATACCTCCCGACGGTCGAGGTGGGAGCACAGACACCCATCCAAACAGGTGTGAAAACGCAATAATGAAACTACCAACACAAGACGATTCCGACCGGGGACAGGTCGGCATCGGCACGCTGATCATCTTCATCGCGCTGGTGCTGGTCGCCGCGGTCGCCGCCGGCGTCCTGATCAACACGGCTGGCGAACTCCAGTCGCGTGCCTCGGACACCGGTGACGACGCCCAGGCACAGGTCTCCAACCAGATCGACGTCGTGTCCGCGACGGGACATGATGACAATACCGATGGCACCGTCGAAACGGTTACGCTCGTGGTAAAGAAGTCGCCGGGGTCGGATCCGATCGACCTCTCGGAGGCGACCATCGAGTACACCAGCAGTAGTAGCTCCGCAACTCTGAGCTTTCACTCCTCGACGGTGAATGGGAGCTTGTTCACGACGACCAAGATCGGCAACAGTGGCCCCACTGAGATACTCGACGACACGAGCGAACGCATCGAAATCAAGATCGACGTCTCGAGTATCGAGACAGACGGGCTAGCAGAGGGAGCCAACGCCGAACTACAGATCGTCGACCAGTCGGGCGCGTCGACGGTCTACGGCGTGAACATCCCGGATGTCCTCACGGGCGAGTACGCAAAGGTGTAACCGGATGTTCGAACAAGTCACTTCCGAGGGAGACGATCGGGGGCAGGTCGGCATCGGCACGCTGATCATCTTCATCGCGCTGGTGCTGGTCGCCGCGGTCGCCGCCGGCGTCCTGATCAACACGGCTGGCGAACTCCAGTCGCGTGCCTCTGACACCGGCGACGACGCCCAGGCACAGGTCTCCAACCAGATCGACGTCGTCTCTGCTACGGGATCGGTGAGCGGTTCCAGCGTGAACGAGGTTGTGCTGGTGGTGAAGAAGTCGCCGGGGTCGGATCCGATCGACCTCTCGGAGGCGACCATCGAGTACACCAGCAGTAGTGACTCGCTGACCTTGACCGAGGGTAATGGATTCACGATCAACAAGATAAATGGGGATTCAGCGACCGATACCGTACTTGACGATACCTCCGAGCGGAAGAAAATCGTCATCGCGCTTGACGGAACTTCCAGCAGCCCAAGCAAACTCGCTGAGGGAGGGGACGCTACGCTGGAGATCGTCGACCAGTCGGGCGCGTCGACGGTCTACGGCGTGAACGTCCCGGACGTCCTCACGGGTAGCTACGTGAGCGTCTGATCGCTCACATGAGC
>JBLGCL010000042.1:0-17885 GCA_047617305.1 Natronomonas sp.
ACTCGCGTGGCCGCACGTCCTCGACCGCGAGGTCGTTGTCGGAGGTGAGCCCCGTGCCTGAGGCGCGTCGGGAAGGCTACTGGGACCGGGCCGCCGAGCGGTCCACGCCGGACGAGTGCGAGATGTGCGGCCAGGAGCACTCGGTCGCCCGGCGGGACGTTCCCGGCTGGTCCGGGCGGATCGCGCTGTGCTCGTCGTGTTGGTCGCTGTGGGAGGGGTGAACCGTGCGGCACGTCGCGACAGCCCCTCACGAGTGGGTAGCGAACTACGTCTTCGACGCCCACGGCCTCGATCCGTACTTCGCTGCGGATCGGGCCGTGAAAGACGGCCGCGGGAGTCGAACCGGGGAGTTCGAGCACGACGGCGAGCAGTGGCAGGCGAAACTGTACTACCAGCAGTCAGGAATCGCCCACCCGGGCAGTCGGTTGCCCACAGGAACCCGGTTCGCCCTCGATACGATTCGCGAGTACCGAATCGCCGTGAAGCGCCGGTCGGACGAAGACCCCCACGGGCAACAGTCGTTCAACGCCCACATCGCCCCCCGATGGCAGGGGATGGAAAGCGAGGGCGACGGTGCGAATCCCACCGTTCCTGATGGTCTCCAGGAGGGAATCAACGTGCGGATCAACGGGTCGAACATCGCGTTCGATCAGTACCTCCCGCTGTTGCAGCTGGCCGCCGAGTCGGTGGGCATCGCGAGCTACTACTTCCGGTCGTCGAAAGTCCATGAGTATTCGAACGTCCAGGACGCCGCGCGCTACGTCCGGTTGGAGAAGGACCGATCGGGGCCGGTCCATGCCCGAGACGGGCCGATCGTCGGTCTGGCCCACCTCCTCGAGCACGATCGCCGGGGCTACCGGAAGCTCGTGCAGAACGACACCGACGAGCGCGGTCGAGATCTCCCAGGCTACTACCACACCGTGACCCTTGACCCGGCGCACGTCCGGGAGGCATGGCCCCGCCACGAGTTTCCCCGCGAAGTGAAGCACTACTACGCCCGGGAAGCCGAGGGATTGGACGAGGAGAACCCGCTGGCACACCCGAAACTCGAAGCCGCGTATCAGACGAGCAAATGGGATGACAGCCTTCACCCGATCGAGGATCGGGAGCAGATCAACGAGGAGCTCGAGGAGACGATCATTTCGGTCCTGGCGGACGCTGGCCTGGATCTACGCCCGAGCGAAGACGGGCCGTTCCGGCCGGATGCGTACTTCGAGGCCGACGAGCACGATGTCGGGCGGTAGTTGATCGAACTCGATTTGAATCGGATTCGGAGCGAGCAGGAGTCGATCGTGATCAAGCACGTCGCGGACGGCCTCTCGCCGGTGGAGTGGGGCGCGCTCGAAACGCTCGTGACGGACGGAGGTGAGGTGTCGCCGGCCGATATCGCGGACAAGCAGGGGTTTCACCCGGGTAGCGTCCGGCGCGCGTTGGATCGGATCGACGACCTCGTGCAACACGAGTACGGCGAGGTGACGCTGCGGAGCCAGCACATCGCCGAACTCGTGCACGAGGCCGTTCAGGAGGCGAAGGAGGCGAGTCGCCGGGCCGTCGAGGCCGGTGTCCGCGCGGTCGAGGCCGCCGAGCGTGGCGTCGACGAGACGACAAGCGCGCTGATAGCGTTTTGCGCGAAGCACGGGATCGCTGTTGATGACACCCGAGACGCCCGGCTGAAGCTCCGGTTCGATGATGTGGAGAACGTCGAGAACCGACTGAAGAAGACATACCAACTGTGGAAGGACGCTGGGAAAGATCCGATTCGGTTTCGCCACGCCCAGGTTGATTTGGGCGAGAAGGGCATTGCTACGGCGAAGTACTACCTCTCACGCGGGCATCTAAGTGTAGCTTCAACTCTGAATCTGTAGATCCTCTTCGACTTCGACTGGGTAGAGTTGGCGGAGCTTGATCCGAGCGTCGTCAGTGGTAAACTGCCAGTCAATGGGACGTTTCGTTTCGTTCCGACGCTGTTGCCACGCAGCGACCTCCGACTGGAGAGTCGCTGCGTCGTAGATTCGGCGGTCGAGACACTGTCGTTTGAGGACACCAATCTCGATTTCGGCCATGTTCAGCCAGCTCCCACGCTTGGGCGTGTAGTGGAACTCGAACCGATCAAGATACGCCCGAGCCTGATCTGGCGGAAAGAACTCGTAGAAAGCGGCTGGTTTGTGCGTGTTGAGCTGATCCATCACAACCCGGATGCGCTCCGCATCCGGGTAGTGAACGTCTGCGAGTTCGACCATGCGGTCAATCCACTCTGTCGTCCGTCTCTTCTCAGTGATTTCGACAGCGACCCAGCCAGTCAACGGTTCGGTCGAGATATGGAGTCGCTGTTTGCCGTTGCGTTTGTAGCGGTGATCGACACGAGCGACCGCTCCCGGTTCGGCCGGGAGCGGGTCGCGTTCGTGTCCGCAGAGTGCCTTGCTGGATTCGTCGAAGCAAATGACCGGACGGTCCTCGTCGTACGGTTCGTGGTAGAGATTGAGAACGTCCTCCATGTAGTAGACGAAGTCAGCGTCCTGGTCGGGCGGTATCTCCCAGTAGCTAGAGAGATGCGGTTTCAGGGCGTTTTTTTAGACGCTGTCGGACTGCTTCGTGAGAGATCGACTCGAAGTCGGTCTCGTCGAGGGTCACGAGTTCGTCAGCGAGGAGATGGAGTGTCCAGCGGGTGTGCCCGTCTGGCGGTTCGCTACACGCGAGTTTGATGAGGTGGGCCTCGGCGAGGCCATCGAGTTTGCGGTCGTATTCACGGTCGGGCTTGCGGCGATGAATCGCCGCGAGCCCTCGGTCAGTGTAGTCTTTGCGTGTGTTGTGGACGGTTTGTGGATGACAGCCGACGTGCTCACTGATCGTCGCATCAGTGAGCCCGTCATCAGCTTTCAGGAGGATGCGTGCGCGTGTATTGGATCGGGAAGTCCGTTCACCGGTGGAAATGAACGATTCGAGCGTCTTGCGGTCTTCGTCGCTGAGATCGACGATGTATTTCTTCGCTCCCATTCCAGTAGATACGCACCCAGAGGAGATAACTCTATACGTTTACGGTTGAAGCTACACTGAGTGAATCGCTAAAGGGAGAAACATGATACCATATCGGAATGGTAAAGCATCGATATCTTTTCAAAACGGTGTGGAAAATAACGAATGGGTGTAGAAGTTCAGGCCACGTCCTCGTCATCGGGCGGTTCGGCTGACGGGACGTGGAGCTCGACGATACTTCCGGTCGGTTCGTTCGACCGAAACCGTAGTGTCCCTTCGGACTTGGTCACGACCTGATTGACGAACCAGAGCCCGAGCCCGGTCCCATGAATGAGCGGGTCGATGTTAACGTCGCCCTCAAGAACTCGTTGTTCCGTCTCTGGAATCCCCGGGCCAGAATCTGCGACCGAGATCTCGACCGATCCGCCCTCTTCGATCGCAGTCACATCCACGTGCGGCCTCGGGACGTCGCAATGTTTTACGGCATTTTCAATGACCTCGTAGAGGGCCTCCTTGAACTCGGCCAGCGCCCGCACCCGGAGTCCATCCGAACACTCGACCGCGATCTCACTTTCGGGATAAATATCGGTCACGTCGTCGATAATCCTGGCGAGCACCGGACACAACGGGACTGATTTCAGTGGTCCGGGTTCCATGAGTACTTCGACGATCTTGCGTTCCTTTGCCGCCAGCTCCTGTAATGATTCGCTGGCTGCACGAATTCGCTGGGCCTCTTCTTCGTTGTCTTCCATCGGGTTCTCGGCGATATGATTGGCCTGCCCCTGAACGATGGTCATCTCGGTACGGAGGTTGTGCCGCATGATACGGTCCAGTACCTCGAGGTGTTGCTCACGCTCTACTAATTCCGTCACGTCATTGCAAATAGCGACCGTCCCATCGAGATTCCCTGCTTCATCGTAATTGGGATACCGCGTGGTCCTGAACGTCCGCGTGCCCTTCGTGGGGAACGACACGTTCACCTCGTAGGTGCGTGACCGCTCTTCTTCCAAAACACGGGACTTCTGGCGGGCAATCTCGGTCGCAGTGCGTTCGTCCATGAACGCGAACTCGTCCTTCCCCTCTAACTCGTCAACCGAAAGTCCCGCGTACTCCGCCACTGCGTCGTTCAGTACCCGATAGTTTCCCTCCACGTCTTGAAGCATGATCGGGTCATCCAATCGTTGAACGATCTCCTTGAACGTCGCCAACTCCTCTTCAGCTTCAATCCGTTTCGTTATGTCGGTCTGAATGGCGACAAACCCCTCGATACGCCCGTCTTCAGCCCCGATCGGAGCGATAGTCTGGTTGGCGTGGTACGGTTCGCCGTCCTTGCGCCGATTGACGAGCGTTTCTTCCCAGACTTCACCGGAGAGAACGGTGTCCCAAAGTCGTTCGTAGTAATCGTCTGGCATCTCCCCCGATTTGAGAATCCGTGGGTTCTCTCCCAGCGCTTCCTCTTCGTCGTACCCCGTGATCTCCTCGAAAGCGGGATTTACGTATTCAATACTCCCGTCATGGTCAGTGATGTAGATCCCGTGTCCCGAAGCTTCGACGGCCCGCCGTGTCCGACGGAGCTTTTGCTCGCGCTTCTTTCTCTCAGTCATATCCCGTATCGTGGCCACGACCCCGATAATCTCCCCTTCGTCGTCCTCCAATGGATAATAGCGGGTATCCAGAGTTCTGACTGTCCCGTCAGGAGTCTCGTGCTCCGTCTCGAACTGTACCTTCTCCCCTGACAGGGCCGCCTCGATATGCGGTTCGACCTCGGCGAACCGTTCTTCCCCGAGAAGTTCCGGGACGGTGAGTGAACGGACTTCGTCGGCAGAAACGCCGTGGAACGTCCGGTAGCGTTCGTTAGCGAACAGGAGTTGGTACTCCCTGTCGGCGGCCGCCAACATGTCCGTCGATCCTTCGACGGCCCGCTTGTATTGCTGGAGTCGCCGTTCGCGCTGGCGGCTTTCCAGCGACTGCTCTCGGAGCCGGAGCAACGAATCAATCCGCCATTGCAGTTCAGCCTGCCGAATCGGCAGCGTTACAATCTCGTCGATTTGTCTCGTGAGGACATTCTCGACGAGATCGCCGCCCTCCATGTCGATCAGTTCCGGTCCTGGTTCGGGGACCAGAAGGAGATACGGGAGGATGACCGGTTCTGTCGCCTCCTTCAGGTGTTTGAGTTCATCGACATGGCGCTTCAGTGCTCTCTCATCGAGAACGCCCACGTCGAACGTTAGGTCCGACAGTGAGTCCGCAGGCTCCACCAGGTGGAATTCGTCGTGGTCCTCAAGCCATTCGGTCAGCAATCGGCGGTTCCCCTGTTTGGAGACCAGCGGAAGAACCTTCGGAGGTGCCGTAGCCGTCGTCTCGGGGTCGAGCATCCTAATTCCCCTCCATATCCAGAGACTCGGAAGCGGCTTTCGGGAATTCGACCACGAAGACGGCGCCTCGGGGCGTGTTGTCCTCGGCCCAGATGTCGCCGCCGTAGAGGTCGACCAACCGCTCAACCAAATACAACCCCATCCCGGTCCCCTGGCCCTCCAGACCTCTTGTTTCGGCGCTGAGCAGTTGCTCTCTGTGCTTTTTGGGGATTCCAGGTCCATTGTCTGCAACCCGAACGACCACTGTTGGCCCTTGGTCTTCGACTTCGACTGTCACCTTTGGCTCATCGGTGTCGTTATGCTGAACGGCGTTATTGATGAGATTCCGAAATACCGATCCCAGTAACTCATTTGCCTCAACAGTGACTGCTGGCAGCGGCTCTCTCAGGTCGATGGTCGCTTCCTCGAAGGTCGTCTGTCGGCGCTCTATCTCCTCCGAAAGGACATCCGCGAGCGCCATCGGTTTGAGGTCGAGATCCTCCTCAGCGTAAATTGTATCGACGAACTCCCGGGCATCAGTCGTCAATTCAACGACGTGGTCGGCGGCTGTCTGAATTTGGTTAAGGACGGTTTTGTGTTTCCCTGACTCGTCGACGTGATCTTCCAGTGTCTCAATTAACCCTAAAACGACGGTCATTTCGTTGCGGACGTCGTGGCGCAGTACCCGATTCAGCACGGCGAGTTGCTCACCCCGTTGTTGGAGCTGTTCTTGCTGGCAGTTCAACGCAGCCGATTGCTGCTGTAATCGGCACAGAGTGGTAAGGCGCATCTCGAATTCGATCTGTGTCAGGGGCGTTCGGAGCACACCATCGACGAGCGACCATCGCTGTGGATACTCCTGTTGAAGATGATGTTCCACATCTTCTGCACGTGATTCCGGGATAAGTAACAGGATTGGCAATGGCACGGATGCATCAGCTTTCCGGTCGGCCAGCACTGTCCCGTGTTCCAGTAATGCATCCACATCGAGGACACAGCAGTCGAAAGGGACCGTCCGCAGGTCTCCATCGTCCGCGAGGGCAGTGTATGCCTCGGCCGCCTGGAGCCAATCCTGGAGGACTCGGCGATCACCGTTATCTGATACAAGTGTGATAACATCCTTGGACGCAGTATTACCGGTAATCTCTCTCATTGGTTCCGATCCCAGGTTAGAAGTCATCTGTCGATGAGAAATCGGTGGATTCCCCAGCGAATTCCGGGGTGCCGGTAAGGATACCCCGCACATCCGGCAGGGGTTCGCCGACCTTGAGGCCATGTTCGGTGATCTCCAGTTCACGAAGCGTGCGCTCGAAGTCGCTGGTCCGCATTTTCAGCACGCCGATGACCTTCCGCATTTCCCCACGATACTCGACGTGACGGAGGAACAAGATGTTGTCCGCGAGATTGCTCGTTTGTTCTTCGGTTGCACGGAACTCTCCCGTGATGTTGTGGACCTCATTGGTGATTATGGTCGAGACGCCCTTCGAGCGCAGATACCGGCCCAGCCTGAGGATAGTCTTGCTCGGGTCATCCCCCAACTCGCGGAGATTCGTCTTGAATCCCTGGATGCCATCGATCATCACGATTTCGGCACCGTCGTCTTCGACGGCCGTTTGGACCATGGCGGTAAACTCGTCGGTGGTGTACTGGTCGGGCAGAATTTCAACGATAGATAATTCGTCGCCCTCGGCCATATCCTCCACCGGGATGTTGATAGCCTCGGATCGCTCGAAGATAGTGTCGGTTGATTCTTCAAAGGAGTACAACACGCTTTTGACGTCCCGGGTGACGGCTTCTTTCATGAACTGAAGGCCGGTTGTAGTCTTGCCCGTTCCTGTCGGGCCGCTTAAAAAAGTCACCGTTCCGGTCTCGATCCCGCCGTTCAGCAACTGGTCGAGTTCGGGCACGCCTGACGAGAGTTTCTCGTGGGTAAAGTCGGAATTCTGGGAAGTCGGCTGAAGTTTTGGCCAAACGGTAACGCCCACATCATTAATCTCGTAGGAGTGGCGGCCGCGCTGGAACGTCGAGCCACGGAATTTGGAGACGTGGAGAGAACGGCCTTCAATGTCTGTTTCGAGATTGATGACGGTGTCGGTTAAAAACTGGAGATCGTCGTCCGGTTGGGTCTCAGCAGCTTGGGAAGTGAGCATGACGGTTGCCTCGTTGGCCTTAAGGAAATCCAGGAAGCTCAGGATCTGTTTGCGGAACTGCCGGTCATCGGCGGTGAGATACCGGAATTCAGTGATGGGGTCAAGGAGGACACGGTCCGGCTGGAGGTCGTCGATGGTATCGCGCAGATCCTCGACGAAGGACGGCTGTTCGACTTCGGCCGAAGAGAACAAAGTGTAGGTTTCGGAGTCATCGAACTCCGCCGCCGTAGGCGAGAGATCGTGAAAGTGGATGGCATCCGGGTTCAGATCGAAGTGAGCAGCGGTGTTTTTGACGTACCTACTCGGCTCACCGAGGTTGATAAATAGCGATGTCTCGCCGTTGTCGATTCCAGCCGAGAGGAAATGCAGGCCGAAGATCGTCTTGCCAGCGCCGGGAGGCCCCCGGAGGAGGGCGTTCTGATGCCGAACGAGTCCACCACTGAGGATGGCATCGAGTTTGTCGATGCCTGTAAAGACTCTACTACCGTCCATGTTAACATGAAAGATGCCATTTGAAAAAAGGATGGTGGCCCTCACGCTCACTTTAATACATAATAGAAATATAACACAATGTAGTATCAGATAGGCTGTCTTGGACCGTCGACGATGGATTCGTGGAGCGTACTGCATTTACGGCGGTGATTCAGTATTGTTCTACGAAACACCATCGGGACCTGTCAGAACCACGCTGTTACGTTCGCACGCTCTACTTGACGGATGATTTATCGTATTTCGGATGGGATCAACTCCTTGGGAATCGTTCTATGACACCCCTCACCTATACTACACCTTCGAAGCCTTCCGTAACTGCGATTCGAGCGCGGTGATCGACCCCATCTTCGTCGGTAGAGCACCAACGCGTACCATCCATCCGCCCGCAGCGGGTTCCGGTGGTACTTCACGTCCCCGATCCGGAGGCACAAGGGAAACTGTACTTCCCCCCGAACGTTATTATCGGTCCCCCAATTAGTGTGATGCATGACAGGGCTGTTCCGACGCCTCCGGAGTCCCCGGACTCGGTTCCGGCTCCGGAACCTCATCACTCGGCCGGTCATATACGGCTCCGTGGTCCAAGCGGTAGCGCTGATGGCCTACTACTGGTGGCTGGGCGCGATGACGAAGGAGGTGTTCCTCGTGGGATTGATCGGGCCGATCCTCACCAGCGTCCTCGCGGAGCACGACGACGAGGTCGTCGCGGCCCCGACGGCGGGCGTGCTCGGGGTCCTCCTGTTCTTCCTCGCGTACCTCGCGTACGGGGTGGTGTTCGCGGCCGAATTCGAGTACGTGGTGGCAACGTGGGTGTTCGCCGGGTTCGTCGCGAAGACCATCACCTGGTCGTTCCTCCTCCTGGGTGGGGTCTTCATGTTCGGGATGATCATCGGATGGCTGATCTGGCACCTCAAACGGTACGTCGGGCGTTCGGGCCGGTCCTGGACGGGCGGGGAGTGACGGACTGACTCGACGAGCGAGCGCCGGAGGTGTCGGGCACCGTCGTCGCGCCGGAGAACGCACCTACCGCCGATCCGGCTCCTGATCCTCCTGTCCGACGCACGCGTCGAGAGGGCCGAACGGCCCGGACCGGAGCGGTCAGGGATCCTCGACCCCTCACGGACTCGGCGTCCGGAAGGTCCAAACCGAACGCGGCCGTAACTCCGACGGGCGGCAGTGACGAGGGTTACCCCCACCGAGCCCCGTGTGACGACGGTTTCAATCCGAGCCGCCCGCCTTTCGTGCGACGAGTGACTCCGGAGCGACGCGGCCGAGGTCCACGGGTGCGAGCGCCGACGAATCGGGACCGCAAGCACCACCCCAGCCTTGCATTTCACCGAATGCGGCGCCGATATCCTCGGGCCTGTCCGTGGCCTCGTCGTCAACCACTGACTGGCGGAAGGGCACTGACCGGCGGACGTCCGACGGAACGACCGACGTGAGGGCAAACCGGCTCCCCTCGACGACCTCCGCCGGCCCACGCCGGAACAACCAACGCGTCGGGCAGTACCTGCAAACTTCCCTCCTCGGAGACACGGGGAACGGTCCCCCGTCGGCAAACAGGGTTATGGGCCCTCGGGGAGAGCAGCTGACATGGGCGATTTCCACAATATCGCTGACGAGGGCGATCTGGAATCGGTGGTCGCGTCCAACGAAACGGTGATCGTGGACTTCCACGCCGACTGGTGTGGGCCGTGCATCGCCATGGAGGCGTTCCTCGAGGAGATCGAGGACGACACCGAGGCGGCCATCGCGACGGTGGACACCGAGGAACGGGAGGCGCTCCCGGCGGCGTTCGACGTCTCGACCCTCCCGACGCTGTTGTTCTACCGGGAGGGCGAACTCGTCCACCGACACGCCGGGCTGCCGGAGCGGCACGAGTTTCGCGAGATGGTCGACGAATACACCTGACCGTGACGACCGATCGTTTAGGCGTCTCCGGCGAATAGTGGCCCGTCAAATGGACTCGCCCGCTACTGTCCGCTCGCTCGCCCGTCGCGCTCGGCGATCCACCACGGGGGGACCAGCGTGATCGTCCTGTCGCGGGACGTTCGGGATTCGATCGTCGAGCACGCCCGCGACGGGGCGCCGCTGGAGGTCTGTGGAGTTCTCGCGGGTACCTACGGGGACGACGAGAGTCGCGTCGAGCGGGCGTATCGAACGCCGAACGTCGCGCCCTCGCCCCGGGCCACCTACGAGATCGATCCCGAGGCGCTGTTCGAGGCGATCGAGACGCTCGAGGCCGCAGGCCGCGAGGTCGCCGGGTTCTACCACTCGCACCCGACCGGCCCCCGACACCCGAGTCCGACCGACGAGGCACGGGCGACCTGGGAGGGGCACTCCTACGTGATCGTCGAAGCGGGCGACGACCCGTTCCTGGGCTCGTGGCGCTGGACCGGCGAAACCTTCGAGGAAGAAACGCTCAGGGTCGAGTGAGGACGTGCGGGGCAGCCGACGCCTGGCCCCGATCCCCGCGGTTCAACCGGCCTCGATCGCACACCGGTCCGCGTACTCGACCTCGCGGACGGACTCGATGGCCGGATCGTCGCCGCAGACCGGGCAGTCGGGGTTCTTCCGGATCGGGACCTCCTCGAAGGTTACGTCCATGGCGTCGAACAGCAGCAGCCGCCCCGACAGGCGCTCGCCGACGTCCATGATCGACTTGACCGTCTCGGTCGCCTGCAGGGTGCCGACGGTGCCCGGGAGCGAGCCCAGGATGCCGGTCTCGGCGCAGCTGGGGACCTCGCCTTCCCGGGGGGCCTCCGGGAAGAGACACCGGTAGCAGGGGCCGTCCTCGCCCGCGTCGAAGGTCGTCACCTGCCCCTCGAACTTGTAGACGGCGCCGTGGGCGAACGGCGTCCCGGCCAGCGTGCAGGCGTCGTTGATCAGGTAGCGCGTCCGGAAGTTGTCGCTCCCGTCGACGACGAAGTCGTACTCGGCGAGCAACGCCTCGACGTTCCCCCCCGTGACGCGCGTCTCGTGCGTCCGGACGTCGACGTCGGGATTCAGGCCCTCGACGAACGCGGCCGCGCTCTCGACCTTCAGGCGACCCACGTCCGCGTCGCGGTGGATCACCTGCCGCTGGAGGTTCGACCGCTCGACGACATCGTCGTCCGCGATCCCGAGGGTCCCGACGCCCGCAGCCGCGAGGTACTGGATGATCGGCGACCCGAGCCCCCCGGCGCCGACACAGAGGACGCTGGCGTCGAGCAGCGCGGCCTGGCCGTCGGGACCGATCTCGTCCATGATGACGTGCCGCGAGTAGCGATCCAGCTGGGTCGCGTCGAGGCTGAGGTCGGTCATCGGCGGAGGTTGGGCCGGCGACGATGAAAAGGGCGCGGGTCCGAAACGCCGGTCCCGCGGCCGGGGACCGCGAGCGTGCAACCTCCGTATATTGATATATGCCAACAAATGACAAACCATGTCAACAGTTGTCGAACCGCAACGATTAATGCACGAGAGCGTGTTACTGTCACCCATGTCGTCCGCACCCGACGACGGCAATGACGTTTTCGACCAGTTCCTGTCCCAGCGCGGCCACCGGACCGAAACGGTACGATGGGAACGCGAATATAACAAGAAACAGTGTCCGGAATGCGGTGCCCTCCACGACCTCTCGGCCGCGGAATGTAGCGTGTGCGGGTGGCAGCCGGCCGACTGAGGCATCCTTTCCTTCTCGACACGTGCCGAAGGATCACCGGCAGCGATAGAATTATGTCGGATAATTTCCCAACGTTACATCGGAGATACGAATGCCGGAATGTCAGAACTGTGGTGCGTTCGTCACGGAGGCGTACGCGCGGGTTTTCGCTCCGCGTGGCATGAAGAACCCGCGAGTGTGCCCGGAGTGCGAGGACAAGATCCGTGACGGCGCCGAGATTCGGGAAGCACGATCTCCGCGAAACAACTAGAACTGTCTGCGAATTACCTCCTCGTTCCGTGGTGAGCCCGTCCCGCCGGCCCGGGGTCCGGTAGCGACGAGCGGGCGGCCGGCGACGCCAGCCGACAAATTCCAGGGCTTCGAGCGTCGTAACCCATGAATCTTATAGGTCACGGGGCCCTGTAAAGCGATAATGACTCCCTCCGATCCGACGGTAACCCGGCTGTTCGGTGGCCCGGGAAGCGGGAAGACGACGGCTCTCCTCGATCGCGTCGAAGAAATGCTCGACGACGGCGTCGACGTCTCGGACGTGCTGGTCGTCTCTTACACCCGCGCCGCGGCCCAGGAGATCCGCGAGCGGCTGGCGGAGCGACTCGACGAGAACCCGCGGGCGCTCCAGGGGAACGTCTGCACGATGCACGCGAAGGCCTACGAGCTGCTCAACCTCTCCCGTGGCGACGTCGTCGGCGAGGACGACAAGAAGGAGTTCTGCGAGGAGTACGGCCTCGAGTTCGAGGACGAGTACAGCGGCGCCGGCCGCCGGACGGCGCGCTCGACGACCATGGGCAACAAGATCATCGCGACGTCCCAGTGGCTCCAGCGCACCCGTCGCGACATCGCCGACTGGTACGACGTCCCCTTCCAGTGGAACGAGGACGAGGTGCGCCTCCCCCCCGAGATCGACCCGAACGCCCAGGAGGGCAATAAGTACACGCCGACGTGGCCGTCCGACGACGACCGGATCGACGTGCCGGAGGCGATCCGGGCCTGGCGGACCTACAAGGGCAAGCACAGCCTGGTCGGGTTCGCCGACATGCTCGAGCGCGTCAAACAGCGCTCGCTCCTCCCCCGCGTCGACCACCTCGTCATCGACGAGTTCCAGGACATCACGACCCTCCAGTACGACGTGTACGAGGAGTGGCGTCCGCACATGGAATCCGTCCTGATCGCCGGCGACGACGACCAGGTCGTCTACTCCTGGCAGGGCGCGGACCCGAACCTCCTGCTCGACGAGCGCGTCGACGAGGACGTCGTCCTGCCGAACTCCTACCGGCTGCCGTCCGAGATCCTGCACGTCGTCAACCGCGAGATCAGCCACATCGACGTGCGCCAGGACAAGGACCTCAACCCGCGCAAGGAGGGCGGGACCGTCGAGGCCGTGCAGAACCCCTCGGTCCTGGATCTCGTCCGCAACGTCCGCCGGACCGTCCGGGAGGACGACGGCTCGATCATGCTGCTGTTCCGGGCGCGCTACCAGATGTTCCAGTTCATCGACGAGTTCCTCGGCGAGGGGATCCCCTTCTCGGTGATGACCGACCAGCGGATGTGGACGGACCGGTTGACACAGTACGTCCGGGCGGTCGAGGCGCTGGACGAGGGCGAGCCGATCGACGGGCTACAGGCCAGGCGGCTGGCGGACATGCTCGCCGCCTCGGCGTTCGGGAGCAACGACCGCGACGACCTGTTCGACGCCATCGACGAGATCCAGGAGACGAAGGACGTCGAGGACCTCACCGAGTTCGAGGTCGACCCCGAGGTGATCGACGAGCACGTCCCGTTCATGCCGAGCCCGCCGGCGGCGGCCGACATGATCCGGAAGGTGACGAGCTTCCAGGAGGACAGCCTGGCCGCCTACTTCGCGAACGGGGAGTACGCCGGGATGGACCCCAACCGCGTGCGCGTCGGGACGATCCACTCCGCGAAGGGCCGCGAGGCCGATCACGTCTTCGTCGCGACCGACCTCACCGAGAAGGTCGTCGAACAGATGGCCGCGACGGTCGAGGACCCGACCGACGTGCCCGGGTGCGACCGGTTCACCAAGACGACCAATCCGGTCCCGGTCCTGACCGACAACGAGCGCCGGGTCTTCTACGTCGGCATGAGCCGTGCCCGCGAGCGGCTCGTCCTCCTCGAGAACCTCATCGGCGGGGCGCCGACGCTTCCCATCGACGTGTTACTCTACGGCGAGCCGGTCGAGAAGGGCATCGACGACGTACTCACGGAAGCTCGGGAACCGATCAAGGCCGACTGAACACTGACGACGGCGTTCTCCGGGAACGCGAGGGCGATGGCGAGGGGGAGTGGGAGGAACCGCGGCATTCGGAATCCGAACCGTCGAAGAACTCGGACAATCGAAATCAAAAGTGCCGCCCGCAGCGACCGCCAGCCAGGGGGACGCCCGTCACGACCGCGACGCGAGGAGTGCTCGCGACCGCACACCAGATCGGAGAGGCACCAGGTCTGAAGTGGGGTATCGGGGGGGATAGGGGGAAACGGGGGGCGTCCCCATGTGATCGTAGAGGGTTCCGGGGTGATAAGAAATATACCCAAATCCGGAGGGGTTATTTATCCCACCCCAATAAATTCTCACTTCGCGGTGTCCAGACTCGTCGTTACGTGTCAACAATCCCCAAGTAGAGGATCCCCGTCCCGGTTCTCACCTGATCGGGGATTCGAGAGGGCCGAAACCCGAATTGACATGCAAACTAGAACAACGCGGCCCGAAAGCGTCAGACAATTGTTAGCAAACGGAAACGATCGGGATTACGGGCGCTAACGCTCCGAGGATCCGCAGGCGGTTCCAGGCACACGTCCTCTGATTCGACCGTCCGCCGCCGAAGTTCCGGGGCCCAGAAGGACGGGCGAGTGAAAGGGGACGCCAACCTCGGTTTCTCGAGTGGCGTCCCGCTGATCGCTGGAGCCTCGGGATCGACGCGCGTCGTTCCGGGGAGCTGACCGGGGTCACGTTACTGAAATCCAGTTTTCACCGTGGGCGAATTATTTCCCCCCGTCGCCCATGGTACCGGACGCAATGAAACGAACGAACGCCGCTCTGATCGGTGCCCTCGTCGTGGCCGTCGCGCTCGTCGGTGCGGGCGTGGTGGTCGCGGACATGGGTGCCGACAACGACCCGGCGACGGTATCGGCAAGCGACCCGGCGGACGGCCCCACTCGCACGATCCAGGTGGCCGCCACCGGGTCGACAGAAACGCAACCCGACAAGGCGCTCGTCCACGTGTCCATCGAAGCCACCGCGGACGACCCGTCGACGGCCAGGAACCGACTCACGGCGAACGTCTCGCCGATGAAGGACGCGCTCGCCGACGCGGGCATCGACGAGTCCGCGATCCGAACGACGGACTTCGACCTCCGCGAGCGCCGCGAGCGGGAACCGAGGAAAGGCGAGGGCGAGCCCGAAACGGAGTACTGGGCGAGACACCAGTTCGTGATCGAAGTCGACGACGTCGATCGCGTCGGCACCGTCGTCGACGTGGCCATCGACAACGGCGCGACGAACGTGGACGACGTCCGGTTCACCCTCTCCGACGAGAAGCGCGAGGAACTCCGAACGGAGGCCCTCGAGACAGCGATGTCGGACGCGCGCCAGCAGGCCGAAACGATCGCGTCGAGCGCCGACCTCGAAATCGCCGGCGTGTATTCCGCGAGTACGACCGACGTGCACGTCCCCACCCGGCGGGTGACGCTGGAAGCCGCCGCGGCCGGCGGCGGGACGAGCTTCAACTCCGGCCCCGTCTCGGTGACGGCGACCGTCAGCGTGACCTACAACGCGACCGACGCGTAGACCGTCGGCCGTCACTGACGTCGGGTCGATCCCGTCGCTATCTGGTCCCCGTCGACGACCCTACCCTCCTCAGACTGGATGCCGGAGCGCCCAGACGTCCGCCGTCGGATCGAGGGCGTGTGGTTCGCTCCCGCGGTCGGTCAGGATCCCGGCGTGGTACAGCATGGCCTTGAGCTGGAAGGTCGTCGGCGCGTGGTAGACGTCCCCGTCGGCGAGCGCCGCCGTTCGAAGGTCGCCCTCCGGCGTGAGGACGCGCCGCCTGGCCGCGTCGGTCCCCCTGACGAACAGTTCGACGGCGAACTCCGGGTGGAGTTCGTGGAGGTACTCGACGATGTCGACCAGCGACGGGTCGCGAATCCCGTCCTCGTGCATGTGCTGGAGTTCCTCGACGAGCAGTTCCGTCGCCGGGTAGGCGTGGACGACGCGGCGAGCGAGCAGCCCCCACTCGGGGGCGAGGTCGAAGAACCGCTGACGCGAGCCCTTCCAGTCCTCGAACTCCCGTAGGGCCGCGTCGACGGATCCGTGACGGTCCAAGGCGAACCGGATCACCTCCCGGCCGAGCGAGGTCGGCCGAACGCCGTCCGGCCGGTCGTCGATCAGGTCCAGGAACACGGCGCCCCGACGTGCGTCGTCGGTCGCCGCCACGACGCGGTCGGCCAGTATCGCCGCGGTCTCGTCCGCGTGATACACCGCGAGGGGATAGGCGAGGTAGTTCTTCGGGTGGTTGAGGCCGAACGATTTGTCCGCGACGCCCTGCGCGCTGGCCTGGAACGCGATCGCGCTGCCCTCCGGGGTGGGCGGCGCCCCCACGACCCGCGGCACTTCGAGCGGGTCGACGTCGCCGTCGGCCCCGACGCCGAGCACGCCCACATTGAGCTCCCGGGCGAGCGTCCGGGCCGAGGGGGAGACGGCTCCCGTCGGCGCGGCGACGAACGCGGCGTTGGCCTCGTGGAGGCGGTCGTACGCCTGGACGATCCCCCGCTCCACGTCGACCGTTCCGTCCCCGGTCCGACCCTTCGCCTCAACGGCGACCAGCGCCGGATCGTCGCCGACGCGTTCGACGGCGAGGAGGTCGGCGTCGAGGCGACGGACGCCGACGAGGTCCGGATACCCCGCCCCGATCCGGACGTGGTTGAACGGCGCGAGCGTCTCGCGAACGGCGGCGTCGACCTCGACGTCGTCCAGCCAGGTGTCGCGGGAGAACTGGGTGTCGACGACGGCGTAGGCGTCCGCGGCGTCGGACTCGGGAAAGAGGCGGCGCTTGGTCCGCGCGAGGACGTGCGGCTCGGTCATGCGGGCCGCGCTGGCCATGGCCGGCGTTCGCGGGAGGACGACAAGAAGGTTGGCGTCGGGGAACCGCCCGGAACGGCCTCACCCGTGAAAGCGATACAGCGAGGTCACGTACGGCAGGCGGTTGAGCAGCCAGATCGCGACCGGAAGCCCGACGATCGTCAGCGCGAACAGCGCCGCGAGGTTGGCCCAGAGGAACCCCGCCCACCAGCCCACGAGGACGAAGTAGACGGCCCGAACGGGGCGGGAGCGTTGGCCGCGGGCCACGGCGGGATCAGATACCGATCGCGGTTCGGCCAGGGTGAGCACGGTCGGGACGAGGTTGATCAGCTTGATCCCGATCGGGGCGAGGATCACGGTCAGGTTCAGTCCCCAGGCGAGGTTGACCACGAGGGGCGTCAGCCACCAGCCCACGAAGACGAACCAGATCGCACGGGTCAGGAGGGAGCGTCGTGCCATGTCAGATGGAGGCGTTACGGGACGAAAAGGTTGCGGCTCGTCCGTTTCCGGATGGCGGTGGGGCCCACTCCGTCCCGTCCGACTGAGGGGTTAAGTCGCTCGGTCACTACGCCCGGAACGTAATGGTACGAAGCGTCACGCCCGAACGGCTGGCGGACATGCAGGACGGGGACGAGTCCTTCGTCCTCGTCGACACGCGCGACCCGGAGAGCTACGACTCCTGGCACGTCGCGGAGGCGGAGAACTTCCCGTACGACGGCGAGGAGTCGATCGACGACCGGATCGAGGAGTTCGAGGCCCTCGTCGACGGCGAGGACCGGATCCTGACGATCTGCGCGAAGGGGATTTCCTCGGGTGCGTTCGTCGAGGAACTCGCCAGTCACGGGTACGAGGACGTGGCGGTCGTCGAAGGCGGGATGGAAGCCTGGAGCCGGGTGTACGAGGCGGTCACGATCGAAACGGACCGGGAACGGCTGGCGATCGTCCAGGTGCAGCGACGGGCCAAGGGGTGCCTGGGCTACGTCGTCGCCGACACGGAGAATGGGGTCGCGGCGGTGATCGATCCCTCGCGACACGTCGAGGAGTTCGCGGCCGTGGCGGACGACCGCGGTTGGGAGGTCGCGGCGGTCCTCGACACGCACGTCCACGCCGACCACGTCTCCGGCGGCCGGGACTTCGCGGCCTGGCGGGACGTCCCTTACTACCTC
>JBLGCL010000043.1:0-17638 GCA_047617305.1 Natronomonas sp.
TCCCGATCTCGTGGGCGACTTCGTCCAGGTGACTCTCGAGCGCCCACGTCCCCTGCGGGTTTCCGTACCCGCGCTGGGCGCCGGGCACGGGCTTGTTCGTGTGGACCGCGTCGGCGGCGAACCGGACGTTCGATACCCGGGGATAGACGGGAAGCGGCTTCTTGCCGATGGCGGCCGTGACGGTGAGCCCGTGCGGGCCGTACGCCCCGGCGTTACCGAGGGCGTAGAAGTCCGTCGCCAGGATCTCGCCGTCCGTCGTGACGGCCGTTCTGAGTTCGACCGCGGCCTCGCGACGGAACCGCATCGCGGTGAACTCCTCCTCGCGGGTCATCTCGACCACGACCGGTCGGCCGGTCGCCCGGTGGAGCGCCATCGCGACGGGCTCGAGCAGCATCGATTGCTTCCCGCCGAACCCGGACCCGAGGGCCGGCTTCGTGACTCGCACGTCCCTGATCGGCACGTCGAACAACTGCGCGACCTGACGGCGGACGTGGTTGGGCACTTGCGTGCTGGAGATAAGGTGATACCGGTCGTCCTCGTCGGTGTAGGCCAGGGTCGCGTGCGGTTCCGGAATGCAGTGTGACTGGTACTGGGTCTCGTACTCGCCCTCGACGATCACCGCGTCGTCCCGCGCTTCGGCCGCTTCGAAGGTGGCCTCGACGTCGCCGATCTCGCCCTCGACGTGCATCTCGCGGTTCCGCTCGTAGTCGTGACCGACCTGTTTGTTCTCGACGTCGTCGGGATCGTGGAGTTGCGGCGCGTCCGGGTCCATCGCCCGGTGGAAGTCGAGCAGCGGTTCGCGTTCCTCGTACTCCACCTCGATCTTCTCGAGGGCCCGCTCGGCCGTATCCCCGTCCTCGGCGGCGACGGCGGCGATCGGGTCGCCCACGTACCTGACCTTCTCCCGGAGGACGCGCATGTCGTACGGCGACGGTTCGGGATAGGACTGGCCGGCCGAGGTGTACGGTCGTTCCGGCACCTCGTCGCTCCACGGCGTCAGGACGGCGTACACGCCGTTCATCGCCTCCGCCGCCTCGGTGTCGATCGATTCCACGACACCGTGAGCGATCTCCGACCGGAGGACCTTCCCCGTCGCCACGTCGCGGAAGTCGTACTCGTAATCCGCCGTGTACTTGACGTCCCCCGTGACCAGTTTCCGGGCATCGAGCTTCGGTCGTCGGTCCGAGACGACGTCCAACTCCTCCTGGCGGGCGACTTCCTCGGACGGATCCGGCGGTCGCTGTTTGCTCACGTCGAATCACCCCCGTCGTTCGACCCCCGTCCAGGCGGATCGCCCGTCGACCCGCCGTCGGCGGCGACCCGTTCGGCGTTCATCCGGTCGGCAGCGTCGAGGACGGCCTCGACGATCTTCTCGTACCCGGTGCACCGACAGAGGACGTCGTCGATCGCCTCGCGGGCCTCCGGTTCGGTCGGTGTGGGGTTCTCCTCGAGGAACGCCTTCGCGGTCATGACCATGCCGGGCGTACAGTAGCCACACTGGACGGCCGCGTGGTCGATGAACGCCGCCTGGATCGGATGGAGGTCCTCCTGGGTCCCGAGGCCCTCGATGGTTTCGACGGCCGCTCCCTCCATCTCCGTGACGGCGACGTCACAGGATTCCGTCGGTTCCCCGTCGACGAGGACCCGGCACATCCCACACTCGCCGTTATCGCACGCGCGATTCGTCCCGGTGTACCCGTTCCGACGCAAGGCGTCGAGCAGGGTGTCCGAGTCCGTCACCTCGAACGTTTCGGGTTCGCCGTTGATGATGAGTTGAACGTTCATAGTAATGCCTCGCTCCGAGGTACTCCCGCTTACCGGTCGTAGCTTGACGACGCGCCATATAATAACTAACGCGAAATCCAAGGAAGAGGGAATAGGTCCCCGCGTCGACGGCTCCGAGCCCCGCGGAACGGCGTCGGCCGTTCCGGATCGCCGGACGACCGTATCCCGGCCGATGATTGCCGTCGACAGCCGACACCGGGTCGCTTTTGGGGAGCGGTCCGGTACGTGCTGGTAATGACCCGGATCGTCGTCGTCGACAATCACGGACAGTTCACGCACCTCGAACAACGGGCTCTCAGGGAACTCGGGGTAGACACCGAGATCGTCGACAACGAGACGCCGCCGGCGGAAATCGACGCCGACGGACTCGTCCTCTCGGGGGGGCCATCGATCGAGGACGTCGGTCGCTGCTCGGACTACCTGGAGATGGACGTCCCCGTCTTCGGCATCTGTCTCGGCATGCAGTTCATGGCCCAGGATCTCGGCGGCAGCGTCGGTGCCGGCGACTACGGCGGTTACGCCGACGTCACCGTCGACATCGCCGACGACGAAGATCCGCTCGTCGGGTCGCTGGCGCCCGAGAGTCGGACCTGGGCGAGTCACGCCGACGAGGTGAAGGGTCTTCCACCGGGCTTCGAGTTGACGGCCCGGAGTGAGGTCTGTGACGTCGAGGCCATGAGCGACGTGGACCGCGACCTGTACGGGGTCCAGTGGCACCCCGAGGTCGCTCACACAGAGGAGGGCACCGAAGTGTTCGAGAACTTCCGGGCGATCTGCGAGCGGTAACACTACTTTTATCGCGGCGGACCGAGAGGAATTTTAACGATGACGGAGACCCAGGGCAACCTCGCCAGTTTGTCGCGATATATATTCCATGCGCCCCGCTGGTACACGAGTCTGGCGTACACCGTGGGGATTGCCGCGATGGCCGGGGTCGGCGCGTTCGACAGCGGCTTCCTGCTGGAGGACGTGTGGCAGGGGGTCTTCTTCATCGGTATCCCGACGGTCGTTGCGGGCTTCCTCACGTCCGGACTCGATCGGCACCTCGGTGGCCAACTCACCCCCAACCGGTCGTCGTTACTCGCGCTCGCGGGGGAGTTGATCGTGGTCGTCCTGCTGGCGGCCGCCGGTTTCGTGTCCCTGCTCACGCCGCTCGGGCAGAACTTCGTTTTCGACACCCTGTTCGTGGGGCTGGCCTCGATTCTCGCGTTCAGACTGCTCGTCATCATCGCGGTTTCGGGTCACTCCGCCTGGATCGCGATGATCCCGGCCAGCCTGCAGACGGTCGTCGCCGCGGTCCTGCTGTTCGTCTACAGCGGGACGATGCGGTACCTCGAACTCGGGGGGCCGCTACTGCGGGTCGAGCCGTTGTTGCGAGCGTACCTCTCCCGCGCCGAGCAGGGGCCGAAGGAAATCGCGTCGACGACGGCCATCATCCCCAGCGACTTCGTCGTCTTCGGGGTGCTCTGTCTCATCTACACCGGCGCCGTGGTGCTCTTCCTGCGGGTCATCGACCGTCCGTGGAAACGGAGCCTCGGGATCAGCGCCCTCGACCTGGTCGGCGGGTTCATCGGTCACGTCGCCGAGGGCTCCAACGAGCTCGAGGAGTTCTTCGAGACCATCGGTGAGGAGGCGATCGTTCCGGTGACGGTGCTGGCGTTCCGTCGGCCGGACGGCACGGAGAAGGCCCGGTTCGTCCTGCCGATGATCCACCCGGGGCCGATGGGCCAGATCGGTGGCGGCAATCTCCCGAAACGCGTCGCGAAAGGGGCCGACGGGCTGGCTTTCCCCCCGCACGCAACGGCCGGTCACGACTTCAATCTCGTCACCGAAGGCGAGATCGACACGATCATCGACGCGGCCGACCGTGCCCACGATCGGATCGAGTACCACGATCGGGCGAGCGAGAGCCTCCGGGTCCAGGAGGGCGAGGCGAAGATCTTGGGGCAGGCGTTCGGGGACGACGTCGTCCTCGTGACGACGTTCGCGCCGAACTTCGCCGACGACATCGAGTACGCCGTCGGCCTCTCGGCGGCGGCGGAGGCCCGCTCGGGCGGGTTCGAGGACGTGCTCTTCGTGGACGCACACAACTGCAACGACGGGCTGACGCCGGGCGACCTGGGCCACGTCGTGCCCGGCAGCCGCCGCTCGTTCGACATGATGCAGGCTGCGGGCCTGGCGGCTGCCGGCCTCGCGGACGCCGAACGGGGACCGATCGAGCTTGGGACCGCCTGGGACGAAACGGACTGGACGCCCGAAGAGGGTATCGGTCCCCTGGGCGTCCGCGCCGCGGTGCTGGACGTCGACGGGCAGACGACCGCCTACGTCCTCGTCGACGGCAACAACATGGAGCCCGGCCTTCGCGACCGGATCGTCGAAACGCTCGGCGACCGGGTCGACGAGTCCGAAGTCATGACGACCGACACGCACATCGTCAATACCGTTCAGTCCGAGAACCAGGTCGGCGCCGAAATCGACGTTGACCGCCTCGTGGCCCTGATCGACGACCTCGTCGAAACGGCGCTCGAGGACCGCGAACCCGTGACGGCCGGCCTGGCCAGCGAACGAGCCGAGGTGACGGTCTTCGGGAACGATCGCACGGAAACGCTCGCCAGCCACGCCAACGCCGCCGTCTCGATGGGCGGTCCCTTCGCCGTGGTCGTGACGCTCGCGGTCCTCGCCGTGAGCATCCTGATTTTCCTCATGACGGCGGCGTGACCCCGGCGTCAGCGTCGGCCGGGAGCCTTCATTCCTCGTCCCCGTCTTCGAACAGTTCGTCGACGGCGTGGCGGGCCGCCAGGGCGGCGTCCTCGGCGACCCGATCGGCGTCCGCCGGCGAGTCCGGGGCCAGCACGTAGACGTCGACGTCCAGGGTGCCTTCCTCGAACGAGACCGTGACGTCGTAATCCTCGACGTCCGATCGGTCGATGCGAGCAAAGATCAGGTCGGCCGCCGCGCTCGCGGCCGTCTCCACGACCTCCCGGTCGGTCGGCATCGGAAGCGCTTACGCGCCGCCGGGGCCGGGGCCGCCCATGCCGCCGCCCATCGGGCCGCCACCGCCCATGCCACCGAGCATCTCCTCGAGTTCCTCCTGGAGCTCCTCGAACTGTTCCTGCACCCGCTCCTCCTGTTTTTCGAGGGTCTCGACGCGGATCTCGAGGTTGTCCTTCGTCTCCTCGAGGTCCGACTGGGCCGCGTCGTAGTCGGTTTCGACGAGGAGTTCGCCGACCTCGCGGTACATCGCGGTCTCCTCGTCGATCTCCTCGAGCTCTTCGAGGGCGTTTTTCGTCTCCGTCAGCCTGTTTTCGGCCTCGTTCTTCTGGGCGGCGACCTGCTGGGCCGTCTCCTGCAGATCCTGCAACTCTTCGAGCTTCTCCTGTGCTTCCGGGGGTAGATTGCCAGCTGCCATACCTGGCCGGAGGTGGGCTGGACTGAAAAAGCCCCGCTTTCGTCCCGACCGGCGGGCGACCCGGAGCGGGGACGATCCGACCTGTCGCAATCCTCAATGGGGCGCCGCACCTATCGCCGGCAATGGCGAGGTTCATCGACGACGTTCGGGAGATCGAAGCCGGTGACGAACGCCGACTCATGGAACTGCTCGTGGACCGGCTCTCGACGGTCGAACGGGCCCAGAACCGCGTGGGCGCGTACGTGGACGATCGGACGGCGTCCCTCGACGACGCCGAAGGGGAGCTACACGACGTCCTCGACCTCGTTCGCGAGGACCTCGAGGCGGCCGGCGAGGACGCGAGCGAGCTATCGACCGACGAACTGATCGACGCCGCGAACGACGGGCGCGTGAGCGAGGAGACCCACGAACAGATTCGGGACCGCTTTCCGGACCTGGCCCGGAAGGCGGCGTCCGGACAGGCGGCCTTCGAGAGCGTCCAGCCGATCCTCGAGGAGATCGAGGCGGAGAGCGACCTCTACCGGGAGATCGCCGACCGGATCGGCGACGGGCAGGACGAGGCAGCGACGATGGCCGACCGTATCGTCTCCTTTTTCGAGGAGGAGTCAACGTTCGGCGGGCCGGAGGGGACGGTCGTGGACGCCATCGTCGGAACGGTCGATGGCGAGGGCGAGGGCGTCGAGCGGTCGGGCCACGACGCCAGCGAGTCGACGTAACGGCGTTACCCGCGGGCGATCCGCTCGGCCACGCTCACGAGCGATCCCCAGGTGTTGATCCCGGCCCGCAACGCGGTGAGGTCCCTCGCCCGGACGGTGACGATCACCGTGTCCCCGTCCCGCCGGAGCGTCGCACGGGTTCGATCGCCCTCGATGTCGCCGACTTCGGGACGAACGGCTTCGGCGACGGTGTCCGCGATTCGCTCGTCGTCGTACGGATACTCGAAAACGGCTTCGTGAACGTATTCGGCCATCCGCCTTCGACGGTTACTCGACGTCGATCTCCTTGACGTCGGGACTGCGCTCCTTCAGGAGCACCCGGTGACCGCAGTAGGGACAGCGAACGCCGCCGTACTCGTCGAGTTCGACGTCGCGCTTGCACCGCGAGCACTTGTAGCTCATTCTTCCTCTGTCATGGCGGCGCGAATCGACCGCTTCACGCCGCGGCCACCCGGCGTTTCCGGGCGGTAGGTCCCCCCGGTGAACCGGTAGCCGCAGCGACTGCACTCCCAGATGCCGGTCCCCTTGCGGTCGACACGGGCTTCGCCGCACTCCGGACAGACGTGGTCGTCGCGCATTTCCTCCTCGATCTCGGCGACCCGTCGGCGGGAGACGCGCCCGTAGCGGGCCCCGAACCGGCCGGCGCTCCCGGTTCGACCTTTCTTCTCGCTCATACTGCCATCACGTACCTCCAGCGGGCAAATAAACCTGTTGAGTCGTTCCGCCCGCGTCCGCCGGCGTTACGGGTCGATCGTCGGGGCTCGAACGGTTTCGTGGACGACGGTTCGGGGACAACGTTCATGATCACGCCCGGTGATATCGGTGCATACGGATGTCTTCCGAGTTTCCCGACGAGATGACGGGGGTCGGTTTCGGCGGATCGATGGACGAACAGGACGGCGGGGATGACGGGGACGACGAGGAGGTAGAGCACGAACGGTTGCTGGTGTTCGAGATCGGCGACCGCGAGTACGCGGCGACGGTGGAAGCGGTGAAGACGGTGGTCGAACCGGGCGACATTACCAGGGTTCCGCTCTCCTCCGACGCGATCGAGGGAATCGTGGATCTTCGCGGGGAGATCACGGCAGTCATCAATCCGCGGGTTCACTTCGGCGTCACCTCCTCCTCGATGTCCCCGGAACTCGAACGGCTGGTCATCTTCAATCGGCCGCCGGACCACCAGCCTGCCGGGATCCGTGTCGATCGCGTGATCGGCGTGGAGGCGTTTCCCGCTCCCCTGTTTTACCACCCGGAGGAGTTCGAATCCGACGCGTATGAGGGGCAGGATGACCTGATCACCGCAGTCGTCCAGCGGTTCGAGGACGACGAGGTCACGGACCGGATCGGCGTCATCGACACCGAGGCGATGGTGGACGCCTCCGGCCGGGTCGCTGCGGAGCCGGGTTCCTGATCGCTATTGCCGACTATTATTGTCCGATTGACAGCCGGGAGAATTGCGAGCAGCCCCTCGATTATCACGCCTGATAACGGGGCGATAGCATTTATACTTGCTCTCTGTCAACCGTTGGTAGGTGTATCAACCGGATGTCGACAGAGGTGCTCATCGTGGACGACTCTCATTTTATGCGAAACCTCCTGCGTCAGATCCTGGAAGAGGAGTACGACATCGTCGGGGAGGCGTCCAACGGAGCCGAGGCGGTCAAGCTGTACAAAGAGGAAACCCCGGACATCGTCATGATGGACATCGTGATGCCGAAGTGCAACGGCATCAAGGCGACGGCAGCCATCAAGAAGCTGGACCCGGACTCGCGCGTCATCATGTGCACGAGCGTCGGCCAGCGCGAGAAGATGAAGTTGGCCGTCAAGGCCGGGGCGGACGGGTACGTGACCAAGCCGTTCGAAGAACCCAGCGTTCGTAAGGCCCTGAAAGATGTCGTGCCGGCATGACGAGTGTCCTGGTCGTCGATGATTCGCAGTTCATGCGAACGGTCATCGGGAACCTCCTGTCCGACCACGGATACGAGGTGTATAGCGCGAGCGACGGGGAGGGCGCCGTCGAAGCCGTCGAGAAGCACGGCCCGGACATCGTAACCATGGACGTGGCGATGCCAGGGATGGACGGCATCGAGGCGGTCGAACGGATCATGAAACGGCGACCGACGCCGATCCTCATGCTCAGCGCCCACACGGAGGCGGGAGCGGACGCGACGTTCGAGGCCCTCTCGAAGGGTGCGGTCGACTTCCTGGCCAAGCCGGGCGGGGAAGTCTCGGTCGACATCGCGTCGCTGGAGGACCGGCTCGTCGAGACGGTCGAGGCCGTCGCCGACGCGGACCTCACGTCGATCGCCCGCGAGCGAACCGCGGAAACCGCCACAAGCGTCGCCGGCACCGCCGCTTCCGGCTCGACGTCGGAGGGGTCGGCGGCGCAACCGGCGTCCCCGGCCATCACCACCAGCGCGGAAGCGGGGACGACCGACCGGCCGACCGCCACCGAACGTCCCTTCGTGGATCGCCCCACGGTCGTGATCGGCGCGTCGACGGGCGGGCCGAAGATCGTCGAACGGGTGCTCGCCGGGCTCCCCCTAGACCTGGACGCCCGGGTCCTGGTCGTCCAGCACATGCCGGGGAGTTTCACCGACCGCCTCGCCGCGCGGCTCGATTCGGTGCTCGACTACGATGTCAGGGAGGCCAGCGACGGCGACAGGGTCGACGGCGGCGAGATGCTCGTCGCGAAGGGTGGCTCTCACCTCGAAATCGCCCACTACGTCAACGGGCGCATACGGGTTCGTCTGAACGAAAAACGACGCGTTCACGGCGTGCGTCCGGCGATCGACGTGACGATGCGAACGGCAGCGGACCGGATCGACGACCCCCTCGTCGGCGTCGTCTGTACTGGCATGGGAAAGGACGGAGCGGCGGGGATCGAGGCGATCGAGGCTGCCGGTGGCCACACGATCGCACAGGATCGGGCCACCAGTCCCGTTTTCGGCATCCCCCGACAGGCCATCGCCACCGGTGCCGTGGACGAGGTCCTCCCGGTCGACGAAATCGCCAGCGGAATCCTCGACGCACTCAGTACGGACGGTGATTCGAATGGATGAATACACGCGAGACTTCGTTCAAGAGAGCGAGGAGAACATCACACGACTGAACAACTCGCTCCTCGACCTGGAACGGTCGCCCGACGACCGCGAGGCCATGGACGAGGTGTTCCGGATGGCCCACACGCTCAAGGGCAACTGCGGCACGATGGGCTACGACGACGCGCAGGACCTCGCCCACGCCATCGAGGACCGGCTCGACGACATCCGTGCCGGTCGTCTCGAAGTGACGCCCGAGCTAATGGACGAGATCTTCGACGCGGTCGACGAGCTCGAGGCGATGGTCGACGAGATCCGACGCCACGGCGAGCCCCAAAGCGAGCCGTCGGAGACGATCGATCGGCTCCACTCCCTGGCGCCGGAAGACGTCCTCACGCCGCCTAACGATTCGGAGATAGGGACGGCGATCGACGCCGCTTCGTCGCCGGACGACGACCACAACGTCTATTTCGTCCGACTCGACATCGAGTCGTCCGGGACGGTGAACAACGGTCGCCGCGTCGTCGACGCGCTGGTCGACGCCTTCGACCTCCTGGGAACGGTCCCGGGCCAGGAGACGATCGACGCCGGCGAGTACGGGGGCGAAATCGACGCCGTGTTCGGGGCGCCGGTTACCGAGGAGGCGATCAGCAACGCCCTCGAACCCGTCGACGCCGTTCAGGATTTCGTCATCGTCGAGGTGACGGACCGCGCCCGAGGGACGGCCGGTGGGGACCGTCCGGGCGAGGCCGCCGTCGATACCGATGCCGACGGTGATCGATCCGCGGCTACCGCCGGTGTCGAGTCGGTCGAGGACGTGTCGGTCGACGACCTCCTCAACGAGTTCGACGACTACGACGACCTGGACGAGATGGTCGAACACGTCCGGGACGCCGAAGGCTTCGACGAACTCGGCGATCACGGGACGTTCGACGACGTCGAGGTCGAACTCGACGTCGACGCGCCGGATCCGCTCGCCGACGTCGAGGAGAAAGAGCCCCGGTCGGCGGTCGACGCCGCCGAAACGGAGACGGCCGAGTCGGCCGATTCCGAAGCAGCCGAACCGCCGACCGACGGGACCGGCGAGGAGACGACCGGGGAGGACGAGGTCGTCGACGACGCGTCGGAAACGTTCAAGCAACTCAAGCAGGAGGTCGACCCGGTCGGGTTCGACGAACTGCAGGACGAGCTCGACGACCTGGAGTTCGATCAGTACGACCAGGAGGACGAGGTCGGGTTCCACGAACTCCTCGACGAGGACGAACTCGAGGACGACGAGTTCGACCCCTTCGGCGGCTCGGTGGAGGCGGAAGCCGATACAGCACCGGCGGACGATTCGTCGCCGGGCAAACCGACGGTCGACCAGGCCGAGGCCACCTCGGAATCACAGATCGAGTCCGTCGATCCCGAGGCGCTCATCGAGGAGGAAACGGAGCCCGAACCCGACGAGCCGGAAGGCCCCCAAGAGGCGGAGGCCGGGGACGCGGCCCCCGACGAAATCCTCGAGGAGTCGGGCACCGGGATGGACTTCGAAACCGGTGCGGGATCGGCGTCCGGGGAGGGGTCCGCGGAGAGTCCTGACGACGCGGCGACACCTGGCGGGGCAGGCGCCGCCGAACCGCCCGACGGCGAGGAGGGCGACGCTTTCGCGGACGAGCTCTTCGGCACCCCGGACGCGGAGGTATCGACGGACGCGGCAGAAGGTGCATCCGCCGAAAGCGATCCGGAACCGACGGAAGGCGACGCGGAGCCCGCCGAGGGCGAGGCTGTCGAACCGGCCGGGGCGGCGGACGAGCCGACGACCGGTGAGCCCGAGTCGATCGAGACGGAAGGCCTGGCCGATTCCGCCGCGGAAATCCGGGAGGAACCCGACGACTTGACGGCGGAAACGGAGCCCGGCGACGCGGACGCGGCGGCCGAATCGGAGGCGGTCGAACCCGGGTCCGATGCGGTCGCGGCCGACTCCGCCGAGGCCGAGCCGGAACCCGAGGCCGTCGACGGGACTCCCGAGGCGGTTGACGCCGGGAGATCGATCGAAGCCGGAGCCGAGGCGTCGGAAACCGAAGCTATCGAGGAGCTGGAACCGGTCGAGGTAACCGAACCGGCACCCGAACCGGAAGCGATCGAGGGGCCGGAAACGGTCGAGGAATTGGAGCCCGAGCCGGAACCTGAAGCGGTCGAGGAGCCCGAACCGGCGCCCGAGACGACCGAGGAAGCGGAGGCGACCTCGTCGGCGACTCAGTTCGAACCCGACATCGAGTTCGACACCGGCGAGGAGGTCACGTTCGAAGAGGATTACGACGACTTCGAGGACGCGGCTGCGTCGGGATCGGTCCCCGAGCCGTCGTCCCCGGAGGCGGAGAGGGAAGCGGAGTCGGACGTCCCGTCCGCCGCGGCCACGGACGCCGCGACGGCGCCGGACGACGAATCGGGCCTCAGCGCGACCGACGACCTCTCTCCGGACGTGGACCTCGGGACGGAGGCGGACGTGTCCGAGATGACGCCGTCGGAGGAGTCCCCGGAACCGGGACGTTCGACCGAAGCGGTCGATACGGACGCGGCGACCGACCCGACCGAACCGGCCGAGGGGACCGAAGCGGCCGATTCCGGCGGGGAACCGGCGGCGTCCGAGGAAGCGTTCCAGGAAACCGTCGACGCCGACCTCGACGCGGTCGACTTCGAGAACGTCGAGGCGACCGTGGAGTTCGGTCCGGCGCGACCGACGGAGGCGGGTCCCGGCGACGAGTCGACGGGGGAGGAATCCGCGGCATCCGACGAGGAACTGGACGGGGTCGAGGTGGCGGAGTTCGAGGTCGACGAGGAGGAGGCACCGTCCGTGGGCGACATCGACGTGGACGACCTCACCGCCGAGATCGAGGCAGCGGACGAGGCCTTCGACGACCTCGATCTCGAGGCGTCGGATGCGGAACCGGACTTCGACGCACTGGATCGCGAGTTCGGCACCGGGACGACCACCGAACCCGGTCCCGGTTCCGACGCCGAGGTCGGATCGGCCGCGGGTGACGAGGTCGACGACCGGCCCGGCCCCGGGAGCCTGCCGGTCGAGGTCGCGTCGGACCCCGAGGAACTCCCGGATCGGGACGTCGACCTCGACGAACTCCTGCCGACGCCACCGGGAGACGTAACCGAGGCCGAGGGCGAGGCCGAGGACGAGACCCAGTCCGTCCGCGTCGACATCGACCGGGTGGACGAACTCCTCAACCTCGTGGAGGGCCTCGTGACCACCAGGGCTCGCCTCCGTCGAGCGGTCGAGTCCGGCGAGTCGCTGGCCGCCATCGACCAGGAGATCGACGACCTCGAGGACCTCGTCGGTGACCTCCAGGACACCGTCATGGACGTCCGTCTCATGCCCCTGTCGACGGTGGCGAACCGGCTTCCGCGCACCGTTCGTGACATCGCTCGCGACCAGGACAAACGGGTCTCCTTCGAGATGAACGGCGGGGACGTCGAGATCGATCGGTCGATCCTGGACGACATCGACGATCCGCTGATGCACCTGGTTCGAAACGCGGTCGATCACGGGATCGAACCCCCAGAGGAGCGCGAGGCGGCGGGCAAGGACCCGGAGGGAACGGTCGCGCTCAGGGCGCGACGGCAGCGCGACCAGGTCGTCATCGAGGTCGAGGACGACGGCCGGGGACTCGATCCCGATCGCCTTCGCGAGGAGGCGGTCGAGCAGGGGTTCCTCTCGAGGGAAGCGGCCGAGGAACTGTCCGACGAGGAGATCTACGACCTCGTCTTCGAGCCCGGATTCTCGACCACGGAAGACGTCTCGGACGTCAGCGGCCGGGGCGTCGGGATGGACGTCGTGTCGACGACGGTCGGGTCCGTGGGCGGGGCCGTATCGATCGAGAGCGAACCGGGGGAGGGCACGATCGTCAGCATGACGCTGCCCGTCACCGTCGCCATCTCCGACGTCCTGTTCGTGCGGTCGGGGGAGGAGGAGTTCGGCGTTCCGCTGAAGGCGGTCGAGGAGATCGGCGGGATGGAACGCGTCGAGATGGTCGACGGGGAGGAGTGCCTCGTCGACGGCGAGGACGCTTACCCCATCCTTCGGCTGGCGGAAACCCTCGAAACGCGGGGAGCTACCCGGAACGACGAGGGCAAACTCGTGCAGCTTCGCCAGGACGTTCGCGAGATCGCCATCCACTGTGACGAGGTCCGCGGACAACAGGAGGTCGTCGTGCGGCCGTTCGAGGGCGTTCTCGGCGACATTCCGGGGCTGAGCGGCGCGACGGTCCTCGGCGAAGGGGACGTGGTCAACATACTGGACGTGAATACACTATGAGCACGAACGAATCTCAGACGGAACGCACGCGCCTGATGGTCGACATCCGGAAGTTGAGCTTCATCAACGAAATGGCGAAGGTCGGGACCAACGGCGTCGCCGACAACATGGGCAAACTGACCGGCGAGGACGCCAAGATGGAGGTGACGAAGACGAACTTCGTCGACGTCGAGGACATCACTGGCCAATTCGACGACGGCAAACGCGTCGGCGTCCGGGTTCGGCTGCTCGAACCCCCACACGGTCACCTGCTCGTCCTCTTCCCCGAGGCCAGTGCGAAGAAGGTAACGGCCCTGATGCTCCGGGACATGGTCGACGACATGTCCTCGGTGTCCGGGGAGATGGCCAGAAGCGCGGTCGAGGAACTCGGTAACCAGATGGCCAACGGCTTCATCAACGGCTGGGCGGACGTCCTCGGCCGGGGCATCGACGTCGCCACTCCACAACTCGTCTACGCGCCGGCGGGGGAGATCGTCGAACGAACCGCCGGGCTCGGCGGCGAGGACCTGGCGCTGTTCTTCGATTCGGAACTGTCCGTCCCGAGCTACCAGATCCAGGCCGAGATTTACGCGTTCCCCGACCTCGCAGAGTTCGTCGAGATGATCAACGGCATCGAAACGACGCCCGCATGAAGCTCGACGTCAACGCACTCGGCACGTTCTACCGAATGGCGAGGGAGGGCGCGGGCATCGCCGCGGGCCGGCTGACCCAGATGACCGGCGTCGACACCCGGGTCGGCGTCACGAAGCTCAACTTCATGCGGGGGTCCGAGATCCGTTCTGACTTCGAGGACGGTCGGGAGAAGGTCGGCGTCAGGGTCGAACTCTCGAACGGATTCGAGGGTCACGCGATGATCGTCTTCGACCGGGAGGACGCCCTGAACGTCGTCCGGACGCTCATGGCGGAGTCCGAGTCCGACGAGTTCGACGAGATGACCCGGAGCGCGGTGACCGAACTCGGCCAGATCATGAACAACGGCTTCATCGACGGCTGGGCCGACGTCCTGGGGACTGTCATCGACATCTCGACGCCGGACTTCATCGAGGGAACGACCGTCGATCCGTTCATCGAGGACCTCGACGAGGCCCCCGGCGAGGACGACCTGGCCCTCCTGTTCCAGAGCCGGATCGAGGCCGTCGACACCGAGATCGGATTCAGCCACTACCTCTTCCCGGATCACGACTCGATGGCTCGAATCCTCGAACGCCAACGGGCCGACGATCACGAGGGCATCGAGTACGACAAGCTCGCCGGGTTCGACCGGATGGCCAAGCAGGGGGCGCAGGAGGTGGCCACCGCGGCGACGACGATGACCGGCATCGACACGACGGTGAACATCCGCCGCCTGAACTTCGTGTCCCTCGAGGCAATCCCCGAGGAGATCCCGTCCGAGATGCTCGTCGGCGTCGCCTTCGAGTTCGACGGGACGCCGAGCGGCTACCTCCTGTTCCTGTTCGACGAGGCGTCCGCGGAGGAGATCGTGGACGCGATGGTCCCGACGGCACCGGACGAGCCCTTCGAGGACGAGATGGGCAAAAGCGCGATCAAGGAACTGGGCAACATCATGGCCAGCGGGTTCCTCGACGGCTGGGCGAACGTCCTCGATACGACGATCGACCATTCCACGCCGGAGTTCGTCCGGGACATCGGCAGTGCCGTCATCGATCCCGTCGTGATCCAGCTCGGCGAGAATCAGGAATTCGCGTTCGTCTTCGACACCGAAATTCAGGCCGAAGGGCGCGAGTTCGACTGTGACATCTACGCCATCCCCGACGAGGAGGACCTGGAGCGCGCGCTGAACGACCTCGAGGTCGAGCGGGTCGACGAGACGCCGACGACCGCCGACTTCACCGACATCGAAGACAACTCATGAGGACCTACGGGAGCGAACCGGGGACCCCGACCACCGAACCCGTACAGGTCGGCATCTCGGAGTTCGTCGTCAGCGATCAGGGAATCACGCTGAAGGCGTACGGTCTCGGATCCTGCGTGGCCATCGCGCTGTTCGACCCCGACGCGACGGTCGGAGCGCTGGCCCACGTGATGTTGCCCAACGGCGACGAGAACGACAGCCCCGACCTCAAGCCCGGGAAGTTCGCCGACACGGCGATCAGGGCGATGCTCAGACGCATGGTCGAGGAGGGCGCGGATTACACCTCGGTCGAGGCGAAAATCGCGGGTGGAAGCGACATGTTCCAGTTCGAGAGCTTCGGCGACGGGGTCGGACGGCGCAACGTCCAGGCCGCGAAGGACGAACTCGAGAAGCTCGGCGTCCCGATCGTCGCCCAGGACGTCGGTGGCGGCCGTGGGCGAACCGTCGAGTTCGACACCGCGACCGGCGTTCTCACGATTCGAACGGCGAGCGAAGACGGAGCGGAGGAGCTCTGAGGAGTGGAGGAAGCGTGAGCGACGACGCATTCGCCCGACTCACCGCGTTCATCGAGACGGAACTGTCGTTCGCGACCAGCCACTACAACGACAGCTACCTCCAGCGACGGTTCTCGTCCCGGATGCGACGGACCGGTTCGGACGATTACGAGGAGTACCTCGACCGCCTCCGGTCCGACCTCGACGAACGGCAGGCGTTGCTGGACGCACTCAGTATCAACGTCACCGGGTTCTTCCGGAACCCGGACGTCTGGGAGGGGATCCGCGACCTCCTCCGACAGGTTTCCGACCGGGAACGCCAGATCCACGCCTGGAGCGCGGCGTGTGCCGACGGCCGCGAACCCTATTCGCTGGCCATGCTCGCCCACGACGACCCCCGAATCGACGAGGAGAAACTCCGGGTTCTCGCGACCGACATCAACGCGTCGGCGCTGGAAACCGCCCGCGACGCCGTCTACGAGAGCAGTCGAACGGTGGACGTCGGGGAACAACTCGAGTTCCTCTCGGCGTATCATCGCTACGTCGACCAAGACGGCGACACGTTTCGCGTTCGGGAACCGGTCCGACGGCACGTCACGTTCGAACGCCACGACCTGATCAACGACGAGCCCAAGTCCGGATACGACCTCGTCCTCTGCCGGAACCTCTTCATCTACATCGACAACGAGTACAAGGAGCCGATCCTGCGGACCGTTGCCCGCTCGTTGCGTTCCGACGGGTACCTCGTCATCGGCAAGGCGGAGACCATCCCGCCGATGCTCAAATCCGAGTTCGAGATCCTCGACGGGCGACTCCGGATCTATCAAATCGAGTGACGGTAGTTCCGGAACGACCGGTCGCCGGTCGATTCCGTCGGCGCCACCAAAGGTACAAAGTCCGCCCTCCCGTATGTCGGGACGATGGATTCGGCCACGCTGGAAGCGTTCGTCGACCACGCGCGTTCGGCGCTGGACGCCGATCCCGGGATGTCGACGCGCACCGCCGAACTCCGCATCACGCAGCCGTTCCTGGAAGCCCTCGACTGGGACGTGCACGGCCCCGAAGTCGAGGCCGGTTACCGGTTCGAGGACGAGGTGATCGGGTTCGCCCTCGGTCGGGGGGACGACCCCAGCGTCTTCGTCGAAACCATCGCCCCGTCCGCGTCGATCGATCGGTCGGAGGCTCGCCGGTTCGCGGAGACGATGCGGGCTGCAGGGGTGGAACTGGGAGTGCTCCTCGACGGGCGACGGTACTGTTTCGTCGCGTCGGTGGAGGGGACGCTTGACGTCGCCGGGTTCTCGCTCGACGAACTCCCCGATCACCCCGACGTCGTGTCCTACTACGACCGGGACGCCGTCGTCGAGCGGGAAACGACGCGCCAGGCGAAGCGTCGTCGGGCGGCGGAACGACTGGCCAAACGGCGTGACGAAATCGCCGCCGACCTGGCGGATCGGTTGGCCGACGTGACGGGCGAGGAACTGCGTTCCGACGCGGCCGTCGCCGCCGGGGAATTCGTCGACGAGTTCGCCGCGGACCTCCGTGGCGACCGTCCTGACGGAGACGAGGAGCGACCCGCGTCGACCGCCCGGGACCAACCTGGGACTAACGGGGGCGACGGGGATGCGGGCGGCCAACGCGCTTCGGAACCGTCGGTCGGAGAAGAAGCGGACGCCCCGTCGGGGCGTTCCCCGCCCGATGAGCGTGGGTCCAGGCCGGGTTCGCGGTCGGCACGGTCGGTCGGTGATCAGGAATACATCGTCCGGTTTTTCGACGGCGGAACCTCGATCGGGGCGGTCAAGGCCGCTTCGCCCTCGGAGGTACTCGTCCAATCCGTCGCCTATCTGGACGAGGGACGGCACCTCCTCGGGTCGCTGTCCATCCCCTGGAGCCCGGAGGAGTGGAACCGCTCCGTGATCGCTCACGAACCGACCCACTCGGACGGGTCGCCCATGGGTGCCCACGAACGACTCTCGAGCGGCCATTGTTTGCGAACGGACATGGACGACTCCGA